>DATEZO010000246.1:0-3126 GCA_035255485.1 Burkholderiaceae bacterium
CGCCCGGCACCGAGCGGTTGTACTCCGGAGTGATGAACAGGACGGCATCGGCCGCTTGCACGCGCTGCTTGAAATCACGCACCGGTTGCGGCGGATCGGGATCGAAGTCCTGGTTGTACAAGGGCAGGTCGCCAATCTCGATAATCTCCATCCGCAGAGAGGGTGGCGACAGCGCGATGAGGGCATTGGCCATTTTCCGGTTTAGCGAATCCTTGCGCAGACTGCCGACAAAAATGGCGACGTTCTTCTGTGTGCTCATGATGCTCCTTTCGGGAATAAATTGAGACAACCCTGCTACACAAGCATAGGCAGAATTGGTGCGAACGTTACTTGTGCCGCGTCAGGCAAATGCCATTTGCGCAATGACAAGCGAGTGCGAGGGAGGGAGTTGGCGAAAGAACCATTCCGCTTTTTCAAGTATCTGAACTCAAGCGAGCCTTTAGCCGATGAAAGGAGACGGTCATGCATGGGAAAGAAACAGGCGCTGTTTCGGAGGATTTCGGGAAACTGATTTTGCGCGCGACGCTGGCGGCAATGATCCTCTTTCATGGCGTTTCCAAGGTCTTGGGGGGCGTCGGCTTTATTACGGAAATGGTGACCAAGGTCGGCATGCCGCCGGCGCTGGGTTACTTGGTGTATATCGGTGAAGTGATTGCGCCGCTGCTCGTGCTGTTCGGCGTGTGGACCCGGTTGGCGGCGCTTGTCATTGCGATCAACATGGTCGTCGCCGTGCTGCTGGTGCATACCACCCAGTTCTTCACGCTGTCGCAGACCGGTGGCTGGGCGCTCGAGCTGCAAGCCATGTTTTTGGCCGCCGCGCTGACCGTGGCACTGCTGGGTGCGGGACGTTACAGTGTGGCAGGAGTGGCAGGGCGCTTCAACTGAGCGGCCTGTGCGCCTGCGCTCTATGGTGGCCGCCCGGCCGCCGGTATTTCCCTCTCGAAATCATCAATATGAAAAAAGCGAATAAAGAACGGTAAAAGTATTCGTTCTGATTTGATGGGCATTTCAATAACCTGTGATCTTCCGACATCAAAACATCTTGAGGGAGAAAACAGATGCTCAAAAAACTGATCCTGGCGACGCTGGCCGCCGCGCTCGTCGCACCGTCCGCGCCGCTTGTTTATGCCGCCGATCTCACGCTGCTCAATGTGTCGTACGACCCGACGCGCGAGCTGTACCAGGACTTCAACAAGGCATTCGCCGCAAAGTGGAAGGCGCAGGGCGGCGACAACGTCACGGTTAGGCAGTCGCACGGCGGCTCCGGCAAGCAGGCGCGCTCGGTGATCGACGGCCTGGATGCGGACGTTGTCACGCTGGCGCTGGCTTACGACATCGATGAAATCGCCGGCAAGGGGCTGATCGCAAAGGATTGGCAGAAGCGCTTGCCGCACAACAGCGCGCCCTACAAATCGACCATCGTGTTCCTGGTACGCAAAGGCAATCCGAAAGGCATCAAGGATTGGCGCGACCTGATCAAGCCGGGCGTGCAGGTCATCACGCCGAATCCGAAGACGTCCGGTGGCGCTCGCTGGAACTATCTCGCGGCGTGGGGCTATGCACTGAAGCAACCGGGCGGCAGCGAGGCAACAGCAAAGGATTTCGTGGCGAAGATTTTCAAGAACGTGCCCGTGCTCGATTCCGGCGCACGCGGCGCGACCACCACCTTTGTCGAGCGCGGCATCGGAGATGTACTGATCGCTTGGGAAAACGAGGCGATTCTCGCGATCAAGGAACTCGGCCCGGACAAGTTTGAAATCGTGGCGCCGCAGCAGAGCATCCTGGCCGAGCCGCCCGTGGCCGTGGTGGACAAGGTGGCCGACAAGCGCGGCACGCGCAAGGCCGCGGAAGCCTATCTGCAATACCTGTACACCGACGAGGGCCAGGAGATCGCCGCCAAGAACTACTATCGCCCGATTAACGACAAGATCGCGAAGAAGTACTCGGCGCAATTTCCGAAGGTGAGCCTGTTCACAATCGATGACGTGTTCGGCGGCTGGGCCAAGGCGCAGAAGACGCACTTTGCCGATGGCGGCACGTTCGATCAGATCTATCAGCCGGGCCGCAAGTAACTCCCGCCAGAGGAAAAAACAATGACTATCCTCCTGCTGGCCGGAAGCCCTTCGATTCCATCGCGGTCCACCCGACTGCTGCAGCATGTCGGTCAACGGCTGGCGCTGCTGGGACACCGCCAATCGCAGCTGCACGTGATCGACCTGCCGGCGCAGGCCCTGCTGCAAGCCGACTTCAATCATGCCGACATCAGGCTGGCGCGCGCCCAGGTGGCGCAGGCGGCGGCCGTCGTCATTGCCACGCCGGTGTACAAGGCAGCCTATAGCGGCGCGCTCAAAGCCTTCCTCGACGTGCTGCCGCAGGATGGCCTTGCCGGGAAGCTGGTGCTGCCGCTGGCCACCGGCGGCAGCCAGTCGCACATGCTGTCGCTGGATTATGCGCTGCGTCCGGTGCTCTCCGCGCTGGGCGCCAAGCATGTTCTGCCCAGCATTTACGCGACCGAAGCACAGGTGATCTGGACTACCGACAAGGGGCTGGCGCTCGACCCTGCGATTGCGCAGCGCGTGGCAGAAGGTGTCGAGCACCTGTCGGCCAGCTTGAGCGCGTTGCGCAGTGCCAGCGCTACCGAATTTACTCCGGTTCCGTTTTCGCAGGTCCGATGTAGCGTCTGATTCCGCCCGCCAACGCTTCCCCCCATGCAATGGCCGTCATCCTGACGGCGCCGACAAGCCGCTCTCGCAGGCGGCCGGGAGGCGCGTATTCCCAATTTTTCGATCAACAAAAAGAAAGGGGTAACACATGACCATCTCGAATGAAAAACGCCATGCCAGGCGGCGCGCCCTGGGCGTGCTGTCCGCCGCAGCCGTCGGCGCGCTGGCTGCGCTGTCAGGGCCGGTGCGGGCGCAAGGCAAGGCAACGCTGCGCATCGGCTTCCAGAAATACGGGACGCTGACGATCCTGAAGGCGCGCGGTACGCTGGACAAAAGGCTGGCCGCACAAGGCATCGACGTGAAGTGGATTGAATTCCCGGCAGGCCCGCAATTGCTGGAGGGCCTGAATGTGGGAAGCGTCGACTTCGGCACGGTCGGCGAAGCGCCGCCGATCTTCGCCCAG
>DATEZO010000247.1:0-2893 GCA_035255485.1 Burkholderiaceae bacterium
GCCAAGGCGCTTCTTGATGGCGGACATGTCGTTGGAATTGACTGCCTTGACCTTGTAGCCGGACTCGCGCAGGTATGCAATCCAGCCTTCGCAGCAGCCGCAGTCCGGATCCTTATACACGGTGATCGCTTCGCCGGAGGCTTGCGCAACGGTGGAGACAACGGCAAGCGCCGCAGCAATCATCAGCTTCTTCATGAGGGAAATTCCATTCATCAATTTCAACCGGCGCGGAAACCAGCACCGGCACATCACGGCTTTCGGCCTGGATCAAGCCAAGCTTCGACCTCTTCCGACTGTTACGGCAACACCAGGTTCACGCTTTTCTCGATCGGCGGATAGCAAACGCCCAGCTTTTCCTGGCAGCCCTGGTACGACGCCACCAGCGTGACGGCCTTGCCCTTGGTGCCCTTGTCGAGCGCGATCTCGACCGGCACCGCCTTCTTGTACACTTCGGTGCGCCCCAGGATCAAGTCGTTCTTCATCTCGCCGACCGGCAGTTTCACGGCACGGATGGCAGCGTCGCCGCTCTTGAGCGTGAAGCGGATTCGTTCCTTGTACAGGTAATACCCGTTGGCCGGCACCAGCTCGGCGGCCACGGTGCCGCCGCTTTTCGCCGAGACTTTGAGCTTGAACGCCTCGTCCGGCTCCAGCAATGCCTCTTCCTTGCTGCCGGATAAGGCGCTGGCCAGCTTTCCCTGCAGGCCCGAGGCCTGCGATTGCTGCGCGGGCGCGTGTACGCTCCAGCCAAGCGCGCAAAGCGCGAGCAACAGGCTCGCGCAACGTTGGTTGATCTGCATTGCATCTCCTTCAGGGTGTGCGGAATTCGGGAACGGCATGCCGTTTTGTCATGCTTGCCTTTGCGGCGCATGCATCATTGTCCCACCATCGCGCATAGCGTGCTGCCCAAGCACAACGCGTGCTACGCAACAAAAGAATCGAGCGCGAACGATGCTGTCAGTTTTTGCATCTCCGCGCCAAAGGGCGGCTGCTCGGACACCAAGACGGAAGACAGGGGCGACACTAGCCGTTCGCGCCGGAGGCAGCGCGGCGGTCAGCCTCGTCCAGGTCGGATTCGACGAGCGTCATCCATTCATCGCGCAGGTAATTCGTCGGTACGAGGGCGAGCAAGATGATCATCAGCCAGAACAGGGCCAGCCCGAGCGATTCGAGCCAGTGCCATTCCATTGCATGGGTCCACATCATCGGTCTTCCTCCTGGTTGGGCTGAGTGCGTCGTCGCGGTTGCATCCCGCTTGTGGCAAGGCGCGCGCGACGACATGATTCATGATCTCTTTTTACCGATTTGACACTGAAATCTCCTTGATGCGCGTCAAGCGAAAAGTGCTGCGTCGACGCGCCTGCCTGCCGCCTTGCCTGCCCGATCCGGAAGGCGCTATTGACATTCGCATTTCAGGGCCGCTAGCATGCGACAGCTATGCGCCTGATCCGCTTCTTCCTGATATTGCTGGTAAGTGTCGCGCTGCCGTTCACCAATGTGGCAGCAGCCGCGATGGTGCATTGCGCGCAGGAAGCCAGCGGTATCGAACAAGTCGCCGCGGCACAAGCGCATGATAGCGACCTGCATGCCCATCATCATCATGCGATGCAGGCACAGCAGCCGCAGCAAGCTAAGGCGGATCATCACCAGCACCATGCATCCGGCAAGTCGGCCAAGAGCGGCGACACATGCAGCCAGTGCGCCTACTGCCAATCGTGCACTTCAGCGTTTTTCCCTGCCACCGACAGCCGGATGCCGTCATTTTCCGCGTCCGACATCAAGCCCGGCCTAGTTGCCGGCGCAGCGCCCAGCCCCCACCTCGATCCACTCTTTCGGCCTCCGCGCCTGACCTTCGCCTGACCGCGAAGGCGTGCGATTTCCCGGCGCAATCTGTTTGCGCATCGCCTTCTGTCGCTACTGATATTCGATCGGCCAGCCGATCGCACTGAAGATCTACGGCGTCAATCCCGCCATGCTGTCGAGCGCGCTGGAGCGGCTCGTCGGCGGTGACAACGACGCCGACATACATTGCTTGCCGGCCAACATGCCGGCAAGCGCCATTCAACTGCAAGGAGCACCAAATGAAATTACTCAACCTGGTCGTGATGGCATTGAGCATCGGCGCCGCCGGCGTGGCAGCGGCGCATTCCAATGATTACCTCGATACCGTGCAAGCACCCAACGGCGGCCAGCTGCGCATGGCTGGCGGCTATCACTACGAACTAGTCATCAAGCCGGCCGGCAAGGACAATGCAAACGAGGTGCTGGTCTACGTGACCGATCACGGCGGCAAGGAAGTCAGCGTGGCTGGCGCGAGCGGCACGGCGACCATCCTGTCGAACGCGAAAGCCACCGTGCAGCTCAAGCCGGAAGGAAAGAACCTGATGAAAGGTGCGGGCAATTTCGCGGCGAGCCCGAATCTGAAGGCTGTCGTCTCCATCGGACTGGCCGGACAGCAGCCGGAACAGGCGCGGTTTACGCCGTTTGCCGCCAAGCTGGCGGAAAGCGACCACATGCACCACCATTAAACTGCCGCACCGCTCAGGCCGGCACTATTACGGTAAGGGGCGAGGCAATGACTTGCCTTGCCCGCATTCGCCTCAGGCATGCCCGGCCGGCATCGCGCCGGCACCTTTGGCGCCGCCCGGCATCGCACCGGAAGCCATGCGCCGGCATTCCTCCGCACAACGGCGGCATGCTTGCGCGCAGCGCTGGCAATGTTCCATCTGGTGCTGCCCACACTCCTCGCCGCAGGCGTCGCATATTTCCGCGCAAGCATTGCACACCATGCCCGCAAATTCGCTGCCGCGCGCCATGTAAGCCGCGGCCAGGCGGCAAATCTGGGCGCAATCCATATCCAGCTTGATGCAGCGTGCCATTGCCTTGACATCCTGTT
>DATEZO010000248.1:0-6270 GCA_035255485.1 Burkholderiaceae bacterium
CAAGGAAAGCGGAGAAGCCAAGACGCTGTTCATCAACCTGTCCGGCCACGGCCACTTCGACATGGGCGCGTACGACAGCTACTTCAGCGGGAAGCTGCAGGATTATGCGTATCCGGAGGAGGAGATCAAGGCGGCGCTGGAAAGGTTGCCAAAGGTGGGGTGATCGACTTGTCAAAAAAGGGGGCGAGGTGCGCGCCCCCTTTTTTGTCTGTCAGGGAAAAAGCGTAGGGCTTGTTCCAGGATAATGAAATCCCTTGGGTCAATGTGGCAATTACGACAATGAATGGGGCCTGTCATGAAATCTGTTGCGCGGATCTTGCCGGCCTTGCTGCTGCCTCTCATGCTTGCCGGCTGCGGTGGCGGCCAGACATATGCCGACGCCCTCCAGGCTCAACTTCAGGAAATGGTCGGCACCAAGTACGCGGCATACAAGGCGGCCAATAATCTGCCGGAGGTCGCGGGAGCGCTGGTGCACCTGCTGACACCGGAGGGGGCCTGGACCGCCACGGCAGGGCTGCCCGCCGCAACCGATGAAAACACGCATTATCGTATCGCCGGCGTCAGCAAGACCTTTACCGCAGCGGCCGTTATGCTGCTCGATCAGCAGGGAATGTTAAACATAGATGATGTCGTCACCGCCACGATCCCCGGTACGGCAGTTCCCTACCTGCCGGACTCGCCAAGCTACAACATTCCTTTCAAGAACCAGATCACTATCCGGCAGTTGCTGTCGCATCGCGCCGGAGTGTTCGATGTCTTCAACAATCCGGTCCCAGTCACCAGTAGTGCTCCCTACGCCGGACGATATTACAACAGCTATGTTTGTTCCGAGCTTAACGAACCCGGCCATCAATTTACGCTGGATGAACTGGTAGAGGTCGTGGCTCTGAACGACCTCTCCTTCTTTGCCCCTGGTGCCAATTACCATTACAGCGACACC
This sequence comes from Burkholderiaceae bacterium, assembly GCA_035255485.1. Classification (GTDB taxonomy): domain Bacteria; phylum Pseudomonadota; class Gammaproteobacteria; order Burkholderiales; family Burkholderiaceae_D; genus DATEZO01. The sequence goes on from DATEZO010000248.1 coordinate 941, forward strand.
GGTTATAGTCTCCTGGCAAAGATCATCGAACGTGTCTCAGGCAAGAGCTACGACCGTTTTATTACGGAGAATTTCCTCTCCCCCATGAAGCTCACACAGACTTTCATGCCTGAGGGCGCCAATGACACCACGCTTCCAGTTCCCTTCTTGCGCGGCTATTCCAGCGACGGCAGCGGCTTTTTCGAGACGACAGAGGACAACATGTCTTCCCGGGTTGGGACCGGGGATATCATCGGTACGCCATCTGACATGGCGCGATGGATCAGAACGCTGCTCTCCGGTCGAGGGGCACTGACACCGGAGCAGATAAAACGGATGACGGCCATACCCGCCGGTAATGCCACTTATGCGTTGGGCATCAGCAGCAACGTGGATCTGGGGTTGGGACACGCCGGCACGCATCGAGGTTATGTCAACTTGGTCGTCTATCATCCGCAAGATGACGTAGCCATCGTTGTCGTGACGCCTTTCATCGACTACAGCAATTTGGAGCCGCACCTGGCCCTGCTGACCGAAATCGGTAAGGAAGCCAGAAAGATCGCCGGCTATACCTCTGCGTGGCCGCCGCGACTCCCCGATTCCCCTCCTGTCACTGCCGATTACGATCTCGTAAGGGACACGGCAGAACAGATCCGGCAATACCTCAATCTCCGTCCTGCAGCAGCGGACACCCCGGAAGGCATCCACCTGTATTGGGTCGGTAACAGTGCTCCCTTTTCCGTCACTCTCCTCGCCTTGGAGCGGCTAGAAGAAGCCGGTGAAGTTGAACAGTTCCGTCTCGGGAACCGCATCCTCTATCGCAAGGCATCTGTGCACAACTGATTGCGGTCGAACGAAGGGGGGGCTTCAAGCACGCGTAGCACATATATGTAGGGTCAGACTCTGAGGTCTCCCCTCAAATCTCCTGCATAAACTTCCGACGCAAATGCCGTAGCGCGGCCATCAATTCATAAAAGGGAAAGACGAGCTGCCCCTCCCGTGCCAGCGAAGCACGCAGCAATTGCCAACGTCGATCAGGCGTCAAATCCGACCAGTCGATCAGGATTACCGGATGCTTCAGATGTGCCAGATGTTGTTGCGCAAGCGCCTGGTAAATCTGCGGCAGTTCCTGATGCAGTGCTTGATTGCCCAGCAGCCGGTCCACACGCTTGATGTTGTGCTTGATGCTTACAGGGCTGGCCAGGCCGCGTCCGAGGTCGCTCAAGGTGAGTGCGGAACCGGACAGGGCGGCGCCGGTGACAGCGCATAAACTGTCCAGTCGCTTCTGGTGGATATGCGGGCAGCTCTTCAACAACAGGCGGTGTAACATGGTGATGGCATGCATGGCGGGCCCCTTCGCAGTTTGGTCGCTACGAAGGCAACTCTAAACCTGTCATGCATGCCTTGCCGCTGCGGCTGCCCACCTGCTACCCGGCACTTTATTCCAAGGGGGAAAGACGAATTTGAGGGGAGACCTCAGAGTCTGACCCCATAAATTACCAGCTTCAAAAGGCGAAAGGTGCGGCGAATCGCCTGTTTGACGTCACCGCGGCAGACACGCCCTGGCGCCATTGAGCCCGGGCGTGCGGCGGAATGAATCTCTCGATACGGCGGACTTATGCTTCTGCCGGCTCAACGGCAGCTGGCTTGGTCAACACGGCCGCCAGTTTTGCCGAGGCAAAGCCAAAAACGGCGCCGACGGCGATCGAGAGCACTGTGGGAGCGAGCGCATCCAGCGGGGCCACGCCCTTGAGCAGAATGAGTCCGGCAATAGCGGCGAATCCATAGACGGATGCCGGTATCGTGCCGAGCATGCCGAGATGCGCCGCGAGCACGAGGACCGTGGCGCCGATGCCGACCGCGACCGGGGCGGCAAACGCTCCGAGCGCGCCGAGCTGGCCCGCAAGCAGGACCGACAGGGCCCCCACTACCGCGCCGAACGCCATGCAGATGACGGTCTTTTTCAGGCCGGCGAGTTCGCCGCCGCAGTGAAAGAAGCAGGCCCACGCAATGAAGGCTTGCCACACCTGCATCATTAGGGCGGCAAGCGGGCCAAGGAACAACCAGGTTGCTGCTGTGGCGAGTACGCCAATGGATAAGGCCAGCGCGATCAATGACGGCATAAGAGTCTCCTAAAAAATTATATGAATACGGATTTATCAAGATTGTCCGGCGCACATCGTGCAAGTCCGTTGCCGGACATCGGTGCGGTGCAATTGTCATGCCATTAACTTTTGTGGCGAGTGTGAGCACATGCTTTTGCTGCAGCCCTTGAAAGCGGCTTGGTTCAAGCAGGCCGGCGTGATGCGTGCCGTGTTTTTCCATGCGGCATTGATCCGGATTGCTACCGGGTGCAACAACGGTTGACCGGCCTTGCTCCGTAACGGCGCAGGAACCGAATCAAGTCTTCCCCTATTTACACGACGCTGGCGAGCAGGCGCCAAGCCAGCAGCCGAATGCAGTCACCGCCAACGCCATCAATCTGGTGCCTGTCAGCGAAGCCAGCGGAATTTATGAGATCAGACTCGATTAATTACGCTGCCCCCGCACCCTGCATGCATTGCGAGCATGCGTAATCCACGCTTCGAACGGCGTAAACCTGCTTCTCTTACAACCGCTTGCGCGCCATCTTGTCCCGATACATCTCTTTGTCCGCATGCCTGAGCAGATGGGACGTCTCCACGCCATCCTCGGGATAGACCGCGATCCCGATACTCGCCACCGTATAAAGGGCTTGGCCGGTGAGATGGATGGGTGTCTGCACTGCCTGGCGGATCTTGCTGGCGACGGATGCTGCATCAGTCGCTGAATGGATGTCCTCCAGCAGCATCACGAATTCGTCGCCGCCCAGCCTGGCGACAGTGTCCTCAGCACGTATGCAATGGCTCAAGCGTCTTGCCACTTCCTGCAGCAACAGGTCGCCGGCTTCGTGGCCGAGCGTGTCGTTGACCTGCTTGAAGTTGTCGATATCGAGATACAGCAAGGCAAACCTGGCTTGCTTGCGTCGGCATCGCGATAGCACCAACTGCGCCCTGTCGCTGAACAGACGCCGGTTAGGCAGCCCGGTCAGTTCGTCGTAGCGCGCCGCACGCAGCAACTCGGCATGTAGCCGCTTGCGCTCGATGGCCGTAGCGGCTTGCGCGCAGACATACTGCAGCAAGGCCATGTCTTTTTCAGAGTAGGTGGTGCCGGGATAGCTGCGCATTGCTACCGCACCGATGGCCTTATCCTGCGTGATGAACGGCATGGCCAGCCAGACGGCGTCGCCGTCCGATGCGGCGGACGGGTCGTCTGGCGCAAATGCTTTCGCCGCCGCCTGCGAAGGCTTTTCGCTCTGGATCGCATCAACGCAAAAACGGCGAGCGATCGGATCCTGTACCGTGGCCGAGTTGCCATGCATGTCGATCTGGTAAGGGAAAGTCAGATGCTCCGTTCCGGGCTCCCGCGTGGCGACGATGAACGCGGCGACTGGTACGAGTTTCGAGATGATCTGATGGATTTCGCGAAAGAGGGATGTGAGGTCGACAGCATGGTGCGCGGCCTCGGCGATGGCATAGGTTGCCGCTTGCATCTCTTCCGCATGCTTGCGTTCGGTGACGTCCCGCGCCACGCCGATACGCAATTGGTCGGATTCGGACCAGCGGGCAGACCACATGATATGGACCTGGTGGCCGTCCTTGTGGATGTAGCGGTTTTCGAAACCGATCCTCGGGCGGCCCGACATGACCTGGATGGCTTCTTCCCAGGTGCGTGCGCGGTCCTCGGGCGCGACGAGGTCGATTAATGTTCGCCCGATGAGTTCGGCTTGCGTGTAACCGAAAATGCGTTCGCATGCTGCATTGACATACACGACGCGGCCATGGACATCGACCAAGAAAACCGCATCCAGCAGGAGATCGGCAAAATTGGGCAGTAGGTTTGGTATGTTTGCGACCATGAGGCAAGAATACTATTTATCGGCGCAAGGTTCCGCTTCTCGGTAAGCATTGCATTATGGGGCAAAGAGGTGGGGCGGACTCGATTAATGAATTCTTATTTTCCTGCCTGCAACCCCTCTTCACAACCGCGCAAAATCCTTCGCCCGCAACCGCGGCACCGCATAATCGATGAACGCGCGCACCCGCGCCGACATCAGCTTCGCATGCGGATACAGCAGGTGGATCGGAATCGGTTCGGTCTCGAACTTGCGCAGGATGGGGCGCAACTCTCCTGCCTGCACCGGCGCCTGCACCTGGTAGGTGAGAAAGGCGCCGATGGCGACACCATCGCGGCAGGCGTCCACCGCCGTTTCCACCGAGTTGGTGGTAAAGCGCGGCAGGAAGCGCCCGGAAATCGCGCGCCCGTTTTCGCGGAACTGCCATTCGCTCACGACGCTGCGTCCGGTGAAACGGATGCCGGAATGCGTTGCCAGCTCGGACGGATGGCGCGGCGTGCCGTGCTGCTTCAGGTAGGCCGGGCTGGCGCACACCACGCGCCGCAACTCGCCGGCCGGCACCGCGTGCAGAGTGGAATCCGCCAGATGACCGATGCGCACGGCCACATCGATTCCTTCCTCGATCAGGTCGATATTGCGGTCGAGCAGCACCATCTCCACGTTCAATTCGGGATGCTCGCGCATGAACTGCATCACCAGCGGCGCCACGTGCAGGCGTCCGAACAGCACCGGTGCGGTGATCACCAGCTTGCCCGAGGGCTTGCCACTGGTGTTGAACAAGGCTTCTTCGGCGTCGTCCAGCTGCCCGAGCGCGGTCTTGCAGATCGCGAGGTAGCGCTGCCCTTCATCCGTCAAGTGAATGCGGCGTGTGGTGCGGTTGAACAGGCGCACGCCCAGGCCGGCTTCCAGCTCTGCCAGCCGCCGCACCACGGTCGGCAGCGAGGTGTCGAGTGCGTTGGCGGCTGCCGTCAGGCTGCCGCGCTCGGCAATTTCAATGAAGGTTTGAATGCCTCTGAGCTTGTTCATGCATGTTCATGGCCGAATGAATTACTTCGGATTATGAAGTAATCAATTTTGTTTGTTGATATTTATTTGGAATCCGTGCTGCTCCAGAATCAAGCCTCCAACAAACAACGAGGACAGCCATGCAAGCTCCTTCCCCGATCAAGCTCTATCGCAGCATCATCTCCGGCCATGCGCATCGCGCCGAATTGTTCCTGTCCCTGCTGGGCCTGCCCTACACGGCGATCGACATCGACCTGCGCGCCGGCCAGCAGCGCGGCGCGGAATTCCTCAAGCTCAATCCGTTCGGGCAGGTGCCGGTGATCGATGACGACGGCGTGGTGGTGGCCGATTCCAATGCCATCCTGGTCTATCTCGCGACGAAATACGGCGACGAATCCTGGCTGCCGCGCGA
>DATEZO010000249.1:0-2116 GCA_035255485.1 Burkholderiaceae bacterium
TTATGTGAACGATAGCCACGGCGAGATCTACTGCTGGCTCAAGGAGCGCGGCATCCGATTTTTGCCGCTGCCGCTGTGGGTCGAGCGCGGGCAATTTGGCGGCGGCAATTCGGTGCCGCGCTGGCATGTCACCTGGGGCACTGGCCACGGGCTGGCGACGCAACTGATCCGCACGCTGCTGGCACACCCGCGGCGACAGGCGCTGACGCTCGCGTTCCGTCATCGGGTGGACGATTTGAGCATGCAGGCCGGGCGCATCAGCGGCTGCTGCGGCGCGACCGAGGACAGCAACGAGGAATTCACTGCGCGCGCCGATACCGTACTGGTGGCGACCGGCGGCATCAACGGCAGCATCGACCGGGTGCGCAAGCACTGGCACGCGGAGTGGAATACCCCGCCGCAGACCATTCTCAATGGTTCGCACAAGTTCGCCGATGGCCTGCTGCATGACGCCGTCCAGTCTGCCGGCGGCAATGTCACCCATCTTGACCGCATGTGGAACTATGCTGCGGGCGTCCATCATTGGCGTCCGCGCAAGGTAGGGCATGGCCTGTCGCTGGTGCCGCCGCGTTCCGCGCTGTGGCTGAACTGGCGCGGGGAACGCATCGGTCCGCAGCCGCTGGTGGGCGGATTCGATACGCGCGAGCTGGTGACCCGGATCTGTCACGAGGAAAAAGCGTACTCCTGGCAAATTCTCAATCAAAAAATCGCGCTTAAAGAACTTGCCGTCTCCGGCGCCGAGTTCAATCCGTCCCTGCGCGACAAGAGCATTCCCGGCTTCCTGCGCGATACGCTGCTCGGCAACCGCTGGCTGGTGCGGCAAATGACCGAAAATTGCATTGACTTCGTGACTGCTTCGTCGCTGCCGGAACTGGTAGACAAGATGAATGCCTTGCAGGGCGACCGGTCGGTCGACCTTGGGACCGTGAGATCGGTGATCGAATCCTACGATGCCGAGATCGCGCGCGGGCCGGCCCTGCATAACGATGAGCAATTGCGGCGCATCGCGCACTTGCGCCAATGGCGCGGTGATCGCGTACGCACCTGCAAATTCCGAAAAATTCTCGATCCAAACGCCATGCCGCTGATCGCGATTCGCGAATTCATCATCAGCCGCAAGAGCCTGGGCGGCATCCAGACCGACCTCGACAGCCGCGTGCTGGACACGGCGGGCAAGCCGATTTCCGGCTTGTATGCGGCGGGCGAAGCTGCCGGCTTCGGCGGCGGCGGCATGAACGGATTGCGCGGACTGGAAGGGACCTTCCTCGGCGGCTGCGTGTATAGCGCACGCCGCGCCGCACGGGCGATCGCAGGATGAAAGCCTGACAATTAATCAGATCAAGGAGACAAGCATGAAGAAAACTGCAGCATGGCTGGCCGTCTATGCGATGGAACAGCTCGGCATTAAATTCACGTTCGGCATACCCGGTGTGCACAATACCGAGCTGTACGATGAACTGAACAATTCGCAGTCCGTGACGCCGGTGCTGGTGACGCACGAAGGCGGGGCGGCCTTCATGGCCGACGGTGTCAGCCGTGCCGCCGGCGACACGATCGGGGCGCTGGCCATCGTTCCCGCTGCCGGCTTCACCCATGCCGCCAGCGGCATCGGTGAAGCCTTACTGGACGGCATCCCGATGCTGATTTTCTCCGGCGGCATCCGCACGGATACCGGCAAGCGCTATCAATTGCATGAAATCGACCAAATGGCGCTGGCCAAGCCCCTGACGAAGGCGGCCTTTCGCGTGCTGCGACACGAGGATGTAGTGCCGACCATCTTCGAGGCCTATCGCATTGCCACCGGCGGCGAGCCGGGGCCGGTACTGATCGAAATTCCGGTCAACCTGCAGCTGTTTCCCGGTGAAGTAGGCGAGCTGCCGCGCTGGCAGGCGCAGCCGGATCAGCAGGCGCCGGACCGTGCGTTGATCCGCCGTGCCGCCGACATGCTGCTGGGCGCGCAAAAGACAGGCCTGTTCGTCGGCTGGGGCGCGCGCGCGGCAACCGATGAACTGGTTGCCATCGCCGAGCTGCTGCAGGCGCCGGTCAGCACGACCTTGCAGGGCCTGTCGACATTCCCCGGCGACCACCCACTGCATGCCGGCTTCGGTTTCAGCCC
>DATEZO010000250.1:0-4331 GCA_035255485.1 Burkholderiaceae bacterium
AACCGAACAGGCAATCCTGGACAACCTGGGCAAGCTGGCGGGCACGGGCGGTACCCCGGCGCTGCCACCCGTGCTGGTTACCGCCGCCGACATTCGCCGTTCCGTGCGCAAGCTCATTGAAGAGGAATTTTTCTCGGTACCAGTGTTCGCCTTCTCGGAACTGACGCAGCATGCGAAGGTGCAGCCGGTGGGGATGATTGAAGTGTAGTTTCTGAGAAATGCAACGGGAGACAAAGAAATGACTGACAAGGCAAAGAGACGATCTTTGTAAGCGTGGCGTCGTATGTTGATGGGATGCTCGTCTTTGCCTTGGATGATGCAATGGCCAAGGCAGCCAGATCGGCGCTCTTGTCGGTCGGTGTCGGAGACCAGAATGTCGTGGATCAGCGTGGAGCAATTGCCGCACTGCCTAACGCACGGCAGACCCGGCATGTGCGTACCAGGAAGACAGACGGGGAGTGAGCCGGGCACGGAATATTGCCTTCAGTCTTTATGGCGATGAAGCGTTCCTGCTGCAAATCGATTCCCATACCTTGTTTGAGCCGGATTGGAATGACATCTTGCGCAGCCAGCACAAGGCGCTTCTTGCGCGTTCATTCAAACCGATTGTCACCGCCTGACCGTATGGCTTCGCCATAGTTGATGACGCACCCTAATGCTACGGCCCCATCCCGAACAGAAGCTGACTCCGGACGACGCCGTGATGCACTTCAAACCGATGCCCCTTTATCATATGTACAAAAAAGAAGGTACGACCTGCCTGACACACCACTGGCATAGTGCAGTCGATGCGCGGCGGGCCTTTCCGCACGCTGCTCGAACGCGCAAAGCAGCGGTTGAACCGCGATCTGATGGGCGATGGATTGCTGGGGGGGCTATGGTCTTGGAAGCGAGCGAACGATGGATCAATACAGGGAATTAAGTGGCATTGATTATCGCAAACAGCAGATCACGGATCCCTTCAATGGTCAGCTGTGTTGACGTCGCGAAGACATGCTGCGTTCAGGTAGATGGAACCGATGCTGCCACGTCTGCCACTCACTAATGCATCAACTGTTCGAATGCTGGCGTTCGTGCGGAAAACCAGATAATCGAGGCAGCTATTGTCGCAATCAACTGTCGGAGAGAAAGCATGACTTACAAGATTCCCCAGCAATACAGTGATCCATCACGATATCGGCAAGTGGATCCGGATAATAACGATCCCGACATGTACGACGTGGAGACGGGCATCATCTTCAACGGCGACACCGGCGAGATTGTCGGCCATGCTGATAAAGGCAAAAGGAATTATGACGGCTCCAAAGAGGATCTGGATAACGTCGATTATCACGTCAAGAACACAGACCCGGAAGACATGGCAAAGTTTTTGACGAATCAGAAGGCGACGCTGGATGGAAAGATCGCAGATCTAAATAAAAAGCTCGCAGCGCTCCCGGATGGTTCAGAAAAAACGGAGCTTCAAAATTTGCTCAAGAAGGCGCAAGGTGACAGTGACATGCTGGGCAAACGTATCGCGGCACTCCACAGCGCCAAAACGGATCAGGAAAAAAAGAAGGCGCTCGAGGATGGCGAGGATTCCGCGATCGACGGGAACAACGATTTGAACGATCTGAAAAAATACGAGAGCACGCCCCCTAACTCAAGCACCCCCCCCAGCTCGGGCGCGCCCCCGACAGCGAAAACGGACCCGAATACACAAATAGACAAAATCAATCTCGATAGTACCGGGAAGAGTTCGGTCCAATATCTGATGAACAACGGATACTTCAATCCTCCAAAAAGCAAACAGGACTTGGTAGACCTTCAAAACGGTTCGGGGCCATACGGCAACGACCCGGTTGCAAGGGCGGCGGCGAAAAAATTGCTTAGTGATCCCAATAATCTCGCTGCTCACCTGTCCAACAATCAAAGCCGAATAAATAGTGGCGAGGATTTTGCGACAAGGGGTCTGACGCAGTGGAATAAAAATGGCACCATCAGCGAGGCTGACGTCCTCAAATACTATGGCGGGAGCGTTATAACTTCATCGAATGGGAACGGCGCTCCAGCGGGAGTGACGTATGACGCTAACAACATGCCGCATTTTGATAGCCACAAGGACGCTGCCAACTTCCTGTTGGAGAAGGGGAAATTTGATTCAGGAATGAATAATGATGCTTTCCAGGCCCTGCTTCACGATAGTGATCCGCTCGTAGCGGCGGCTGCACAGAAGCTGATGGAGAAGTCCCAAGGTTACGACGGCCCCCAGTCGCTTGCTGGCCACGTGCACCGACTGCAGAATAATAATACCAATGCCACATATTACACCCATGATAAGAGTGGTAATGTCGTGCATTCTAATCCATCTAATCAAGATAGTTGGGAGAAGGGCAACGGCAAAATCACCGTAGACGATATCCTGTCCTACTGGTACGGTGTCAGTTAGTAGTAGCTGGCGTTGCCTGCATTATTACGACTTGGATCAACCAGGTTGATATCTTCACCGAGGTCAACCTGGTTTTTCAGCGTATTCAGTGTCATCACGGACACTAGTGCCGCCAACTGGGAAGTCGTTCAGCATCAGTACTTTCGCACGGTAGGGCGCGGGAAAACCCGCCAATGCCTCGGCTGCCGATAATGCGGCATCAACGCTCTTTTCAGCGCTGTATTGGTGCACGCGACTCACACCAGGTCTTTGCCTGGATGACCGACTAGATCAGTAATCGTTAAATCGGGGGTCTTATCTTGTTTGATCCATAGCTTGGTTCGATTTAAGAGTTTGCCTCGTCAATGGATCAATATTTCGGAATTGAGTTTCGACGCTAAAGGCAAATCTTGCTTCCGTCCGGCCATGCAAGGTTTGCCTCGTGCCGCTGCTTGTTAAAGGCCTGCGACGTCCTCGCGGCGACTCAATTCCTGTGCGATCAGATGGATGGAACCATCCATTTTTCTCCTGCCACTCATGTCCATAAGCCATGCACCAAGCGGGAGCCCCACCATGTACGAATTAAGAATCCTGAGCGGCCTGCATCGCGGTGCGACCTTGCCGCTGGATGATCATCCGCATATCCTCGGTGCCAGCGATGATGCCGATGTGGTGCTGGTCGATCCCGGGATCGAGCCGCAGCATGCGACCCTGACGCTGTCGGAGACGGGCTGGTCGCTGACGGAACTGAGCGGCAGCATTCTGCGCGCCGACAGCAATGACCCGCAGTCGCTGATTGAACTCACGCCGGGCGAATTTGCGCGCGCGGGCAATGTCTGGCTGACGGTGGTCGAGCAGGATGCGCCCTGGGAGAATCCACCGCCGGAGCCAGTTGACGACCCGCTCGACGATCGGCTCGATGATGCGGATCCAGCGGACGAGATCCCGCTGGCGGAACTGGTGTCCGATACGCCGGTCGCCGCTGCGGGCGATGAGGATGCGGCGGAGGTCGCGGCGGATGAGCCGGTGGTCGCCGCCAAGCCCGAAAAGAGCGGCAAACGCGGCAGGAAGATGGTCTATGTGTCGATTGCGGTAGCTACCGTGGTTTCTGCTGCAGCAGCATTTGCCATCAATTCCAAGCCCGACCCGACGCGGGATCTGGTGAAACGCGATGCACTCGCGGCCATCGGTTCTGCGTCCCGGAATACACATCGCCTCGGGGACAAGACCGTCGCCGCAGCGTTCGACAAGGTGAATCCCGATGGATCGGCGCAGCGCCCCATGACGGCCGAAGAGCTGCGCGCCGCGTTTCGCAAGCGCCTTGCCGATGCGGATCTGCTCAAGCGTTTTGACCTGAGCTTGCAGGACCAGCAATGGTTCATGCAGGCCGCGCTGGATGACGACGAAGCGGCACGCTTCGAGCGCGTGCTGACCGGGTTCATCAAGGCGCATCACATCACTTTTCCCGTCCATGCAAAGGTCGGCAACGCCGAGGCCATGTTGCCCTTCAAGATCCGGCAGGTGGTTACGGGCGCCAATGCCAGCGTCGTGACGGAGGATGGAGAACGGCTGTATGTCGGCGATGAAGTCAAAGGTGTGAGGCTGGCGGCGATCCAGCCAAGCAAGCTCATCTTCACAGGCAAACGCAAAATCGAGGTGAAGTGGTGACGGCGCCGATGGCGAGCGATCTGGCGCTCGATCCGGCGACTGAGCCAGCGATTGATGCGGCCACTGATCCGGCGATCGGGGAGGCGCTGGCCGTAATCCGGCCCAAGGTGTCCGGCTGGCTGGGCACGGTGCCGAAGAACCCCGGCTTTACGAGCCGCGGCAAGGTGTCGCAAGTGCTGGGCACGCTGATCGAGGCGCACATGCCGCCGGTGCAGATCGGCGAGCTGTGTCATCTGCTCGACCCGGCCAAGGAAGA
>DATEZO010000251.1:0-15219 GCA_035255485.1 Burkholderiaceae bacterium
AAGCAGCGACGCACGCTAAAACAGCTTCATGAGGACTTAAAGGAATTGGGTTTTGAAGGGTCTTACGACAGGGTTGCGGCGTTCGCGAGGGTATGGCGGGAGGGTCAAAATGAGCGGGTCAATCCGTCTAGCAAACGAACATACATCCCACTGGCCTTCGCCCCTGGAGAAGCGTTTCAGTTCGATTGGAGTGAGGACTGGGCCGTCATTGGCGGGGAACGAACCAAGCTTCAAGTGGCTCACTTTAAGCTAAGTCACAGCCGGGCATTTTATCTCCGCGCCTATCTAATCCAGACGCATGAGATGCTGTTTGACTCGCACGAGCATGCGTTCAATGCGTTCGGTGGAATTCCGCGCCGAGGCATTTACGACAACATGAAGACGGCTGTAGATAAGGTCCGAACTGGTAAGGATCGGGACGTAAATGCTCGCTTTGAGGCAATGGTGAGCCACTACCTCTTTGACGCAGAATTTTGTAACCCAGCATCTGGATGGGAGAAGGGACAAGTCGAGAAGAACGTAAGGGACAGTCGGCATCGCATCTGGCAGAAGGTGCCACCGATGAAAACACTAGATGATTTGAACACTTGGCTCAATGATGAATGTTTGAGCCTTTGGAAGCAAATTAAGCACCCGGAAGCAGACATAACCATCTGGGAGGCCTGGGAAATCGAGCGACCACATTTGATGAGAAACGGCCGGCCCTTCGATGGTTTTGTTGAACATACTAAGCGAGTCTCTCCGACTTGCTTAGTCACCTTCGAGCGTAACCGTTACAGCGTACCGGCATCATTCGCAAATCGGCCAGTCAGCGTGAGGGTATATTTTGATCGCTTGGTCTTTGTTGCCGAAGGTAAAACCATTGCGGAACACCAGCGGGAGTTCACCCGCGATCATGGTCAACCAGGCCGAACGATTTTCAACTGGCGCCACTATCTGGCGGTGTTACAGCGAAAGCCCGGTGCTCTGCGAAACGGTGCGCCATTTCGGGAGTTTCCAGATGAGTTCAAGCGGTTACAAGCGTTGCTTCTAAAACGACCAGGCGGTGATCGTGAGATGGTTGAAATATTGGCGCTGGTTATGTTTCACGACGAAAAAATTGTGCTTGCCGCAGTTGGGCAGGCCCTGGAAGTCGGCGCACCGTCCAAGCAAATTATTCTCAATATGCTCAGTAGGCTCTTGGACTCGGCGCCACCGCCAAAGATCGACACTCCTCAGGCGCTTAGCCTGAAAGTCGAACCGCGCGCCGACGTCGGCCGCTATGACCAACTCAGAAATCGGAGTGTGCAAGATGCAGCATGATGCAATGCAAGAACAGTTTAAATCCTTAAAATTGTGGGGGATGTCTCAGGCATTGGCAGATTTAGCGGCCCAAGACTCGCCAGCATATCAAGCGGCGTTGCCTGTGCTTGCTGGGTTGTTGAAGGCCGAGACAGCCGAACGTGAAGTACGGTCTTTGGCTTACCAAATGAAAGTTGCCAAGTTCCCAGCTTACCGCGACCTAAATGGTTTCGACTTTTCCTGCAGTGAAGTCGACGCGGCTCTCATTCAGCAGTTACACCGCTGCGAGTTCCTGCACTCAGCCCATAACGTTGTTCTAGTAGGTGGTCCAGGAACCGGGAAGACTCATCTAGCCACAGCTTTGGGGACTCAAGCCCTAGAACACCATAACTGTCGGGTAAGATTCTTTTCCACCATCGAGCTTGTCAATGCCCTTGAACTGGAGAAGCAGCAAGGCCGAACCGGTCAACTTGCGATGCGACTTCTTCACACTGACTTGGTAATCCTGGACGAGCTTGGTTACCTACCGTTTAGCCAAACTGGCGGAGCCCTACTTTTCCATCTCATCAGTAAACTGTACGAAAAAACTAGCTTGGTCATCACGACCAACTTGGGATTTTCGGAGTGGGGAGCTGTGTTTGGCGACGCGAAGATGACTACAGCGCTTCTTGATCGGCTCACACACCATTGCCACATTCTTGAGACTGGCAACGAAAGTTATAGATTTAAAAACAGCTCAACACAAGTAATTGGAAGGGAGGGAACAAGGTCACTGAGCAGAGCGTGATCAATTGACTACATCAAAGAGCGGGTCGGAATTCAATGCAAACTCTGGGTCAAAGTTCGATGCAATCAAACAGCCTACCTGCGTTGCCTGAGTAAAAACATCAGCACGTGCTGGACAGATGTAGAGCGGCATTTGGTTGATATACGCCTGCCGTAGCCAGCGCAGGGAATAAAAGTGCCCTGTTAGCTCCATCAATGCTCCCGTGGCTTGGTCAACCCACCTACTTGCTCTTCAAGCAATAATCAGATTTCTTGTGCTAATTTTTGGCGCAATGTCTTTTCAAGTTGATCTTCCAGAATTCCCCCGTCGATAAAGTAGGCACCACGCTCTTCAGCCAAATTCTGAAATAGGTCTCCGGAAAGCACATCCTTCACAGGATTCACTCTATTCACGCCATGCCGTTTGATGATCTCGCAGTTCTGATACTTCGATTCGTCGAGATCATGAATTAATGATATGGCGCCGCAATCAAATGCAATAAAAAGGATAAACTTATTCAAATGGGTGGCGGGGCTATTATCAAATGCGTTTGAAAATTCGCTCATGTCAGCCTTGAAGTGCAGAATCACTTTAGTATCGACCCTAGCTCTGGCCAGTAAATACGACTTTACGCTTGTAAAAAATTCCGAAAACTCCCTTGATTTTTTAACTTTTAACAGTTCTTCAAATTTATTTTTACTGGATAGAGCCTTTTTGATTCCAAGCTTAAAATCATCAACAGTCTTCTTTTGACTTTTCTCATCCTTGACGCTTGGGGTAATTGCCATATCTTCTATGGCTTCTGAAATAAATCGATCTGGCCTAAAATCCAAAAAACATAGCCGTAACAGGTCAATGATTGCACCATCACCTAATCCAGACACGACATAGACCTTTTGGAGTCCGGTAAGACTCGGTTGTCCAAAAGACTCATTTCTCCAGTAAGAATTTACATGCTGCTCCAACCCGAATCCATTTGCAAGAATTATGTGGTCAAACCGTTCTTTTCCAGAGGACCGTATGTCATTGCCAGCGACTCGTTGCTCGTTATGGTTTAATTGAGACGTCCAGGTAATAAAATATCCATATCGATCTTCACCGATTTTAAGGTAATTGACATTGTAAATTTGACTTAAAATATTTTCGGGCCTGGCCTGGCTTGATTTTATGCGTTCACCGATAAATTTTTTCCACTTTCCGGAAAGCTTATAAGCTACATTCCCCGCTGTGTCAGCCTCCCAGTTTAAGCTTGGGAGATCAAATTTAGTGGTTTCGATATTGCTATCAGGCTCAGGCCAATTTATATTATTAGGGTGTAGCCAACGTGTATCGCAACCAGATTGAAGTGGCAAAACATGACTATATCTCTCGAATAAATAAACTCGCTTCCAGCCATCAAAAAGAAGTTTTGTTGCCGCAGTTATTCCAGCCGCGCCGGCACCAATAATGGCAACGCTTTTTCTTTTGCTAGAATCATTAATTTTCTCGGAAAGTAACTCGGCGAGATTTAGGCTTCGAATTTGTTGGTTATGAAGAGTGACGATTTTGGAAAACATCCCGACAGCATAAATTGCTCGATTGGGGATCAGTTCGAAATCTTCTAGCTTTAGTTTCGCTGGCATAAGTTAAAAATGAAAGCAAAAAAAGATGCTACCTTTCTCGGGATTCTGAACCGTGGCGAAGCTTAGATGCCAAGTCCGGCTTGAAACGTCAAACTAATTCTAAATTTACTCGTCTTCGTCTTCGTCCTCGCTATCAGTAGCAGCCGGTGCCTCAAATTCATCTTCATCTGGCTCACCCGCTTTAGCAGCCTCTTCGCGCTCAGCGTTAATTGCCTCCTGCATGGTGCGAACAAACGGTGCCACCGCTGTCAGACACTCACGATATTCGGACTCCCAGAGAACTTTACGCTTCTCTTCAAAGCTAATGATTTTGCAGGTCTTGTGCCCCTCCCAGCTATTGGGTACGGACTCATTGGCCACGAAGATTTGATGTGCATCCGCATGCCCGAATATTGCGTCAAGCAGCTTTGCCGTATTCTTGTCGTCGAGACCTTGCTGCCTCGGAGTGTCCACAATAAAGGGGAAGTTTGGCCCAGAACCATGCTTCGCATGCAACTCCAGCAGCGCCAAGTGCATCGCCAAATAGATACGCGGCCCCGAACTACCTGATGCCATCGCTGGACGTCCACCAATCTTCACACTCTTGATTTCTTCCGCCGCGACATTCAGGCGGTCCGCATGTGACTTTATAGAGGTCCTAAAGTCCGCACGAACGTCCTTCATCTTTTGCTTGTCGATAAGCTTTTCCAACTCCTTATCGAGCTCAAACTTGTCACCTTCGATGGTATTAATACGTTCCTGCATGGCTCTTGCAGTCTTCTCATAGGCCATTTGGATAGTATCCAGGCTCTTCGCAATCACAACGTCGGACACACTGGTATCGCCTTTGTAACGCTCCATCGACGTACGCAACTGTGCCATCCTGGAGGTGACACCTCTTAATTTGACCCGGAGCTGGTTGTCCTCATCCTTTAACTTGCGAAGCTGATCTCGCACCTGGAGAACCAATTGGTGCGCATCCTTCGCGTCGCCGGCCAGTTCGAGCCGCGCTCGGAACGTAACACCGTGCTCTTGTCCACAGGTCGGGCACGCAATATTACCGTCGTCCGGGACTTTCGAGAGATAGGCCAAATCCTCAACGAGGTCGCTCTCCGCGCGCGTTACGAGCTGCAGCTCAACTGTCCGCTCTTGCAATTGTTGTGTAACGTTGAAAAGCGCTTGACGCACGGCGTCCTCTTCATTACTCAACTGCGCGACCTTCGCAGACATATCTTTCAATTCTTGCGCGAACAGCCCCTCATCCAGTTTCGCTTCAGTCGCAGGAAGCATCGCTCGGACTTGAATGTAGGCGCTTGCTTGAACTTTCACTTGCGCATTCGCATCTCGCAGCTGCTGCGCCATGTCGTCACGAGTAAGCTGCAGCTCGAAATATTTTAATGGCCGCAGACCAGTAAATGATTCGAGAACAGGAGCTTCCCAGCGAGCGAATTGACCAAGCTTAGTGAAGTTGCTCCATTTCCGTCCCCAGCCACCTTCTTGGTCAATGTAGAACGGCAGCAATGCATACTCGGGGCCGGCAAGTGCAAACACACCTTCCTTAGGACGCTGAAGTTTGAGTGGATAACCAAACGTCTCAGCGAAGAAGTGAACCCACTTTTTTGCACTTTCTGTGCCCAACAGGAGTCGGCCGGTGCCATCAAACGCCGCACGCTGGTGTACACCGGTTCGCACAAACGTATACAGCTTGCCGTCAATGCTTAACTCTACACTGGCAACAATATTGGAATCCCAATTCCCAGCGTTTCGGGCAGACGGTTCGCAGCCTAGAGCCCAAACTAGATGCTTCAAAATACGAGATTTGCCAGTCTCGTTTTCACCGGCTAACAGGTTGTGCGTCGGACTGAAGCTTATTCGCCTCGCCTTCTCGTCTCTTTCGGAGACCAGCGAGAGTGCGTGATAAACGACGGTCCGCTTCATTTTTCGTCCTCAGATTGCGAATTAGTCGGAACAGATGGTAGTTGCTGTATTGGATTTGCATTTTGAATAATCATGGACATTAGACAGTACAGATATTCGCGCTTACTATCGCGAGCCTCAGGAATTTCTAGCTTTTGGAAATCTTCGTACCAAGTCGAAAGGATATCCCTCACCCTCGAAATATCCTCGTACTCATTCTTCTTGTCGTGAAGGGCCTTTAAATGGGCTGCTATTATTGGCGCAGGCCCTGCACGATTTGTAATCTCGACACAAGCACGAGACAATTCGCGCCGCATCTTTGTTATAAGGTTGAACGGTGCCTCTTCCATATCTAACCTGGTTATGACCTCCTTCACCAAGTCCTGCGTGGATTGTCGAGCATCATTCGCCGCGGCCAAGTATCGGTCGATATCTGCGCGAGTGACTCCGCGCTCCAATATCTCTTGCAGATTCTTGGCCTTTTTTGTAGAACTCCCTCGCAGATGCACATAGGATGCGATGACCAGCACCGCCAGGATTGTAGCTTCAGCACTCAGATTGAGTTCACTGCCCATCTGCATTTCTGCGAGCTCACCGGCAAGGAATTTGTGAGCATCCGAAAGCGGGCAATCGCTAACAGCCAAGCCGATATCTTTTAGATTGATGGCCTCAGCATCTGGGACCTGCAGTTGAGCACGCATCTTACCTTCAAGCTCAGTCAGCAGTTTGGCATCCAACTTCGTCAGCTCGAAGCTGCTTTCCATATTCTTGCCGCCGGCATCATCGGGAATTTCATACTTGGCGTTCGATACAAACACGAGACGTGCGCTGGCCAAGTCTTTAAAACGCCGTCGATGTGCGTATAGCTTCGCAAGAAACGATAGTTTGGGCTTCTTAGCACGAGTCTTTTTCGCCGGCTTTGCCACCTCTTCGTCTGCAACAGACTCAGTTATAGAGGAGGCATCGTCGTCATTGGCCGCAGCAAGAAGATCGTCCTTGGCCGGCTCGGTAAGCTCTTTGAATTTCCAGTGATTGGATGTTTCGTGCTTTTTCAGCTGAAGAAAGCGGATGCGCGTCGGCGCCTTGGATGAATTTAGAATGGCGACGTCCTGCTGCCATTCAAGAACGACAGCATAATCCTCACCAGTCTTGTATTCTCTCAAAGCTTCAAGAACTGCGTGCCATACCTGGAAGTTGAAGCCGCGCATGGCATGCTGACCACCAGTTTCATCTCCCTTAAAATCGCGAAACAGGTCAGACACGACTAGCTCTAACGGCAATTCGGTTTGTATGCCAATCATATTCTGTCGATGTGCCCTTAACCCCAAGGGCTTTTTGTGCGCACTTGCTAGAGTGTCTATTCTCTGTGCGTTGACATTTCTTGTCGAGTATTTTTTTTGCCGACGAGAACAGGCCTCCGAGGGCTTCGCCTGGTTGGCGTCCCATGGTGAAGCGAATTGCGCGCCTCATTTGTGGTGTCGCAAACGCTTTTATTTGCCGTTGTGGAGATGCTAGGTGAAGTCGGGGCATTCTGGGAAATTAGAAGCGTGCGTTTCCGATAAAATGCCTCTGTCTATCAATCACTTGCAAGGTTCGAAGTATCAGACCGAAACGCTTCTATTTGTGGCACTCACTCGCCATAATTGTCGCTAAGAACGGTTTGCGCATCGCTTCGGCGATGCGCCAGTTATTTCATCTAAGGATGGCCGCGATCAGCAGCGCGGGTATCAACGGGCACAATGTAAATGACATACAACCATATTCTTGGCAGAAATGCGTGCCAAGATCCAATGAAGCGTCGTGGCTTGGCGGACAGTGCTGGTTTATGTAATGGTGTTCGCCGTCGCTGGTGTGCGGTGCCACCTTGACAATATTCCGCTTCCTTCTCAACAATCGTTAACGGGATTCGGAAGCTGTGCTGCCTCCGCTATCAAAGTCTCCCAAGGCCAAGAAACAGTCAGGTATTTTCGATAAAATAACAATTGGCGGTCCACGTTTAACACTTGTTCCTTATCAGGATCATACGTGACGATCAGCCCACGCCCATCTTCATCAACCTGCAAGCCATCAATCTTGGCAAGAATGGCCTTTAAGTTTGATTTTTGGATCCGATTTTGTCTGGCTGAAGACACCTCAAAAATGTGGTCAACTGGTATCCCTTTCATGTGCATGGCATCACTTGCGCCGACGATGACGGCCATGGCATGAGGATAAATTCCTGTTGCGTCACTACGCTTCCGAATTCCGGCCGCAACACGTTCACCGAACGTCTGGTAGACACCGTTTAGTTGTTCCGCCACGTCCATTGCAGCCGATTCATAAAATTTCAAATCCTTAACTTCACAGTCAATTTCCTGCTCTTGGAATATCTTAGCTTCATCTAGAGTCTTTAGGATCAGGCGTTGAAGTAGACCGGCATTTCCGAAGGCATCGGTAATACAGTGATTTTGAATTTCGCGAGAGAAGGTAAGGTGGAGTGCTTTACTACCTTTTTCGATAACAGCTCGCAAATCCTCCACCTGCCATTCAATGGAGAGTTCTTCAATTCGGCCACTTAGTTCAGTATTCAAGCGGACAAACATGTTTGAGTCACCCCAAACACCGACAACAGTCACGAAACAGCCGTAATCCCATAGCGCCTTTAGATCATAGGCAAGAATTTTGCGCTGCTCGATTGAAAGATAATGGACATCTTCAATTATTAACCTCCTGCCGGATTCCACAATTAAGGCAGCAATAAATTTCAGGTCACTTGCATTTTTCCCGATCGGGGTGGTTTTTGCGGCGTCTTCATTACTCACTTCACCAGCGAACTTGGCCGCAACTTTACCTATTAAATCGGAGCCGGCAGAGATCTGGGCTTCGACGCTGCCCTTTAATCCGAACTTGGATACTGTTTCTACCTCAAGTCGAATGCCCAACTCGGCGAGCGCTCCGGTGTACACGTCCACATTTGTATGTCCGAGGCGACATTGAACAGTGAGGGCATTCGGCACGACGCGTTGCCTTAACCATGACTTACCGCATTTCGATGGTCCACAAATAGCGACATGCACCTTGCGTTTCATCAACCGTTGCAGTTCGCTGTCGAGCGCGCCTCGATCGATATAGGAATCAGGTAGCACGTCATTAGACATGCCGAAAACATCGGTAGTCTGTTTCATATATATGAATAGATGTGGAAAGTTACAGAATAGCATGTTCCCGTGAATAGCACGCTATTCTGCTTGTTGTCGGATTGAAAGGGCGTGATGAAGGCAGACGGGGCGGGCATTAGCGTAACGCCTGCTCGGCGGCCGCTTGCAGCTGCGAACAAAGCGAAGCTGTCGTATCGCATTTGGATGCTGCGAATTGCCTGATCTTTTCCAGATCTGCCGTATCCAGTGTTGTATCGATGTGGCTGATGACAAATTGCAGCAACGCGGGGTCGCGGCGCGTCAATGTCGCGAGCGTGGGCAAAGTATTCCACTTGTCCACAAGCAAGCGCGCGATGGCCTCGGAGTAGCCTTCGGCAATACTGCCGTCGTCACATTGGCCATAGTCCCTGAAGGCGCGCGCGACTTTGCGCCAATCATCGAGATTGTCCATGGCGGCGTCTGCTGCTTGTGCCGCCTGCGGCGAACAGATTTTCGGTCGTGCTGCACAAGGTTGCGGTTCCGCGATGGTCAGAGCAAGAGCCAGGAAAAGCGCGCTCGTCGGAAATTTGATCGCGATGTGATCAAACATGGGGGCCAACCAATCTCAGTTGGCGATTTCTCTTGCTTGCTGCATGCGCCATGGCTCCGGTGTTGTTGGTCACTTCAATAGTCGTCAAAGGTGATTTTCGCATCGCGGCGCTGATACTCCGCATGGCCTCATCCGTCGTGCGGATGCAGCCCATGGTCGGATGCGCAGGCCCTGGCTGGTGGCGTGCCTTTGCTCGTCCGGAATGTACGCCGATACCAGCATGACCCGGTACATTGAAACGGATGATCCCATGCGAGCCATACGGACCGTTAGCATTGGCAGCATGATGTCGAGGCGACAAGCGGTCTTGGACCGTGTAGGTTCTGTTCTCAAGATGACGCAAAGTCGCATGCGGATCGACATTATTGTATGCAGGCCAGGTTCCCTGCGTGGTGCCGTTGTCGGCTATCAGCGAGAGCTGGTGCATTTGACCGTCGAATTTCAGCTTAGCCATATTGGCCTCCGTGATCATGGCGTGCGCAATGGCACGAGTGTTCCACCTTAGCCTTCTGACGGCTCAGGCTCGTTGATCATTAGCAGAGCAATTCCAGAAAAGGACTGTCGAGCTTGTAGTCTGTCGGCAGACGCTCCATCGCCATTCACGTACCGGCACTGCCATTCACGCCTTCTGAACGTCGATTCGTCTGATACCCAAGCAGCTCCCCCGCGCACGCGGCAAGATGCGGCCATCGCACCGTGCGATCCAATTCAAGGAGGAGCAGCCGTGAAGCAGATGTTTCGATTCGTAATGGCCGTCGCGCTGGCCAGCGCCAGCCTGGCCCAGGCGGCCGATTTGACCGTCGAGGTGGCCGGCGTGAAGAACGCCAAAGGCAAGGTGATGGTGGCCGTGTTCAACCGTGCCGAGGACTTTCTCGACAAGCCGGTGCAAGCGGCCGCCGTCGATGCCCAGCCAGGCACGGTGCGGCTGGTATTCGCCGGTTTGCCGGCCGGTGACTATGCGCTCAGCGTCTTTCAGGACGAGAACCGCAATGGCGCGCTGGACACGAACCCGGCCGGCATGCCCATCGAACCCTACGGCTTCAGCAACGATGCGGCCGGCAACGATGGGCCACCGAGCTTCCAGCAGGCGCTCGCGCACCTGCCCGCCGCCGGTGGCAAGGTCACGATCCATCTGCGCTGACGGCCGGAGGTCACACCATGCAACGACGTGATTTCCTGCGTGGCGTGGCCGCGAGCGGCGCGCTGCTGGCCTTGCCGGACTGGGCGCGCGCCGACGCGGCCCGGGATGCGTATCTGGCCAACTTGCCCGCCCATCCCCGGCTCGCGGCCCTGGGCGGTTGCACCGCCGAAAGCCTGAGCGGTACGGCGACCGTGGAGGGCCGCTGGCCCACGGAACTTAATGGCACTTTCTATCGCAACGGTCCGGCGCGCTTCGAACTGGGCGGCGAGCGCTATCGCCACTGGTTCGATGGCGATGGCATGGTGCACGCGTGGCGCATGGCTGCCGGCCAGGTCCGCCACGAAGCGCGTTTTGTGCGCACGCTGAAATACGTGGAGGAATCGGCCGCCGGCCAGTTCCTGTATCCGGCCATCGGCACCGTGATCCGCCGCCGCCCGGTGGCGAACAACGATACGATGAACACGGCCAACACCAACGCGGTGGCCCACGCGGGCAAGCTGTATGCGTTGTGGGAAGGCGGCTCGGCGACCGAGCTCGATCCGTCCACGCTGGCCACGCGCGGCGCCCATGCCTGGCGCGACGACCTGGCCGCCATGCCGTTTTCCGCCCATCCCAAGGTCACGCCGGACGGCGTGCTGTGGAATTTCGGCGTGGTCCCGTTCGCTGACAAACTGGTGTTATGGCGCGTCGATCCCGATGGCAGCCTGGGCAAATTCAGCATGCTAGCCATACCCCAACTGCGCATGGTGCACGATTTCGTCGTCACCGCGCGCTACATGGTGTTCCTGGTGCCGCCGTTCGACGTCCAAGACGCGCCGCACACCGCTTACCTGGGCGCGCACGTGTGGAACGGCAAGCGGCCGCTGCGCGCCGTGGTGGTGGACCGCGCCGATTTCACCTTGCGCCGCATCGTGGAACTGCCGGCCCGCATGGTCTTCCATTTGGGAAATGGCTGGGACGAAAACGATATGGTGCGTTTCGATGCCTGCCTCTCGGCCGACGATAGCGGCTTGCGGGCGCTGGAAGGCGCGATGCGCGGCGAGTCCCGGTCGGAGGCGCGCACCGACTCCGTACTCGTCACGCTGAACCTGCGCAATGGCACGGCTCGCTGCGAAACGCTGCTGCGCCGAACCGAGTTTCCCCGTGTGGCGGCGGCCGACGTGGGCGGCCGCTACCGTCAATTATTCGTTACGACCAGCCGCAGTACGACGGAATTCGGCATGACGGGCGTGGCCAGCGTGGACGTGCAAAGCGGCCGCGTCGACCGCTACGACTATGGCGCGCACTGGATCGTGGAGGAGCACATCCCGGTGCCCAAGGCGTCTGGCCGTGGCCAGTGGCTGATCGGCGCGGCCTACGACGTGCGCCAGCGCCAGACGGCGCTGGCCGTGTTCGACGGCGCCCGCCTGGCGTGCGGCCCGGTGGCGCGGGCGCGGCTGCCTTATGGGGCGCCGTTGTGCTTCCACGGCAATTTCGTGGCCGCGTGAGCCGGCCATGGGCGCCTTGTCCAGCCATCCCGGCTGTTGCATAATTGGCTATCCAATATGACCAGACCCCACGCCGTGGCGAGCGACCACCCTCTCGAACTGATCCCCCTGTTCCGCCGCTGGCAACCGGGGCTGGTGCGCGACCTGGTCTACACCTTCATCCTGGGAGCGGGGTTTTGCCTGCTGTTCTTCGGCCTGTACGCGTATGACTTGCCGCGCGACCGGCTGCTCCCGCAACTGTGGGCCGATTTCGTCATCGCCACGGCGATCGCTTACACCGTCCACGGCCTGTTCGTGCTCGGCCACACGGTGCTGGCGCCCTGGTGGCAGCGGATGCAGGGCTGGCCGCGCACGGCCTACAACGTGGTGGTGCCGGCCGGTGGCGTGTTTGCCGGTTATGGCATCGCCATCACGCTGCTCGACCCGGCCGCGGCGCGCCATGTCATTTTCACGCCGGGGATCGTGCTGAGCGTCGCCATCGTGGCTGTGATGGTGTCCGTCGTGCTGCTGTTCCTGTTCCAGTTGCGCGAGCGCGAAATGCGCGGCAAGGAGCGCCTGGCGGCCGAGCGCAGCCGGGCGCTGGAAGCGGAGAGCCGCGCACTGCAAGCGCAATTGCGCATGCTGCAGGCGCAGATCGAGCCGCACTTCCTGTACAACACCCTGGCCAACGCGGTCGGCCTGATCCAGCCCGCGCCCGAGCGCGCCCGCCTGCTGCTGGAGCGCTTGATCGACTACCTGCGCGCGACGCTGGCGGCAAGCCGCGATACGGGCTTGCCGCTGCAGCGCGAGATCGATGCCA
This sequence comes from Burkholderiaceae bacterium, assembly GCA_035255485.1. GTDB lineage: Bacteria > Pseudomonadota > Gammaproteobacteria > Burkholderiales > Burkholderiaceae_D > DATEZO01. Next base: position 12,719 of record DATEZO010000251.1, read on the forward strand.
TCACGGCCTATCTGGAATTGATGAAGCTGCGGATGGGCGAGCGCCTGCGCTACCGCATCGAGATGGCGGACGCAGTGGCGCGCGTGCCGTTGCCGCCCATGCTGCTGCAGCCGGTGGTGGAAAATGCGATCAGCCATGGCCTGGAGCCGCACATCGCGGGCGGCGAGATCGTGCTGAGCGCCGATATCGAGCATCGCCACCTGCGCATCGTGATCAGCGACACCGGCGTCGGCTTGCGTGCCAACGTCGCGGGCAAAGTGGGCGGCGGTGTCGGTCTGTCCAACCTGCGCGAGCGGATCGCGGCGCTGTACGGCGACGACGGCAGCCTGCATATTGCCACCAACGCGGCGGGTGGCGTCAGCGTCACCTTGCGCCTGCCGCTGCCGCCCGCCATGCCAACCGCTGCCGCCTGACGCACCTGAAGGAATTATGCCAACTGCACTGATCGCCGACGATGAACCCGTGCTCATCGATTTTCTCAAGACCGAACTGGCAGCGTTGTGGCCGGAGCTGCGCGTCGTCGCCGAGGCCGGCAATGGCGTCGATGCGCTGCGGCTGATCGGCGAGCTGTCGCCCGCAGTCGCCTTTCTCGACATCCGCATGCCGGGCCTGACCGGGTTGGAGGTGGTGCAGCGGCTGCAGGCATCCAGCGCCATGCCGCGCGTGGTGTTCGTCACCGCGCACGACCAGTATGCGGTGGACGCATTCGAGCGCGAGGCGGCCGATTATCTGCTCAAGCCGCCCACGCGGGAACGGTTGCGCCGCGCGGTCGAGCGGCTCAAGCGCCAGCTGGCCGGGGCCGACGGCGCGCCGCCGGCCGCCGAGTTGTTGGCCAGGCTGGCGGCCGCGCTGGCGCCGCCCAAGCCAGCATCCACGCTGGACTGGATCCTGGCCGCGCATGGCAACGAAACGCGCATGATCGCGCTGGACGATGTGATCTATTTCGAAGCCAACGACAAGTATGTGTCTGTGTTCACCGAGGAAGGCGAATCGCTGGTCCGCACGCCCTTGTCGGAGTTGATCGCGGGCCTGGATGCGAAGCGTTTCTGGCAGGTCCATCGCGGCACGGTGGTGGCGGTCAGGCATGTTGCCGGCACCAGGCGCGACTTCCGTGGCCGCACCCTCGTCAAACTCAAGAAGCGGCCCGAGGAATTGCCCGTCAGCCGCGCCTATCTTCATTTGTTCAAGCAGATATGACCGGGCGGGTGCGGGCGGTTTCGCCCGCACCCACGTACAACGGTTCGGCGGCTTATCCCTGGAGGGCCAGGATCTCGTCCGCCGCGCGCAGGCCGGACTGGTAGGCGCCATGCACGGTCTGGTAGCGCTGGCGCTCCGTCGCTTCGCCGGCGAAGAACAGCAGGTTGCCGACGTTGCTGGCCAGGCTGGTGCGCATTTCGGGCTTGGCGCCCAGCGTATGGCAGGAATAGGCCCCGCGCGCGAACGGATCGGCACCCCAGCGCGTGATCATCCAGTCGGTCGGGTCGGGAATGTTGTTGCCGTAGATTTTGCGCAGCGTCGCCATGGCGCTGTTGACGATGCGCGTGTCGCTCCAGCTTTCGATCTCCCGGCCGAACGCCGCCGCGTTGAAGCCCAACAGGATAGGCTGGCCGGTCGGGCGCGCAAAGCTGACCCATTCGGCCCACTGGCCATAGCTGGCGCCATCGGGAATGTAGTTCAGCCAGTCCGCATTGGTGTCCCAGAAGGCGTGGGGAAAGCGCAGGTAGCACTTGTTGAGCAGCCCCATGCCCAATTGGGAGATGGCCGTCTGCTTGTCGCCGGGCAGCGCGGGCGAGAAGCTGACCGATCCTGCCTGCAGCACGCCCAGCGGCAGCGTGATGATCGCGCGCCGTCCCGTGAAGCTGCCCTCGCTGGTGGTCACCGTCACCCCGCCGTTGGCGTGATATTCGACGCCACTGACGATGTGTCCCAGCCGGATATCCAGGCCTTGCGCCAGGTGATTGATCACCACCTGGTAGCCATCCTTGAACAACGCCTCGTCGCCGCGATAGGACAGGTCGCTGTTGTACCAGTACGTGGACAGGCGCGATGCTTCGCCGCCGTATTCATGCTCGATCGTGGTATTGACCAGGAAGTCGATCCTGTCCTTTTCCGCCTGGGGCCGGCCCGCGTAATTGAGGCCGTTGCGCGCCGCCGTCTGCACCGCCTGGTCGGCGTTGCCATCCTGCGCCTTGCGCAGCGCGCCATTGAGCGCCGTTTCCAGCGCATCGAGTTGGTCCGTCGCATCCGGCCCCAGTCGGGCGCCGTCGCTGTCGTAGATTTGCCGCTTGTCGAAGCTGGTGGTCAGCAGTTGCGCGCCGATCTGGCGCGCCAGCGTGGCCACCGGGTTGTCCGGCCCGGCGCCGTGGATCCAGCTCGCGCCCAGGTCCACTTTCGCATCCATCCACCGCTGCGAGGTCTGGATACGGCCGCCGATGCGGTCGCGCGCCTCCAGCACCACCACCTGCTTGCCGGCCTGGCGCAATTTGCTCGCCGCAGCCAGG
>DATEZO010000252.1:0-2546 GCA_035255485.1 Burkholderiaceae bacterium
ATAGGTATTGATGTCCAGCCGGTTGGCGCACACGATGGGCGACGTCTCGGTCAGGCCGTAGCCCTCCACGATCGGCATGCCGAACAGGCGCTGCCACCGGTCCGCCACGTTGCGCTGCACTGCCATGCCGCCGGCAATGAACAGCTTTGCAGACGTGGTATCGATTTGCTCGATGCCAGGTGCGTTGAGCAAGGCATTGAACAGCGTGTTCACGCCGATCATGGCGCTGAACTTCGTGTGCTTGAGTTCCTTCAGGAATGCAGGAATATCGCGCGGATTGGTGATCAACACGTTGTTCGCGCCCAGCGCGAAATAGGTCAACATTGCCGTGAGCGCGAACACGTGATACAGCGGCAACGGAATGATGGCGACCTCTTTGCCTTCTTCAAGCACTCCCTTCACCCATGCGGTAGTCTGGCGCACGTTGGCAATCAGGTTGCGATGCGTGAGGATGGCGCCCTTCGGAATACCGGTCGTGCCGCCGGTGTACTGGAGAAAGGCCATATCGTCGCCGGTGGGCGCGCCATCACGCAACTGCATCGAGGTGCCTTCGTGCAGCAGATCGGGCAAGGCCAGCGCGCCGTCGATGTGCCACTCGGGCACCATGTGCTTCAGGTGTGTGACGACGAAATTGGCAATCTGCGCCTTGGGGAAGTGCAGCAGGTCGCCGACACGGCTGACGATCACATGCCGCACCTGCGTATGCGGCAGCGCTTCCTGCACCGTGTGCGCGAAGTGATCCAGCACGACGATGACCGTCGCGCCCGAGTCGGCCAGCTGATGCTGCAATTCGCGCGCAGTGTACAGCGGATTGGTATTGACGACGGTGCAGCCGGCGCGCAAGGCGCCGAACACGGCAACCGGCTGCTGCAGCAGATTCGGCATCATGACGGCGACGCGGTCGCCCTTGCCGAGCCCGAGCGCGTTCTGCAGGTAGGCGCCAAACGCGCGCGACATCCGATCAAATTCGCCATAAGTGATCGACGCGCCGAAGTTGCTGAACGCTGGCAGCTCCGGGAACCGTTCGCACGACGATTCGAGCAAGCTGATCAGCGACTCGCTTGCATCGACATGAATTTCTGCCGGCACGCCGGACGGATAACTCTTCAGCCAATTTTTTTCCATGATCACCTCCGAAACGGGTTTCAGTAAAGTGCCATGCGTCCCCCCGGCCGAGACCAGCTTTCGTGCTCGCTGCGGCCCGCTTGTCTTTGTCATCACGATGCGCCGAGGGATACGGAAAATCTTTGCGCTAGATCAGCGGAACGAAGTAAAGGCTGGCAAAGCGTATTCACTGCACGCCGCGGCACAGCCGCGGGCAGAACGTTGGGCCGTCATGTGTGTCAACAAACCAGACGCGGAATGCGATCGACATCGCCTCGTCCCCCGGCGCTTTACATACACAATGGAAACGCTCGACGTGAGCAGCACACGGAAGGGATATCCATGATCAGCTTCTCCCGGCCCTTGTTTGCCCTGCTGCTGGAAGCCGCCACCCTACTCGGCGGATTGTCCCCGGCCCTGGCAGAAGACAGTACGCCGCGCAAAACCGCCCCTCCTGGAACGCAGACCTCCGCCAAGACGAAGACACTGGAAGCGGGGGCAATTGCATTGCAAGGCAATGCGCCGGTAAAGGGTTTCGACATCTACCTGCTGGGCTTTCATCCGATGAAGGAACGTCCGGAACAACAGATGGAAGCTCATCACTACTGTCGCCAGATAAATGAAGATTTTGCACAGTGCGTCTTGTTCGACGGGAATACCAAGGATGCCAACATGAATGGCGTCGAATACATCATCTCCGAAAAACTGTTCGAGTCACTGCCCGCAGACGAAAGAAAATACTGGCACCCGCATAACGGCGAAATCCTCTCCGGCCAACTGGTGGCGCCAGGAATCCCGGCTGTTGCGGAAAAGGCGCTCATGAAGGAGAAGATGAATAGCTACGGCAAGACCTGGCACTTCTGGAATACCGGCTATCCGGGCGGCACGGCCGACAAGCTTCCATTGGGCGATCCGATGCTGGCCTGGTCGTTCAACCGCGACGGCGAAGCGGTGCCGGGACTGGTCGAACGGCGAAATCGGACGATGAATATCAACACGATGGAAAAGCGCAGCGGCCGTGCAGACCTGCGCCAACTCGCGCATCCGCAATCCGGCGTCGACGACTTGAAGGGCAAGTTCGGCCGCCCGACGCAAGATATTCCGGGAGTGCTGGACAAAGGGCGTGCATCGCCGCAAGTCCAGCGCAGCACGCCACAATCGAACTAAGCTGTTTTTCTTCCTATGGAGGGTCATCATGGCGCAATCCTCATATCCCATCGATAACGATGCCGACCGGGTGCGGCGTTCCACGTCCGACGCGGTCAACCAACAGATCGACCGCCTCACCGATAGCCATATCGCGTTTTATCGGCATGCCAGTTATGACGAGATCATGCAGCGGATGCACGCGCTGGACCGTGAATGGGACATCGAACGCGTACTGGAGGTGAATGCATCGACGCTGGCGCTTACCGGGCTGGCGCTGGGCGTGGCCGGCAACC
>DATEZO010000253.1:0-2299 GCA_035255485.1 Burkholderiaceae bacterium
GGTGCTGTCGTGGCGTGGAAAATCCCTCAGCCGGCCGGAAATCAGCCCTCCCGGCTGGTCGCCCGGCAGGTGCGGAATCTTGTAAACCGTCACGGCATTGGTGCGCGGATCGACTTCATACAGCCGGTCCTGGATATTGTCCGCCACATATACCAGCCTGTTTGCCGCGACCAGCATGTCATGGGTTTGCGACATGCTGTCGCCGATCGGCCATTCGGTAATCGTCACCGCTGGCAGGCTGCTGTCCAAGCGAATGCCGCCCTGCACCAGCGCGGGATTGTCGCGCAGACGGCGATAGCCGGCCGACAGCGCTGCCGGCAGCGATTGTTGCAGATCGGTCGGCAGCCGCGATCCATAGCGCACCATGCGGTCGATGGTATTGCGCCAGTCTTCCGGCGAACGCTCGCGCCGGGTCATGGCGCTGCCCTGCTGATGGCAGAAACCGCATTGCATCTGGAAATGCCGCTTCGCATCGACACTGCCGACATCCAGGGCGCCGAGCCAGCTGCTGGCGGGCCTGGCTTCGGCCAGCTTCAAGGGATCGGTTTCCGGCAACATCATCGCCCGGATGGCACTCTGGCCGGTCGCCGCATTCATGACCTGATCCTGATAACCCGGCTTGCGCAAGCGATAGAACACTGCGCCGGCACGATCCGGCACGCGTGCCCTGCCGCTGGCATCGGTAAATACGGTGAGCTCGGTATCCGTGCGATGCGCCTTGCCCGGCTGCTGGTAACCGTGATCGGATATATCGGGCGGATTCGGGCGGGCGAGCGTTTGGGTCACCATCACCGCCGCCAGCACCTGTCCGGATGGGTCGGTAACCGCTACTTCGGCCGCCCTGCCGGTAATCGACATGAGGCCGACTGCCAGCCACAGCGTGCGTCGATGTAAATGTAGCGTCATGGGCCTGTCTCCTTTTTTATCTTGTCCGGCATCTTGTCCGGCGTAGTCCATCACTTGCCGCCGCTCACGCGTCGCTTCATCTGCCGTGCAAAGAAACCTGGCGCCAATCGGCTGATCCACCAGGAAAACCACGCCAGCGGCGTCGGCAGGAACAGGCGCTGGCGGCGGCTGACGGCGCTGAAAATGCGCTTCGCCATATCTTCCGGCGTCATTTCCGCGCCGATCGTCTTGCGCGGCAGTGCGGCGGGCCGGCCATCACCGCCGAGCGCCGCGCGATCGATCCCGGTGGCGATGAAGGATGGGCAGATGATCGATACGCCGACGCCGTCCTGCTCGATTTCGCTGCGCAGGCTATCGAAAAATCCATGCAGCGCATGCTTGCTGGCGCTATAGCCGGTGCGTCCCGATAGCGGCGAAAAGCCGGCAATGCTGGAAATCACCACGATCTGCCCGCGCCGTTCGATCAGCGTGCCCAGCGCCGCCTTGGTGCAATGCACCGCGCCAAAGAAATTCACCTCCATCACGCGTCGGATCACTGCCACCCCGGTCGCGCCGAACGGGCTGCGGTGCGCAATGCCGGCATTGTTGATCAGGACATCGATGCCGCCGAAACGGGCAATCACCTGTTGCATGACGGCTTCGCATGCGGCTTGATCGGTAACATCGCAGGCGATTCCGATCATGCGGCCGCTGCCTGCCAGTTCCTGGCTGAGCATACTGACTGCCGTACCATCCAGATCGAGTGCCGCGATATTGGCGCCGACGTTAATGAATTCCTGGCACAAGGCGCGCCCCAGGCCGCCGCCGGCGCCGGTGACGACGATCGTCTTCTGTGCATAATTGGCGATTGTCATGCTAGCCCTTGCGGCCGGCACGCACCGCCAGCCAGAAATCGAAGACCTGTGCCGAGGTCTTGGCCGGCGTATAGCCGAACGATTCCTTCAGCCGGCGGTTGTCCAGCACCGGACGATAGCGCAGGAAGTCGATTTGCTCCGGTCCGTATTGCGTCAAGCCGAGCGTTTTCAGCAAGCGCAACGCCCCTTGCAGCAGCCACGCGGGAAGAAAGGCGACCGGCTTGCCAAGCCGCTGGCCAAGCTCCTGAATGGTCAACGCCCCATCGCCGGCCAGATTGTAGATACCGTTCGGGCCGCCTTCGACCGCTTGCAGGAAAGCCCCGATCACATCCTGGTCCCAGATAAAAACAAAAGGACTGTCAGCGCCGCGAATCGCAATCAGGCGCGGCTTGTCGAACAGGTCGGTAATCTGGTTGCTGACGCTGGCGCCAAGTATGGTGCCGATACGGAAGATGGTTTGCGTCAGTTGCGGCTGTGTCTGGCGGTATTCGGCCAGCATTTCCTCCACCAGCCGCTTGTGCCAGGAATAGGCGAATGCC
>DATEZO010000254.1:0-18243 GCA_035255485.1 Burkholderiaceae bacterium
GCCCCGAGCAGCAGCATCACTCCGCCCGCCGTGCGGTCGATCCAGGCTTTGTAGCGAAGGTATGCCGTCCGCGGTCCGGCCGAGGACAAGGCCAGGGCGACGGCGGCATACCAGCCGGCTTCGATCGCAAACACGATGACGGGCAGCACCAGCATCAGGACGGTGGGAATGTGGCGCGGCAGCAGTGCCGCAAAGATGCTGGCATAGACAATTGCGGTTTTCGGATTGCTGAGCTGGGTGCCGAGCCCGAGCAGGAAGGCGCGGCCGGCGCTTGCCGTGCGCGGGGCGTCGCTGGACTCGGAAACGGAAAGCGGCTGCAGCGCGCCGCGCCAGATGCGCAAGCCGAGGTAAGCGATGTACGCGCCGCCGAGGATCTTTACCAGCAGGTAAAGCCAAGGCACGGCCGCCAGCAAGGCATGCAGGCCGAGCAGCGCGCCGATCGCAAATGTCATGCCGCCGATGCCCATGCCGAGCGCGGCCAGCAATCCGGCCCGGCGCGACGAGGCGACGGCAGTGCGGGCTACCATGACGAAACTCGGTCCCGGACTCATGGCGCCGATCGCCACGGCAGTCGCGATGCTGATGATGATCCATGTATTGTTCATGATGCGTTCCTAGAGAATGGCGCTTGCGGCGCGGGGCTGGCGCCAGGACCAGGCATGCGCCGGGGCCGGGCGGAAAACCGAATCATGCCCCAGTGACAACGGAAATGCCAGCCGGCAGAAGCATTGGTCCGATCTCAGTCGCCCCGGTGTTGCATGTTGCGCAGGTGCGGCCGGCAATTCCGCCGCTAATGATGACCGCCTCGGTCACTCAGGAAAACCGGGGAGTATCCTCAAAAACATGGTGAAATTCGCAATCGAATTGCGGTTGTTAAAAAATACTGACGCAGGTATATTTCGTGCCCTGGATCGGCAGGTGATGCGTCAAACAAGCTGTCAAGCGTGTCAGCCGGGTCGGTTGAAATCGCCGCGCATGGACTGGAGCGCAAAGCGCTCTTCGTTGATTTCCTTCGCGGTGCGCAAGCCCAGCCGGCGCAGCACCGCCAGCGGCGGACACCAGCCCTGCAGCGCATGCTGCACCATGAAGGCGGATGCCCCGATCGTCAGCGCGGCCCAGCGCTTGTCGACCGTTGCGGCAAGCGCGAGGCCGAGCAGCGACACCGTGGCGAAATTGGTTTGCAGGGTGCGCTCCACATCCCATTCCCGGTCCAGTTCATCCAGCCTGTTGCCGATAAGCGCGGTGCGGTCGTCGGCCGCATAAGCGGCGATCCGGCTTTCCATCTCTTCGTGAATCCGGGCGTTGCGTTCCGGTGCGGTATGCTGCTGCACCCGTGTTGCGGTATCAGGGATCATGACTGTCTCCTCAATGGCGGGTTGCGTGCCCGGAGCGCAATGCCCGCAAGGCGCTGCGTTCCTGTTCGATTTCATTTTGCGAGCGCACGCCGAGACGCCGCAACACCGGCAGCAGCGGATACCATCCCTGCAGGTTGTGCAGCAGCAGCATGCCGGCTGCCGTGGCGGAGAGCGCGAACCACCTGCGGTCATGCACCAGGCCAAGGACCGCGCCAAGCGCAACCGTCAGCGGCGCCTCGGTTTCGATGATGCGCTCGGTATTCCACTCGCGGTCCAGTTCGCGCAGGCGCTGGTCGATCTGCTGCGGGCTTGCGTCGGCATAGCGGGAGAAGGTTTCCCTTGCCTGCTGCCCGGTTTGCCGGTTGATGGCATCGGGCGTATTCGCTTCCACGCGTTGTGTTGTCGGAATCATTCCTGCTCCTTCGCTCATGCGTTATGAGAACAATGCCGCATTGTCCGCGGCTGCACCATCAACCCTGCCGGCTCTCCGTCATTTGCTGGCAGTATTTCCTGAGCTCGTCCGGCAAATGCGACGGGCATGCGCCGCATTGCCGGTTGCCCGGCACGGCGTAATCGATGAATGTCGGATACGGCAGATTCAGGTTGGCCATGATCTCCCTGAACTGCTCCAGCGTCCGCTCTTTGCCCAGTCGCGGGTTGCGCTTCTTCTCCTGCGCAATCGACGATACGCGCCGGTTGTCGTAGTCATGCGCCGGGTAGACCAGGCAGTCGTCCGGCAGCGAAAACAGCTTTTCGTGCACGCTGCGGAACAACGCATCGGGATTGCCGTTCTGGAAGTCGGTCCGGCCGCAACCCTCGATCAGCAGCGCATCGCCGGTAAATACGCGATCGCCGCACAGATAGGCATGGTGGCCGTCCGTATGTCCCGGCGTATGCAGCGGCTGCAGCACCAGGCTGCCGACCCGGAACGGACGTCCTTCCTCCACGCCGGTATCGACGCAGGGGAGGCGGTCGAAGGCGGGCGCGGCAATCTTGCTGCCGGTCTTTTGCTTCAGTTCGAGCGCAGCCGTAATATGGTCCGCGTGGATATGCGTATCGAGGGTGCAGGCCAGCGTCAGTCCGAGCTGGTGGATCTGGTCGAGGTCGCGCTCCATCGCCACGACCACCGGATCGATCAGGATCGCCTGCCCGCTCTGTTCGCATCCGAGCAGATAGGTATAGGTGCACGATAGCGGTTCGAACAACTGGCGAAAAATCATTCACCCTCCTTGCCGCCAGGCGGGCCGGCGTTCTGCCTGCCTGCCTGCATTCTTCTTGTCGACTACGCCTGGCAAGTCTTTCGTCGGGCGGCCGAACTTGCCCTTCAGGTCGTCGACGCCGGACTGCGGCCTTGCCACCTTCTGCAGTTCCGCGCGTTCCCGGCGCTTGTCAGCGCTGTCGATCCCCATCCGCCGGTCCCGCTGCTCGACCATTCGGGCATAGGTAAATTCTGAAACTATGACCTTTTGTCATTGTCAAAAGTTCTATTTGACGCGGGCGAAAAATGGAATGCCGTTTCAGCAGTCCCCGCTCGTTGTGGTGCCATCTTCCCGTCCATCGAACCGGCATGAAACATCTTTCGCACGCGGCACGAGAGGGAACAGATTTTTTATGCCATTGCCGCCGCAAAAGTGATTGCGGTCATAAGCGTGCTGTACGACCTGTATGGCAAGGACGGGAAGACGGATGATCATTGAGCTCGCTCTGGGTCTGGCGGTCGGGGCGGTAATGGCGCTGACCGGCGCCGGCGGCGGTATATTGGCAGTGCCACTGCTGGTATTCATTTTGAAACTCAATGTCGTCCAGGCGGCTCCAGTCGGGCTGCTCGCGGTCGGCATCGCCGCAGCACTGGGCGCCGCGCACGGCCTGAAGGAAGGGATCGTTCGCTACCGTGCGGCGCTGCTGATGGGATCGGTCGGCATGCTGCTGGCGCCCGTTGGCATCTGGCTTGCACGGCGCGTCGACAACCGCTGGCTGAGCGCCGTGTTTGCCATTGTCCTGCTGCTGGTCGCGTATCGGGCGTTGCGCGATGCACGCAATGCGCCCGATGAATCCGAGCAGCAGCGCCAGGCGCTGTGCATGCGGAGCAGCGCTACCGGGCGCTTTGTCTGGAGTGCGTCTTGCGCACGTGCGCTCGCTTTGTCCGGCGGTCTTGCCGGCCTGTTATCAGGTCTGCTCGGGGTTGGCGGCGGCTTCGTGATCGTGCCGTCTCTCAAGCGCCACAGCGACCTGACAATGCACTCGATAACCTCCACCTCGCTCGCAGTCATCGCCCTGGTATCGTTCAGCGGAATCGTGTCGAGCGTTTCGTCCGGCAATCTGAACTGGAGCATCGCGCTGCCATTTGCTGCCGGCGCGCTTGCCGGCATGCTCGCCGGGCGAATGATCGCATCCCGGTTACCGGGTCCGCAAATGCAAAAAGGATTCGGCGCGGTATCGGCCCTGGTCGCGATCGGCATGGTGATGAAGTCGCTTGCCGGGTAGGAGAGCGGTCGCGCATCGCCATCCGAAGCGCCCCTATCCGGGTCGGAGCTCAGGGCGCCTGATTGAATGGCGTCTCAGTCGCCCCAGCGCCGCATGTTGTGCAGGCGTGTGCGCTGTTCGTTCGTGAGGACCGACTCGATCCGGTTATCGGTATCGACCGACAGTTCCATCATTTGTCGCTGGATATCCTGCACTTTGGCGTACTGCCGGCCGATGGCTGCGGGATCGCGCTTGTCTGCATTATTGAGATCACGCAAGCGGGCATATTCATCCGTCATTTTGCCGCCAAGCTCCCAATGCCTCTTGCGCGCTTCATCGCGTATCTTGTCGATTTTCGACACTTGCTCGCGCGACAGGTCGAGTGCGCCGAGCCCCCGTATGCCATAGCCACCCATCATGCCGGGGCCATAACCACCCATCATGCCGGGGCCATAGCCGTCCATCATGCCGGGACCGTAACCGTAGCCGCCATGATAACCACCCATCATGCCGGGGCCCATCCCGCCATAGTTTCCGCTCCTTGTCTCGGGTGGCGCCGCGCCTCTGCCATCCTGCTGTGCGGAGGATGCCGCCGGCACACCGAGCCCAAAGGCCGTGGCGACAGCGATCAACAGGAAGCGATGGCGAGCATTGAAATGGTTCATTTTTTTCTCCTTGCCGATTCAGGACATTGGTTGCAATTCCATGGAACCCGGTTTATTTCTTCTGTAAATCGTCGCGCTTCTGGAAATATTCGTCGCGACTGAGCTCGCCGCGTGCGTAGGCGTCATCCAGTATGTCGCGCGCGCTACGCCCATGTTGCCCATGCTTGCCCGCAAACAGATATTTGATGGCGGCGGCAATTACGGCAATCACCAGGAACCAGAACAGGATCATGATCAGCCCGCCAAACATCCATGCGTGATCGTATCCGTAACCATAGCCATACATCATGCCGTCAGCCTCCGGTGCAAATTCCGCCCGGGGAAAACTTCCCAGGCGTTTCAGTGCAAAAGGGCACGATTTTCCTGTGTCAGCGGTATATCGTCGCTCGGCTTTTCTGGCGTCGAAGATATGCCGGTACCCCGGGTTGCCTGTGTCAAAAGCACATTGTTACCTTGGCTCTCCTTGCGGGTATTGATGCCGAGCAGACTATTGAAAGGACAATATCCGGTTAGCCCCGTGGTCAGCGCGGTTACGCCAACGACGCCGGCGAGCCCGCGCAGCAGTACGCCACCGCCATACAGCAAAGCAAAGGCGGGAAGCGCCACGCCAGCAATAATGCGAACGGTTTTGTCGGCACCACCGACATTGCGTGTAATTGCCATTTTGAAATCCTTTGATTTGGGAAAATATCTGGGCACATCTGGAAACCCTTCCTTGGACAAGAAGAATGGTTGCCAATTCCTTCAGATGGCGGGGCAAAAAAGTCTGTGTCTGTTTTCCGCGTACGCTGTTGCAATTCTTGCGGTGTTGAATTGATCTGTTTTCATCCTGTTGCCGGTGTGGTCCGGTCCTTTCCAGCCGTCGGCGATATACTGTGCGGATAATTTTCTTCGACAGGCGGGCAGGGTGCTCCTGTGCTGGCCGATATGCATCGCGGAATTGCATGATGGAAGAGTCAAGCCTGCTGCATGCAATGGGCAACCCTGACTTGCATGCACGATGACAAAGAAGGCGACCACCCTATGGATGACTTGAATACCCTCGGATCTCTTGGCCTGGCGCTTCCGACGCCCGCGTACCTGTTCGGCGCTCTTCTTTTCGGCATCATCGGCATTGCCGCCTATCGCTACGGAAAGAAAACCTCACGCGGCTATCCCAAGTGGATCGGCGTCGGCCTGATGCTTTATCCCTACGCCATTTCGCAAACATGGACGCTGTATGTCGTTGGCGGGATCTTATGCGCGGCGCTGTATGTCCTGCGTGAGCAATGATAAGGAAGGCGGCGTTCCATGCGCCATTTCAACCGCCCAACAGGCCAATAGGCCAACGATATTTGGAATAGCTTTCTATTGCCTGTGTAGCGTCGGCTTGAGACACCCGTTGGCTTGAAGACTGATGGAAATAGTCGGGTTGAAATTAATATTTAATCCTGTCCCTGCAATCAGACAATTCTGTTTTTCGCCGTCGCGAATACAAGCAGGCGGCAAATACGGCAAGCACAGGAAATTTCCGGCAAGCGGGAACAGGCTACCCGGCTTTGCGTTATCCGGTTTCACATCGTCGCTATGCCGCCATTACGGTTCCTGCATGGTCGTCTTGCTGTGGTGCATCCGTATCCAGTTTTGGTTCGACGGATGATGAATGACCTGCCCGCGTAATGCGAGGTAGCTGACCGCCATGCGGATAATCGTTGCCATCTCGGCATCCACCAGCGAAATGTCGTACCAGGCGGAGCGGATTTCTTCGGCAGTCACGGGCTCGCGGCCGTCGCCGGTAAAGCTCGGGCATTGTATTTCGACGTCCGTGCGTGCCGCATCGTCGGCGATCAGCATCGCCAACTGATGAATCCGAATTCGCGTTTCATCAAACGGCATTCGCCCTCCTTCAAGCCGGATTGCTTTTGTCCCGAGTCGAATCGCAGTGCTCGAAGCGCATCCTGAACCAGTTATTTTTAAACTGCACAAGATAATATTATCCCATATGGTTGATGCGCCTGAATACGGCCTGCCGCAGAATATGCGCATGCCTACCAATGATGAAAAAAGTGCATTTTCCAAGCGGCTAAAGCTTGCGCTGTACCGCAGTCCGGAGCCGGTGCGCGGAGCGACCGAACTGGCGTTGCGATTCAACCTGCGATATCGGGGTACTGCGATATCGCCGCAAACCGCGCATAAATGGCTCACCGGGCGGGCCATACCGACGAAGGACAAATTGGCGACCCTGGCCAGCTGGTTACAGGTCGATGAGCATTGGCTGCACTATGGGCCGTCGCCGGAAAAGCCATTGAAAGTCAACGAAGAATTGGAAGTCTATGGAGCGTCGGTGGCGACAACAATGAACAGTAAACCAACCCCGGAAGCGCTGGCTCTTACGGCAAAAATCCAGGCATTGCCGCCGCATCGCCGCTATCTCGTGGAAGAACTGGTTGCTCAATTGCTGCAAGACGCAAATTAAGAATCCTCCGGCCGGATCGTCCGCCTGGAATGCGTCGTCATGGCGGTTGGGGGTTTACGGTGGAGTTGCCGGCACACGCTGCCAATTGGTCAGGCACTGCGGTACGTAGGGGTAATATCCCGGCGGATTCGGGCAGTAGTACCAGTACCGCGGTGGTGCGGCGGGCGGCGCCGGCGGCGGAAGCACCGTGAGCGGCGGCTGATACGGGTCCGGATACGGATATACCGGCTCGGGGTAGAAATACCAGATCGTACCGACTACCCACCACCAGCCAGACCGGCCGTCATGCCGGCCATGTGTCCAGTGACCGCCGCGCCAGCGCGCCAGGTCGTGCTCATGGAATCGCCGCACGTCGCCATGCCAGCGGGTATTGCGGTCGTGTGCGTTATTGCGGCCATGCGGCCGGCCGTGATCGTCTGCCAGTGCCGGTATCGACAGCAGGGCAAGATACATTACCGGGAACAGGCATTTCGACAGTATGCGCATGGTGTTGTGTTCCACAATTCTTCCTGGCGATTCCCTGGTTGGCGCTGTGCTTTCCTTGCCTGTGGCACTGGTTTTCGCGGGACATGCCCGGCCGGCGCTTCCAGATACGGGTTGCCATTGTTTGCGTTGCCGGTGTCCTGGAACCGACGGCGTGGGACGAAACCCGCTCGTCGGGTCGCCTTCGCCAGGCATGCCGGTCCTGCCCGCCAGGAAAACCTGCGGCGCAACAATATCCGGCGCCCGGATTACAACCGCGCGCGGTTATCTTTTCGAGAATAGGCGTACGGTGTGGTGGGGGCTTGATGCAGGTCAGCGAACCTGTCCTGCTTGTAAAATGCGCGGCGGCAAGGCATTGCGCCTGCCGCCATTTCCGCGTTGTCGCAACGATGCGCGATGCGGGATTAACGTAAAAGTCGTGCAGCGCTCATTCCAATACCCTCGCCCGCTTGCGGGGCGAAGGCGGGGTTTCGCGGAACCTGTTCCGCGCTGCCGCAGCCGGAAGCGCTTGCAAGCCCTGCCGTGGGGCGCGAAGCGGGGCAGGAGGAGGGCGGCCATGGCGCAATTGCATGCACTTGGGTGGTCCTTCGCCATGACCGTTAGAGCTACTTACCGGGCAGTTGAGAAGATCGCTTGAGCTTCTGCACCCGGCCGATTCTGTTGAAAAAGTCGATAGGCAATATTTCGCTTCAGGTCTCTGTGGGCGCTTTGTTGCGCCGTGCGCTTCATACGATCTAAAACACCCGACGCCATTTCAGCAAGCGCACCAATAGCGCATTGAATCAGCAGGAATTGCTACCAGACCAGCCTACTTTGGGCGTGCAGAATTACCTGGAATATTTCTCCATGACTTTTCCAACAGAATCGGCCGAAAGCGGGCAATGTCCGATAGACTTTATTGTCGGCTAATAGAAAGAACAACGAGGCAGTATTGTGCCAGGGCAGGCACACGCTACACCGGTAAATCGCCACCCTACGCAGCATGCGGTAACCCTGCCGCCGCAAATCTGCTCCGCAGTTCTGTCAGCCGTTTTCGATACTCCACAACCGCTTTCTCTTTCACATGTCCGAACCCGCGCACCTTCTCCGGCAGCGCGGCAATCTCCAGCGCGAGGCCGAGATTGTCCCTGTTCAGCCCATCGAGCAAGGACAGCACCACGGCGCGGTATTCGCCGATCAGCGCACGTTCCATCCTGCGCTCTTTGGTATAGCCAAACACGTCGAGCTTCGTGCCGCGCAGCTTCTTCAGCTTCGCCAGTAGCCTGAAGCCTTGCCAGATCCATGAGCCGTACTCGGCTTTGACGAGATGTCCCTTTGCATCCTTCTTTGCCAGCAGCGGCGGCGCGAGGTTGAATTTCAGCGTGAAGTCGCCGTCAAACTGCTGCCGCAGCTTGTCGATGAAACACCCATCCGTGTACAGCCGCGCGACTTCGTATTCATCCTTGTATGCCATCAGCTTGAAGTAGGATTGCGCAACCGCGCGCGACAGCCTGTCGCCGACGCCGAGGCCGGCTTCGACAGTGCGTACGGTGTTGATCAGCGCCTCGTACTGCGATGCGTAAGCGGCATCCTGGTAGTCGGTCAGGAAGGCAAGGCGGCGCTTGACCAGCGTGTCCAGGCTTTGCGGTATGTGCAGCATGACTGTTTGCTGCGGCAATGCGATCTGCTCCACGCGCTTCAGGTCGACCGCGGCGCGGCGGCCCCACAGGAAGCTCTTCTGGTTCGATTCGATTGCCACGCCATTCAGTTCGATTGCGCGCAGAAGTGCTGCTTCCGACACCGGGATGCAGCCTTTCTGCCAGGCGAAGCCGAGCATGAACAGGTTGGCCGCAATCGAGTCTCCCATCAATGCGGTGGCCAGCCCGGTAGCGTCGATGAAGTCGGCGCGCTGATCGACAGATTCCAGGATCAGTGCCTGCACCTCGCTGGCCGGATAGCGCCAATCCGGGTTTTGCGTGAAATGCCCGGTCGGCTGCTGGTGCGTATTTACCACGGCGCGCGTGCGGCCGGGGCGCATCTTTGCAATCGCATCTTGCGCGCCGGCGGTCAGCATGTCACAGCCCAGCACCAGATCGGCTTCGCCGGTTGCGATGCGCTGCGCGCGAATGACGCCAGGTATTTGCGTGATGCGGATATGCGAAGTGACTGAACCGTTCTTTTGCGACATGCCGGTCATGTCGAGCACCGATACGCCTTTGCCTTCCAGATGCGCGGCCATGCCGACCAGTGCGCCGATGGTGATCACGCCAGTGCCGCCGATGCCGTTCAGCAGGATGTTGTAAGGCGCGTCGCATGCCGGCAGCACCGGTTCCGGCAATACGCCGAAATCGTACTGTTGCGCATTGCCGGATTTCGATTTTTTCAGCGTGCCGCCTTCGACCGTGACGAAGCTCGGGCAGAAGCCCTTGACGCAGGAATAATCCTTGTTGCACGACGACTGGTCGATCGCACGCTTGCGGCCGAATTCGGTTTCCACCGGCACCAGCGATGTGCAGTTCGAAGCAATCCCGCAATCGCCGCAGCCTTCGCACACCGCTTCGTTGATGAACAGGCGTTTGGCCGGGTCCGGATATTCGCCTTTTTTACGGCGGCGGCGTTTTTCGGCGGCGCAGGTCTGGTCGTAGATCAGCACCGATACGCCCTTGAACTCGCGCAGTCCGCGCTGCACCGCATCCATTTCCTTGCGGTCATGCAGGCTGACGATCGCCGGCAGCCCGGAGCGGTCCGCATACCGGCTCAGGTCTTCGGTCACCAGTGCGATGCGCTTGACGCCTTCGGCCGCCATTTGCTGCGCCATCATCGGCACCGTGATGGTGCCGTCTATCGGCTGGCCGCCGGTCATCGCCACCGCATCGTTGTACAGGATCTTGTAGGTCATGTTGACATTCGCGGCGACCGCGGCCCGGATCGCCAGGTAGCCGGAATGGAAATAGGTGCCGTCGCCCAGGTTCTGGAATACGTGCGGCAAGGTCGAGAACGGCGCCTGGCCGATCCATGGCGCACCTTCGCCGCCCATGTGTGTGGTCAGCTTGTTGTGCTCCGGATAAATTGCTGTCGCCATCACATGACAGCCGATGCCGGCCAGCGCCAGGCTACCTTCCGGCACCTTGGTCGAGGTATTGTGCGGGCAGCCCGAGCAGTACCACGCCGGGCGCGGCGGGGTATGGACGGCCTTGGTCAGCACTGCGTCCTTGGCTTCGAGGAAGGCCAGGCGCGCCTTGATCAGGTCGCTGGTATGGAAGCGCGCGATGCGACTCGCAATCACGCGCGCGATTTGCGCCACCGAAAAGTCGGCCTTCGATGTCAGCAGCCATTCACCGTGCGGATGCACCCATTCGCCCTTCTCGTCGAACTTGCCGATCACGCGCGGGCGCACGTCATCGCGCCAGTTGTAGAGTTGTTCCTTCAATTGGTATTCGACGATCTGGCGTTTTTCTTCCACCACCAGGATTTCATCCAGCCCTTCGGCGAAATGGCGCACGCTGTCCGGCTCCAGCGGCCACGGCATCGATACCTTGAACAGGCGGATGCCGATCTCGGCTGCCATCTTTTCATCGATGCCGAGCTCTTCCATCGCATCCAGCACATCCAGATACGATTTGCCGGAGGCAATGATGCCCAGCCTGGCTTGCGGGCTGTCGATCGTGGTGTGATTGAGCTGGTTGGCCCGCGCATAGGCAAGCGCGGCGTAAATCTTGTAATCCTGCATCAGCGCTTCCTGTTTGCGCGCCTGGATGCCGAGCGTGTCATTCGACAGCCGCGCATTCAGGCCGCCTTCCGGCATCACGAAATCGGCGGGATACCTGATCTGGAGACGGAACGGATCGGCATCGACCGATGCGCTCGACTCCACCGTATCGGCCAGCGCCTTGAAGCCGACCGCGCAGCCGGAATAGCGCGACATCGCCCACGCATGCAGGCCAAGATCCAGGTACTCCTGCACATTGCATGGATACAGCACCGGGATCATGCAGGCCGAGAAGATATGGTCCGACTGGTGCGGCAGTGTCGATGAATACGCGCCGTGATCGTCGCCCGCCACCAGCAGCACGCCACCATTTCTTGCGGTGCCGGCATGGTTCATGTGCTTGAATACGTCGCCGCAGCGATCCACGCCCGGCCCCTTGCCGTACCACATGGCAAACACGCCGTCATATCGCGCCGGCCCGATCAGATCGACCTGTTGCGTGCCCCAGACCGCGGTGGCCGCCAGATCTTCGTTGACGCCCGGCACGAACTTGATGTGGTTCTGTTCCAGCAGCTTCTGGGTCTTCCACAGCGTTTCGTCCAGTCCGCCCAAAGGCGAGCCGCGATAGCCGGAAATAAAGCCCGCGGTATTCAATCCGGCTGCCAGATCGCGCTGGCGCTGCATCATTGGCAGGCGCACCAGCGCTTGTATGCCGGACAGGTAGATCAGGCCGGAAGTGGACGTGTATTTGTCATCGAGGCCGACCGGCGCAAGAGAGGTGACATTGCGCCGGACGGCGTCGGACAACCCGGCAGTCTCGGGTGCGGAAGGGGTTTGCATACAGTCTCCAAAATGATGATTCAGATAGCGCTTTGCATTGAATGTGCCGGGTAAGGCGCACGCCTGCTAAGCAGCAAGGGCCGAGGTAACGGCCACTAGTGCAAATTTTGAATTTGCTCTATTTGCAAGTGTAAGGAGAAGGCGTGCCGGGCGCAAATAGGGAATACGGATAGGGGTATAAGAAAATTCTATGGCATTGATTGCAGCCGGATTCCCGCAACCATGGTCGTCATGCAATCCTTCCAGCGAGCCTGCACAACGTGTTCTGCTGTAGCGAGGGCATTATTTTTTTAAGGAAAAATTACCGTGTACTACATTTATTGATATAATTTCGCCTTTCCGGGTCGTTAGCTCAGTTGGTAGAGCAGCGGACTCTTAATCCGTAGGTCGAGTGTTCGAGCCACTCACGACCCACCAGAAAATTCAGGCAAAAGCCCGGTCCATCCGACCGGGCTTTTTGCTTTCTGGCATGCATCACGCGCTAATGCATCAGGCTTTTCGCGCCCAGCCAGCGTCCGCTGCGACACAACTCGCTTGCCACTTCCAGCACCAGCCGTTCGACCGCAGCTGCCGCATTTGTCAGCGGGATAGTGCGCGATGCGCACAGGCACACCGTGCGCGCAATGCTGGCGCCGGTAATCGGACGCGCGATCAGGGTGCCGTTTTCCACCTCGGGCAGGATGGGCGCCACCGGCAGGAGGGTTGCCCCCATGTCGGCCAGCAGCGCCGATTTGAGGATGGCGATGGAATTGATGTCGGTGACGTTATCGAGCGACAGCCCTGCGTCGCGTACGATGTTTTCGATGCGCGGTCGCACGCCATGCTGCAGGCCGGGCAGGATCAGCGGCATTTTTGCGGCGATGGATAGCGCGATTGAATTGCCGCGCGTCGCGAAGCGCGAGTTGGCGCAGGTGATGTACATCAGCGCTTCTTCGATCAGGGGCGTCGTGGCAAATGCGCCGAGCTGGCCGTCATCGAACAGTATGGCCAGGTTGATGCGGCCGGAGCGCAATTGTTCGATCAGGCTGCCCGACAATTCTTCGGTGAGTTGCAGCGAGATTTCGGGATAGGTGGCGCGCACCGCGGTCAGCAGCGGCAGGGCGAATGCGCCGGATACGCTTTGCGGTATGCCGAGCGCAACGGTGCCGGCCGGCTTACCGGTAGTCTGCGCCACTGCCGACTTGGCGTCATCGATCTGTTTCAGGATCGCTTGCGCATGTTCATAAAAGATCTTGCCGGCATCGGTCGCCAGCACGCCCTGGGCAGAACGATGCAGCAATTGCGCATGCAGTTCTTCTTCCAGATGACGGATCTGCTGGGTCAGCGCCGGTTGCGCGATATGCAGCACGCGCGCGGCGCGCGACAGCGAGCCGTGATCGACAATCACGACGAAGTAGCGGAGTTGGCGCAGTTCCATGGGCGAATATTAATGCATCATGCGCTATGCAACCGGCTTGATGGGTTTGCGCTCGATGTGGGACGACAGGATCAGCGAGGTCGATGTCACGCCACAGCGCGCAAGTTCCACGATCACCTTTTCCAGTTCCGCCACCGAGGCGGCAACCACTTTTAAGATGCTGCAGTCGTCGCCGGTGATCGAATGGCATTCGATAATTTCCGGCAGTTGCGCCGCCACGGCTTCGACCGGCGTATCGTGTGCGCGGCGCGCGACCCGGATGAAGGCGGTGATGCCGTATCCCAGTGCCGCCGGATTGATGCGCGCATGATAGCCGGCGATGATGCCGGCGTTTTCCATGCGCTTGACGCGTTCGGCCACCGCCGGCTGGCTCATGTGGATGCGCCGCCCGATGCCGGCTAGCGTGGTGCGCGCGTCGGCCTGCAGGATGTCGAGGATTTTCGCATCCATTGCGTCCAGTTCTATTTTCATGGCGAAGTCTTGCTATTTCAATTAAAGCGAAGGTTTTTGGAAGATTTTCCCTTGCATTATCCATTTAAAACCGGATTTGCGGCGCATACACTGTTTAACATTCAACACAGGGAAATGAATCGATGCGTACCTTGCCAAAACTGGTGCTGCCGGCACTGCTGACGGTGTATTTCGTTTGGGGATCGACTTATCTGGCGATCCACGTGGCCTTGCAGTCCTTTCCGCCTTTCCTGCTGATGGGCACGCGTTTCCTGGTGGCCGGCGCGCTGCTGTTCGGCTGGCTGAGATGGCGTGGCGCGCCGGTTCCAAACCGGCGGCAATGGCGTGATGGCGGCATCGTCGGCATTCTGCTGCTGGGTGGTGGCATGGGCCTGATCGGGCTCGCCCAGCAATCTGTTTCTTCCGGCATGACGGCGGTATTCATTGCCTGCTCGCCGCTGATTCTGGCGTTGTGCAGCGGTGCGTTCGGTGAATGGCCGACGGGGCGGGAATGGGGCGGTATTGCGATCGGATTTGCCGGGGCGGCATTGCTGGCCGGCGGCGGCGAATTTTCTGCGCAACCGCTGGGTGCCCTGGCGCTGCTGGGCGCCATCATCTGCTGGAATTTCGGCTCCGTGCTGTCGCTCAAGAAGCTGTCGCTGGCGCCCGGCGCAATGGGCTTCGCCAGCGAAATGCTGTCAGGCGGCGTTTTTTTGTTGCTGATTGCACTGTTGCGCGGTGAATCGCTGGCCACGTCGGTCACCGGCCCGGCGTTTTTTGCCTGGGCGTACCTGGTGGTTGCCGGTTCCCTGGCGGCATTTACTGCCTACATGTATCTGTTGTCGACCGTGTCACCGGCGCTGGTATCGAGCTATGCCTATGTCAATCCGATTATCGCGGTGGCGCTCGGCAGCGCGTTTGCCGATGAAGTGATCGGCAAACGCGAAGCGGTCGCCATGGGCATTATTTTAAGCAGCGTATTACTACTGACTACCGCTAAAAGCGCAGCCTCGCCGTCTGCCTCAAGTGCTGCCGAGCCAACGCTTTGATGGAGGTTTTAATGGGGAGTATGGCTAAAAAAACAGTCAATCGCGAAGGAAATTCGAGGCAGTTTAAAAATACTGTATTCAGTATAAAAATAGATCAAAGACGATTTCCCGGTGCTGCCAGTCGCCGTTGCCGGCCGGCGCCATGTCAATCAAAGAAGAATTCGGCGGTTTCGTTTGATATTTCGGAATGCAGCAATCCCTGCTGCACCAGTTCATCGTAATAGCACACTTGATTCCTGCCATTGGCCTTGGCATAGTACAGCGCCTGATCGGCATGCCCCAGGATCACGACCGGCGTGTCGTTGGCAATGCTGGCAAAACCGACGCTGACCGTCACCCGTCCCACTTGCGGGAATTCGTGCTGCTCGATATTGCCGCGGAATCGCTCGAAAATTTTGCGTGCCTCATTGAGCGTGGTGGAGCGCAGCAGAATCACGAATTCCTCGCCGCCGAAGCGGAAGATCCGATCCTGCATGCGGAATGAAGAGCGCAGCAGGTTGGCCACCAGAATCAATACTTCGTCGCCGTATAAATGGCCGAACTGGTCATTCACCCGCTTGAAATGATCGATATCGACAACGCCCAGCCATTGCTCCTTGCCATCCGCATGATGCCGACGGTCTTGCTCATCTTGCTGGTCTTCCGGCTTCGGGCTTTCGCTGTGCGGCATCGTGGCGACCATGCGAGAAAACTTTTCGTCGAATGTCTTGCGGTTCAGCAGGCCGGTAAGGGAGTCGCGCTCGCTGTAATCGAGCAGGTTCTGGTAATTGTTATAGACGCGCAGGATGCCGTCGATGACTTTCCTTGACTGGCGGCTGTACGGCGCAGTATTCGTGAATTCGACGCACGTATTCACCTTGTCGTTAATCCAGATGAGAAACCAGAGCATATGCGTGCCGTCAGGCGTGACAGTTTTGCAATAGGCCTTGTGTTTTTCGATGCAGGCCAGCAGTGCCGGAAAATGCGAGACCGGTTCTCCGCTATGATCAAGGTCGGTATCGTCATCGACCGGGAAGCGTTGCCCCGGCCTGGTCGATACGCGCTGCCGCATGAACAATTCATTCCGGAAGCGGAAAATTTCAAGCGTCCGGATTTCGGAGGCGCCGACCAGTTCCTGCAATGCCGACAGCACCGACAAGTCAAGCAGCGTGTGGTCGCGATGGCTGGTGATTTCCACCATGTGAGTAAGCAGATTACTCATCATCCGATCTCATGGCGCCAGAATGACAACAGCGGGCCCCTCAACTGCGAGGTGACGGCAAGCAAGGGTAAACGGGGGAAACGACAGGTTGTCATGCGTAAATTGATCAGCGTTTTGATTCATTTTGCGGTGCAGTACCGTATTGAATAACATGTCGCCAATCATGTTTCCTTTGAGCCTGATCGCCAATTTATTATTCATCGAAAATCATCCCATAGACACAGATTTCCGTATATCAATTTATGGGGTAATTACGCAATGGCATGATAAACGCAATTATCAGTTGCAGGCACATATCTGTTGTGGTTACTACCACATTTCTTTTGGGCAATACAATGGACATTTTTGTAAAAATCGGCAGATCCGCCGTTTTCCACCGGAAAGATAATGCATGAATATCGATATTGTAAAAATTGATTACAACCAGCCTTTGCACGCCAAGGCATTGATCGATTTGCTGGATGCCTATGCGATGGATCCGATGGGCGGCAGCCATCCATTGAGCGCGCATGCCAGGCAGAACCTGGTGGCAGCGCTGGCGCAGCGCCCGACCGCATTCGGCGTGCTCGCCTTTGCCGAGGGCGAGCCTGCAGGTCTGGTCAACTGCTTTGAAGGGTTTTCCACTTTCGCCTGCAAGCCGCTGGTGAATATCCATGACGTGGTGGTGCTGCCGGCATACCGGGGGCAAAAGATCGCGCATCGCATGCTGCGCCAGGTCGAACAGCTTGCCAGGGAACGCGGCTGCTGCAAGCTGACGCTTGAAGTGTTGCAGGGCAACCGGGTTGCGCAACAATTCTATCGCGCGTTCGGCTTTGATGGCTACAGTCTGCTGGCAGAGAATGGCAATGCGGTATTTTTGCAGAAAATATTGTCTGATTGAAACTGCTCATGCGGCGCAATGGTGGCGCAGGGGTTTCGCGGGGCACTGCCCGCGCCCTGCCGAACGGTATCCGCTTGCAAGCGGATAGGCGTCCTGCAAGGGCTGCGCTTATTGACCCCTACGTATTACCGGTGCGGCTTTGATTTTGCGGCTGGTTCATGCGCTTTCCCCGCTGCCAGCGCCCAGTATTCGTAACAGGGCAGCGACTGCACCGCTGATTTTTTCGCGGCGGCGAATCAATACCGTGGTCACCTGCGCCAGCGCTTCCGGCAGCGCATGGAGCGACACCGTATCGCCGACGTTGAGCTTGTCGAGCAGGCTTTGCGGCGCCAGCGCAATACCCATGCCGGAAGCCGCGCAGCCGATGATTGCGTGGTAGGAGGCCAGTTCGACGATGCGTTCGGCCACCACCCGGTCGGCGCTCAGCCAACTCTCCAGGCGTTGATAGTAGGCGCAGTCGGATTCAAAGGTCAGCAGCGTGCGTGTTTGCAAATCCTGCGCGGAGCCGATCGGCGGGTGGCCGGCGGGCGCCACCACGACCAGCTTCTCGTAAAAAATCGCCGTGTTTTCCAGCCGGACATCTTCCACCGGGCCGCTGACCAGCGCACAGTCGAGCGTCCCATCCAGCACCTCCGCCACCAGCCGTCCGGTGCCGGCGGTACGCAGTTCCAGTTGCACTTCCGGGTGCTGGCGATGGAAGGCGGACAGCCGATCGGGCAGCCGTGCCGCCGCAGTGCTGATCATCGAGCCCAGACGCAGATGTCCGCGTGGCGCGCCGTCGGCCAGCGCGCCGCGCGCTTCGTCGGCCAGCGCCAGCAAGCGTTCCGCATAGTCCAGCAGGATGCGGCCGGATGCCGTCAGCAGCAGGCGTTTGCCTTCGCGCAGGAACAACGCCACGCCGAGTTCCTGTTCCAGCTGGCGGATACGGGTGGTGACATTCGATTGCACCCGGTGCAGCTTGAGCGCGGCCTTGGAGATGCCGCCTTCCTCGACTACGCAGCGGAAAATATGCAGGTCGCTCAGTTCCATGGTTCTCATTTTGAGATGAATTTGATCTTTGTAATTCATTTTACGAGAATTGTATCTCGATGTAATCTGTGGTGGGTTTTTCCCAGGAATGGCATCCGCCCCTGATACCGGAGTACTTTGTGGATACACAACAACAGTCACGTCAACAGCTGTGGGGTTATCTGGCTGCGGCCGGCACCGTGGCGATCTGGACCGGTTTTATCCTGATCTCGCGCATGGGCGGCAAGACCGCGCTGACTGCTTACGATGTCATGGCCTTGCGCCTGGG
>DATEZO010000255.1:0-3030 GCA_035255485.1 Burkholderiaceae bacterium
CTGCGCATGATCGGTCAGCCAATCGACGATTTTTCCTTTTCCCTCATCGCCCCATTGGGTGCCGATGACAACGACATTTTTTGCCATACTGATAACCTAATTTTTAAGAACCCAGTTTCCGTTTTCAAATACGATTGCACGGTCGCAATCGAACTCATCCTGATCGTTTTCATGCCCCGGCAAAGCCTGGATGACAACCTCGCCCATTCTTCGCAAGTCTGCGATCTTTTCCCTTAACGCCGGCTCTGCACTCCAGGGAGCCCGAATCGCACTCTTGCGCTCCGCGACCGGGATCAGGCGCGCGAGTTCACGCAAGTCGAGCGAAAAGCCCGTTGCCGCCCGCGCGCGTCCAAAGGCCTCGCCGACATGGTCATAGCGCCCACCACGTGCCACAGCGTTCGGCAAGCCCGGCACATAGGCGGCAAACATCACACCGCTGTGATAATGGTAGCCACGCAAGTCAGCCAGATCGATTGTCACGCTCGCGCCATCAGCCGACCTGACCAGAAATTCAAGCTCATCCATCGCCTTTGCAATTCCGGCCACATCCGGCAGTACGCGGCGTGCGCGTTCAAGCGTGGTCGCGTCGCCATACAGCGTGGGCAACGCAAGCAATGCATCGCTGGTCACGCCCTCAAAATCCTGCGTCAGCTCACGCAGCCCAGGAAGGTCTTTCGCCTCCAGCAGGCTGAACAAGTCCGCCTCATGCTTTTGTGCTCTGACATCGTTTGCAATGATGGCACGCAGCACACCTACATGGCACAAATCGAGGCGTACCTGCGAGATACCAGCCAGCGACAGCGACGCCAAGACCAGCTCTTGGATTTCCGCATCGGCTTCCAGGCCGCAATGGCCATAGATCTCGGCGCCGATCTGCAGCGGCTCACGTGTCGCATGCAAGCCGGAGGGACGGGTTTGCAGGACGCTGCCTGCATAGCACAACCGCGTAACCGACGCACGATTAAGTAAATGCGCATCGATGCGTGCCACCTGTGTCGTCATGTCGGCGCGAATTCCCATCGTACGCCCGGACAGTTGATCAACCAGTTTAAAGATGCGCAGGCTCATGTCCTGCCCAGCACCTGTGAGCAACGATTCCAGATACTCAAGCATCGGAGGCATCACCAGCTCGTATCCGTATAGCCGGAAGTTGTCGAGGAGCTTGCGACGCAACTCCTCAAGTTTGCGCGCTTCAGACGGCAAAACGTCGGCGATGTTTTCAGGTAATAGCCAATTGGGCATGAGGAGAATGTCTTAAGAAAATAGCTCGACGAGCCCCAACACCAAGATGCCGCACGATAGCGCGATCAGTCCCAGAAATCGGATCTGGCCGTCAGAGAAACGAGTAATGCGGTTAAATGTTTCGCGCCACTGCCTTGGAAAGAAAAAGGGAAAGATTCCCTCCAGCAGCAGCATCAACCCGAGAGCAACGGTCAATGATCCTTTCACATCGCATCCGTATCATTTTCTCGGAGAGCCCGAAGCTGCTCCTGATCCGGCGCCTCTGAAATACTTGAAAAACTCCGAGTTTGGATCAACCACCATCAAGTCGTTATGGTTCCGGAAGCTAGCACGATAGGCTTCGAGGCTCCGATAGAACTTGTAGAACTCTGGGTTCTGCCCGAACGCTTGCGCATAGGTCTGGGATGCCCTTGCGTCGCCGTCGCCTCGAATTTTTTCGGCATCCCTATAGGCTTCGGCAAGAATCACTGTTCGTTGCCTATCAGCATCAGCACGGATCTTCTCGGACTCAGCCGCCCCTGTGGAGCGCAACTCGTTCGCAACCCTTGCACGCTCCGCTTTCATGCGTTCATAGACAGAATTATTGATTTGCTCGACATAGTCCACTCGCTTCAGGCGCACATCGAGAATCTCCACGCCAATCTGCTTCGCCTCTTCGGCGACCTTTTGCCGGATAGCGTCCATCACCTTGCCACGCTCGCCGGAAATCACTTCGCGTACCGTGCGCTTGGTGATCTCGTCATTCAACGCTGCCTTCACGATCTGCGACATGCGGTCTTGCGAGCGTCGCTCGTCCCCGGTAAAACTGATGAAATACAGACGCGGATCGACGATATGCCACTTCACATAGGCGTCAACCAGGATATTCTTTTTTTCCGCGGTGATGAAACGATCCGCTTCCGGGGTATCAAGCGTCAGAATCCGCTTATCCAGAAACAATACGTTTTGAAACGGTGGTGGCAGCTTTAAATGGAGCCCGGGTTCATTGATCACTTTTTTAACTTCACCGAGCGCGAACACGATCGCATACTGTCGCTGATCAACCACAAACAAGGTCGAAAACATCAATGCCAGGATGATCAGAGCAGCAATGACATAGGAAACAAGACGATTCATTATCGCGTCTCCCTTTCACGCGAATCGCGTCCGTCGCGACTGCGAGAATCCCGTAATCTTTGGGCATCCATCGATTGTAATGATTCGTTGTTCGATTGTGGCACGGCAGGTGCTTGCTGCTGCGTCGCGGCTCCGGACCTCGCGGCTAACGGATCGCCAGCGGCCGACTGTGAAATCAGTTTATCCAGCGGCAAATACAGAAGATTACTTCCATTCTTGCTGTCCACGAGCACCTTCGTAGTATTAGCAAAAATCTGCTGCATGGTGTCCAGGTACATTCGGTCACGCGTTACTGCCGGCGCTTTCTGATACTCGACCAACACTTGTTTGAAGCGAGCCGCATCTCCCTCCGCATTGGCCACTACGCGCGCCCGATAGGCCTCCGCTTCCTGCATCAGGCGAGACGCTGCACCACGCGCCTTCGGAATAACATCATTGGCATAGGCCTGCCCCTCATTCTTCTGGCGTTCGCGGTCCTGCCCTGCCTTGACTGCATCGTCAAATGCCGCCTGCACCTGCTCCGGCGGCTGCACACCTTGCATGGTGACGTTGGTGATCTGCACGCCGGTCTTGTAGCGGTCGACAATCTGCTGCATCAACTGGCCGACGTCCATCGCAACCTTTTCTCGTCCCTCGTAGAGCACAAAATCCATCTTGCTGCGACCGACGACT
>DATEZO010000256.1:0-4779 GCA_035255485.1 Burkholderiaceae bacterium
ATGATTTTGGTGGAATATTGACTGTGAATGAAACAACCTTCTTTCTCTTGGTGGCGATGTTGTATGGAGGCATTTGCGTAGCCGGAGGATGGCAGGTAATGCAGGCTGAAAAGCGACAGTCGTGGCGCAGGCGGATCAGCAGCAAAGCCGTATCACTACAGATTCGGCTCTCATTGCAGGGTCACCGTATTGCTACTGGGAGTTACCATCCGCTACAGCGCATGATCACGGCCATTAGGACTACACCGCAACGCATCCATCACAATCCGCTCATCGCAATTGTCACGCTGGGCCTGCTGGCCTTGCCAGCCCTGATTGCTTTCGTTTTATCGCCCCAATTTAAGTTGGAACCCTATCCCGACACAAGAGTCCAGGCCGATCCCGTAGTAACCGCATTACTGCATGGTGAGCAGTTGGTGCCGCCTCCAGCACTGCCTCCCGACATGTTTCTTGCCAAAGACCTTGATTTGATTCGCCCGCAGATTGCCAATGCCAGCCGCGATTGGACGTTACTCGATACTGAGTTCCGGCATCGACTGTTGACCGTATTCAAATTGATGGAGAAGCATGGATACCAGATGGCGCTTATCGAGGGTTACCGAAGCCCAGGGCGCCAATCGCAATTAGCGCAACTCGGCCCCCAAGTCACAAGTGCGGGAGCCTACCAGAGCTACCACCAATACGGGCTTGCCGCCGATAGCGCCTTTTTTCGAGATGGCAAGATCGTGATTTCGGAACGCGATCCATGGGTAATGGAAGGCTATCGACTGTACGGCAGGTTCGCCGAAACCGCCGGCCTTGTATGGGGCGGACGCTGGCGCATGATGGACTATGGACATGTCGAACTCAGAAGGCCCAAAATATTGCAATATCAATAATTTAATTGTCTTAAAGGCAATTATTCGATATCATTAAATTAGTTATATTAAAGACAACAGCGATTGAAGAATAGATATGCCGAGATCATTCATCATGACTGGCGATGCGACTGACCACGGCGGCACTGTTATCGTTGGCGCCGCGACCACCGATGCGAACGGCCGATTCATTGCCCGCGTCGGCGACCACGTAACCTGCCCGCAAAAAGGCCATGGGGGGACCACCGTCATCGTCAGTGGTGATCCGACAGTCATCATCGATGGCAGCCCTGTTGCCCGTCACGGTGATGTAACTGCCTGCGGCGCAGTACTGATTTCAGGCCAATTTCCGACAGGCAGCGAATAAGCCGCAGTTCCCCCTTTCGATGCCGAAACGGCATCACCTCGTCAAACCAACCATTCAGTTCGTCAAATTCTCTGATGTCCCAAACCGCTGTTTCGACAGGAAAATCGCGCACGCTCAGAAAGTCGATAGCTATTTCACTCGTTCTGGTCGCTCTGGCCTGGGGCACCATCATTTTTTGGTGGCAGGCCACGCAACGGGACGCGACGGGGCTGGACATTGTCCTTTGGCTCGCCTTACTGCCATGCGTACTGTTATCCGCCATGCTTATCCTGAAGCGGCGCAACGTCCTTATACCAAGGAGCCCGGCACACCAGGCGACATCGGAGAATCTGCTGACACAGTCGAGCCTGTCCAATGTGCAACCGGCGCCAGCGCTCGCCATCCTGAATGCGTGGGCTGTAGCCCATGCGGCGATGGACGCCGGCGAGTTGACACGCGTGCTCGCCGAACGTCGTACCCGGCCGCGCCCAGACCCGGAATTGACCGACGATGACGGCTTTCCGGTTCTGACTGGCCGCGTTGCGGGTCTCGACACCGCTAGCATTGAACGCTGGCTGGCACAAGCCGAAGCTGCCAGCCATCTCAGCGAGCCGTCCGGCTGGCGCGTCGGCTTCGTCCGCACACTCGCTCTGCTCGAACTGTTGATCGTCCAGATTGAACCCGATAGTCATGTGCTTGCCGAAGCGATCGTACGAAACAGCATTGGCCAAGATGACAGCGGCGCAACGTTGCGCTTTGCCGCCGGTATGGCCAGCCAAGCCCGACAGTTCCAGATTCTTGTCAGGCTGATGGCGTCGGATACGTTGGCGCCGCATGAAAGGCAACTGGCGCTGGATTATCTTACGCAGCGATTACCACTGCCTCCGAACGGAAATCTGCAGGTCGAACTGGTGACGGCGCAAGACGATGCATCGGCAATTTCTGAACTGGAACGGTTTAGAGTGGAATCCCGGGATGCTCGCGATCCACAAGCACTGCTCCTATTGGCATGCGACTCCCTGCTGTGCCCTGACGTGCTGGCCAATTGGCAAGCTGAAGCGCGCCTGTTCGGGACAAACTGCCCGAACGGCCTGATGGCGGGCGAAGGCGCATGCGGCATTCTGTGCGCGAGCGCTGCGGGGCTTGATGCATTGTCTGCCCCTGCCGCCTGCCTCCTGACCGGCACATCCTCCAGCATGCGAGACCACTCGGCCGATGCGCCAGGAAAGCCCTCCCACACTGCGCTGGACCTGGCTGCCGATGGCGCCCTGGCAAGGTCCAGCCTCACACCGGAACAGATCGGCATGGTTGTATGCGATACCGATCACCGCCCCGGCCGTATTCTGGAATGTATCGGCACCATGGCGCGACACACGCCTCACCTCGATGCGATCCAGAGCCGCCTCGCCGTCAGTGAATCATGTGGGCATCTCGGCGCCGCGTCGGGTCTTGCGACCATGGCAGCAGGCGTGCGACACGTCACCGATACATCATCCCCTGCACTCCTGCTAAATCTTGAGCACGCCGTCAACCGAACTGCCGCCGTGCTGGCCCCGTCCGTGGAAACCGGACGCCACCAGATTAAGGTCACCGCTGTTTAACGGACCGCCCAATGAACCGGACTATCGAATTCTTCAAAGACGTGCGCACCATCTCGGTAATCGGCCTGCTGTTCGCGCTTGCCGCCATCTATCTAGTCGGCTCGTCACTCCACATTGCCATCCAATGGAGGTTCCTCGCCCTCGGGCTCGCTTGCCTCCTGTGGTTCGGCGTCTGGTTTGTGCTGTGGTACCGCAAACGGCAATCGGACGGCTCAATGGAACAAATGTTCCAGGACCAGGCGGAAAAGGCGGTCAAGGCAGCACCAGCGGATAAGAAACAGGAAGTGGATATTCTCCGCAAGCGCCTGCTCGATGCAATCCGCACTATCAAGGGTTCCAAGCTTGGGCAAACCAGCGGCAAGGCCGCCCTTTACGAAATGCCGTGGTACATCGTGATCGGCAACCCGGCCGCAGGAAAAAGTACGGCGGTAGTGAATTCGGGCCTGAATTTTCCATTCTCCGACAAGGGCAGCCAGGCCATCCAGGGTATAGGCGGAACGCGCAATTGCGACTGGTTCTTCACCACCGAAGGCATCCTGCTCGATACAGCCGGACGCTATGCGGTGCACGAAGAGGATCGCAGCGAATGGCTCGGCTTTCTCGACCTGCTGAAAAAATACCGTCCCAAGGCACCGATCAACGGTATCGTTATCGTTGCCAGCATCGCGGAGTTGACTGGCAACCGCCCCGAGGCCACGATCAATCTCGCCAAACAGTTGCGCCAGCGGGTACAGGAACTGACCGAGCGGCTTGAGCTGTTCGTGCCGGTGTACGTCATGTTCACCAAAGTCGACCTGATCGCCGGCTTCGTCGACTTTTTCGAAGATTCCGATGCCGAAGAACGCGGCCGCGTGTGGGGAGCCACACTGCCCTATGACATGGATGGCAAGGCCAACGCGGTGACACTGTTTGACCAGCATTTCGACACACTGACCGAAGGCATCAAGGAACTTGGCACCACCCGCATGTCGCTCAACCGTGGCCAGCCGGCCGGTCCTGGTGTGCTGGCCTTTCCAATGGAATTCGCCGGAATCAGGCCGCCCCTGCGCATGTTCATTGCGACGCTATTTGAAGAAAACCCATTCCAGTTCAAGCCGGTTTTCCGGGGTTTCTATTTCACCAGCGCGATCCAGGAAGGAGTGGCCACGCATGCCACCGGGCAACGCATCGTCCAGCAGTTCGGGCTATCGGCCGGGCGCAGGATGGCGGCGAGCGTGAGCTCGAACACGGGTTTCTTCCTCAAAAACCTGTTTTCCTCGGTGATCTTCACCGACCGCAAGCTGGTGCGCCAATACGCCAGCCGCAACAAGCTCCTGCTACGCCAGTGCACTTTTTACGCAGCGGTGCTAGCGCTGGGGCTGTTGTTCGGCGGCTGGAGCTGGTCCTTCGTCAGCAACCGCCAATATGTGGAAAACGTTCACGTCGACATGGAAAAGACGGTAAAAATCCAGCAGGCGGCCGCTGGCCTGGCGGCCCGCCTGGAAGCGCTGGCAATCCTGCAGGACAGGCTGGAACAATTGCAGCGCTACCGCGCAGACAAACCGCTGGCACTTGGCTTCGGGCTGTTCCAGGGCGAACGGATCGAGAACAAGCTGCGCTCCGAGTACTTCAAGGGGTTGCGGCAGGTGATGTTGGAACCGGTCGCGGCCAATCTTGAGACATTCCTGGCCGAAGTCAATGCCAATGCCGTACAACTGCAGGCTGCGGCACGCGCGCCGCAAGTAGCGGCGGATAGCGCAGCATTCGCACGTACTGCGTCTTCCCTATACAAAGATCTCTCACCGGCAAATCCGGAAGACGCCTACAACGCCTTGAAAACCTACCTCATGCTGGCTGACCGGAATCGAATCGACGGCAGCCATCTGGGAGACCAAATTACCCGTTTCTGGCGCACCTGGCTCGAAGCCAATCGCGGCAATGCGCCGCGCGAGCAGGTCATTCGCCATGCTGAAAAGCTGATCGGCTTCTACCTGGC
>DATEZO010000257.1:0-3325 GCA_035255485.1 Burkholderiaceae bacterium
CCTCGCCCCGTCTTGCGAATTACAGGGAGTGCTGCGGCAAGCAACGTCCGCCTATCTGCAAGTGCTGCACGGCTTCACGCTTGCCGACTTGCTGCGTAACAGCGGCAGTCTGGGGCAACTGGCCAAGATCGAGGTCTATCCACGCAAGAAAGTGGAAGCCGCTTAAAACGGCTTCCTAAAACTTAGCCAATCAAATCAGCTCGCAACGTATCGTTGCCGGCTCACCTCTCAATTTTTGCAGCAACGCTGCAGAAATCCCGTCATCCACATCGGTAATCACATAACCGATCGGCCCGCGCGTCTGCAAGTGTTGCGCAACGATATTCAGCCCTGCCTGAGCGAAATCGGCATTCATGCGAGCGATCACGCCGGGCTCGTTGCGGTGGACATTCAGCACGCGGCTCTTGGTTTGCTTTTCGAGGTGAGGAATCTCGGGAAAGTTAACTGCCCAGCGCGTCGTGCCTGCCTTCAGAAAGCGCGCGAGTTTGTCCGCGACTTCCCGCCCGATATTTTCCTGCGCTTCCTCGGTGCTGCCGCCGATGTGCGGCGTCAGGATGACGTTGTCCAACCCGCGTAGCGGCGAGATGAATTCCTCCTTGTCGTTACGCGGCTCCTTCGGATATACATCGAGCGCCGCCCCCGCCAGGCGCCCTTCGCGCAAGGCGGCATTGAGTGCATCGATATCGACTACCCCGCCGCGCGACGCATTGAGCAGCACGGCCGACGTTTTCATTAGCGCCAGGCGCTCGCCGGTGATGAGGCGTTCAGTCGTGCTGCCCCCGGGTACATGCAGGGTCACGACGTCCGCTTCTGCCAGCAGTGCATCCATGGTCGCCATCGGCTTGGCATTCCCAAGAGGCAACTTGCTTTCGACATCGTAGTAACACACCCGCATGCCGACGCTTTCGGCAAGGATGCCGACCTGGGCGCCGATATTGCCGTATCCGATAATGCCAAGCAGCTTGTTGCGCACTTCGTACGCGCCCTGCGCCGTCTTGTCCCATTGCCCGCGATGAGTGCGCACATTTTTTTCGGGAATCCGGCGCAATAGCAGAATCGACTCGGCAATCACCAGCTCGGCGACCGAGCGCGTATTGGAAAATGGCGCATTGAAAACCGGGACACCATGCGCTGCCGCCGCTGTCAAATCGACCTGATTGGTGCCAATACAGAAGCAGCCGATAGCGCGAAGCTGGGGCAATGCCTGTAAAACCTCAGCCGTGATATGGGTGGCAGAGCGGATCCCGACTGCGTCAGCATCTTCCAATGCTTTCTTCAACTCATTGGCTTGTAGCGCGGTGGGCAATTGAACGATCTCGGCAATACCTGCATTGTTCAGAAGCTGCGCGGCGCTCGCATGGATTTTTTCGAGCAGAACAATCTTCGCCATGGCAAATCCTTTTTAAACATACATTTTTAATGTATCTTATAATCAAAGTACCGATGCTGGCAACGACATGATGGAGGCGAAATGATCGACGACATATTAGCGAAGGGAAAAAGCACGCTTGAAACCATCACCAGCATGCATTGGTGGACTGAGTCGCTGATCACCTTTACGACCACAAGGCCGCCAAACTATTCCTTCGTCGCCGGACAATATGCGCGACTTGGCCTTCCGGGAGAACATGATGCAATCTGGCGCGCCTATTCCATGGTATCCGCCCCACACGAGGCACAACTCGAGTTTTACGGCATTCTGGTACCAGGTGGGCTCTTTACCTCCCGGCTCAAGGAAATCAAGACGGGCGACCGTATCCTGCTGGAGAAACAAAGTTTCGGTTTCATGACGGCCGATCGCTTCGAGGATGGAGACGATCTGTGGATGCTATCGACGGGAACTGGAATTGGGCCCTTTATCTCCATCCTGCGCGACCCGTCCGTGTGGGAAAAGTTTCGCCATCTGCGCCTTGTACATTGCGTGCGCCATGCGAACGAATTGTCGTATCAGGCCCATTTGACCGACCTCGCTCGTAACCCACCCACAAGCGTACCCTCTCCGGCGACACTGCAGCTCATCCAAAGCACGACACGGGATCCGGACGCTGCACCGCCACGTCTGACTGGCCGCATCACAACATTGCTGGAAAATGGCGAGCTGGAACGGGCAGGCGGAATTCCTCTGACAGAAAAATCGTCCCGCATCATGTTGTGCGGAAACCCGGAGATGATCGAGGAAACCCGGCGCCTTTTGCATCAGCGCGGCATGCGACCGTGCAGACGGGCACTCCCTGGTCAGTTCATGACGGAAAATTACTGGTAGCGAGATCAATGCGCAGTCCAAAATAAAAAAGGCCCGGAAACTATTCCGGGCCTTTTCTTCGTTCAGACTGAATCAGTTGAACGTCTTGCCTTCGGCGGCCAACTTGGCCAGCAGCGGTGCCGGTTTCCAGGCATTACCGTGGCGCCCCTTCGCATACTTTTCCATTGCCATCACGACATTTTGCAGTCCGGCGGTATCGGCATAGAACATCGGGCCGCCGCGGAACAGCGGGAAGCCGTAACCGGTCAGGTACACCATGTCGATATCGGAAGCACGCATCGCAATACCTTCTTCCAGGATATATGCCCCTTCATTAACCAGAGCAAACACCAGCCGTTCGACGATTTCCTGATCGGTGATCTTGCGGCGCTCGATGCCAAGGTCGGCCGAGTGCTTGATGATCATGTCGTTGACGACTTGCGACGGATACGCCTTGCGGTCGCCCGGCTTGTAGTCGTACCAGCCAGCGCCGGTCTTCTGCCCGAAGCGGCCCATTTCGCACAGTAGGTCGGCCGTCTTCGAGTAGGTGACTTCCGGCTTCTCGATGTAGCGGCGCTTGCGGATGTACCAGCCGATGTCGTTGCCGGCCAAGTCGCCCATCCGGAACGGACCCATCGCAAAACCGAATTTCTCGATCGCCTTGTCCACCTGCTCCGGCGTGCAGCCCTCTTCCAGCAGGAAGCCGGCCTGGCGGCTGTACTGTTCGATCATGCGGTTACCGATGAAGCCGTCGCACACACCCGACACCACGCCGGTCTTCTTGATCTTTTTCGACAGCTGCAATGCGGTTGCCAGCACGTCCTTGCCAGTCTTTTCGCCGCGCACGATTTCCAGCAGCTTCATTACGTTGGCCGGGCTGAAGAAATGCAGGCCGATCACGTCTTGCGGGCGCTTGGTGAAAGCAGCGATCTTGTTGACGTCCAGCGTCGAGGTATTGGATGCCAGAATGGCGCCTTGCTTCATCACCTCGTCGAGCTTCTTGAACACCTGTTCCTTGACGCCGATATCTTCGAATACGGCTTCGATCACGATATCGGCTTGCGCGATCTCTTCATACGACAG
>DATEZO010000258.1:0-4492 GCA_035255485.1 Burkholderiaceae bacterium
GAGCTGGCTTTCATAACGCTTGGTCGTCGTGACGTCATATTTTGCGCCGACGAAGTGCGTGACTGCCCCACTCTCATCGCGCACAGGAGCAACGTGGACATCCGTCCAGAACATCGATCCGTCACGGCGATAATTCCTGAGCGTGGCGTGCCCTTCCTGCTGAGCGCGAAGGAGGTTGCGCAGTTCTTCCAGGCCGGGCTGTTCCTTGTCGTTTTGATGCAGCACGCTCAGGCTTTTGCCGACGATTTCCTGCGCCGAATAGCCAGTCATGCGCTCGAAAGCCGGATTCACATATTCCACCGGATAGTGAGGCTGCGTGGCGCTGGTGATGACAATCGCGTTTGCACTGGCCTCAATGGCCCGCTGACGCAGATGAAAGGCCGCCTCTGCCGCCAGCTTTGCACTGCGATGGCGCTGGACCTGGATCGCGACCGCGACGGAATTGGCCAGCCCCATCAGCAGATTCACCTCTTCCGCGTCAAATGCGTCCGGCTCGGCGGCGTACACATTTAGCACGCCGAAATTTTTGCCCTCGTGTGCGAGCGGGAGGGTAATTTTCGAATTAAAGCCACGACGTAATGCCTGCTCCCGCCATGGCCTCATTTGCGGGTCGGACTGAAAGCTGTTCGTGACCGTGGGGCGACCGGTGCGCAGGGTTGTGCCGACGGAACCGCCTTCTTGTATCCCGGCTTGCAGGGATCCCTCAATACACGTCAGGTAACCATCATGTTCCCCGGCGATACCCACAGGCTCAACGCTGCCGTCGCCTTCCAGCAGGCCGGTCCATGCCATCCGATAGCCCTCGCGTACGACGACTTCACAAATTCCCTGCAAAAGCGCGTGTTCATGCGCCGCGTTCGCCAGTTCGTCGCCGCAGGCATGAATAGTACGCAGCGCGCGGTTGCTGCGGCGAAGAGACTCCTCCATTTGCCGTTGCTCGGTAATGTCTCGGCCAAGGCAATCCACGCGTCCTGGCTTGGACAACGTGCTTGCGACATAATGTGCCTCATAGTGCATCCAGCGCACGGCCCCGTCAGCGCGGACGATGCGGAACAGTAGCGCGTCCTGCCCCTTGTCGGCCAAGGTCCTCACGACCCGCAGCACCTGCTTGCGATCACCCGGATATATGCAGCGCAGCCATAGGCGCGGATTTTCGATGAAGGACTGGACGGGGCGTCCGTACAGCCGTTCGACGGCGGAACTCACATAGCGGACCTCGCCGGAAGACGTTTCGAACGTCCACAACACTTCGTCGATGGATTCGACGATGTCATTGAGTTGCTCTTCTTTTGACTGTAACGTCAGGTACGCCTCCCGCATGCCGGCATCGGAAGCCTGCCGCGCGACGTTGAGCGCACGCATGAACAGGAAGGCGAGAAAGCTGAGCAAGACGCCTGACAAGGCAGCGATCGGCGGCAGCCAGTATTGCGAACGGGTCTGAAAATTCGGCCTCATGGTGAGGCTGAGCTCCCATGTATTGCCTCCAAACGTCAGATCGAAGGTGCGCCGCAGTGGCGACTCGGCCTTGACGTTGCTGCCTGTCGCGGAAGACTCGGGTTGATTGCTGCTGAAAATCAGCGTCTGCGAGCTACTCCCGGCGCGCGCGCCGGCCATATCCGCCTTGTCCCGGATTTCGATGTCCAAATCGTCGAGCAGCTTGGCGCCGAAGACATTGCGCAGCATTTCGTCGACCCGGATCGCAAGGAAAAAAAAGCCGGAAAATGCATCGCGGCGCCCGGCCAGAGTATCGGGTATGTCGCCGTGGTAGAGAGGCGTGTAGAACACGACGCCATCCACATTGCCCGGTTCGACAAACAGGCGAACACGGCGGGTGGCGGCCCACTCGCCGGTATCTCGGGCGCGGTCGATCGCTTCGACCCGGCGCGGTTCGGCGGCATGGTCGAAGGCGAGGCCGAACCGATTTTTGGCAAGCGGTTCGATTGCTTTGACTACAAACGCCTCGGCGGTAGACGATGGGAGTATCGGATGGATTGCCGGCGGCAGCTCGAAGTCTTCCGCATATTCCTGGCGAAGCCCGCGTTCGAATGCTCCTTTATCGTTTGGGGAAATCCGTTCACTGAAACCGACCGCCTGTACTGCTGGCAGTCGCTCGTTCAGCTTCAGCCATTTGACGCTTTGCCTGAAAGTCGTCCGTGCCGGATGAGGCGCGGTGCGATATTCGGCCTGCAGGCTGCGTAGCGCTTCTGCATACGCATCCAGTTGCCGTTCCAGATTGTGCTTGGCTTCTCGCGCGCGGATATCGAGCTGGGACTGGAGCTCCTGATTGACGAGATGCACGCCCTCCCAGTACACGACGCCTGATGCCAGCAGTCCGACGAACAGAAATATTCGCGCAAGGCGCACAGCCTGGCTCGATTTCGCATCTGTTGGTTTCACCAGAATTCCTTGTATCTGCTAAAAATTGGTTGCCGAGCTGATGGGGGAAGAGGCATACGAACTTCGTTGGTGACGACCAGGGTGGATCCCTTCTCGTCCCCGGGAATACGGGTTGATAGCGAGTCGCACAACACGGCGCCGATCATCCTTTCCCCTATACTCCTTGGCGCGTTCATTGCGTTGGCGGCGGCTATGGCAGGAAAAACAACACGTCTTTACAAGCAGTCAGTGCTTGCGGAATAAAGGTTCACGAAGAGTATATGTTAAAAATTAGTTTCTGAAAAGAAAGTTTAAGCGTTCAAATTTTTTTCGCTTATCTCATTGAAAACACTGGTTTTATTCAGACAACAAGCTGTCTGCGGAGCACCATTTTCGGACGCAATACTAATTTCAATCCTATCGATTGCCGCGCATTACTTTTACACTTAAAACAGTCGCGAAGGATGCACATAAGACCGCTGCCTGCGATAATGCGCATCCCCTTACTGCCTGAGTTGCCATGACTGACGTACCGCCATTCGATCCGCCCTACTTTGTTGTTGAGAAGACTGAGCAAGGCGCACGTATCGTTGAAACCCGCGCTGACGGCAGTCGCCGTGAGCGCACCGTGCCTGCGTCGGAGGTGGCTGGCCTGCTGGTCGATCTCGCGCATGACGGAGCGATGGCATCCGTCCCCGTACGGAGTGCCTCCCAAAAGGGCGGACGGCCGCAGTCGGGAATGCCGCTAGGTTCCACCCTCCTCGCTGTCCCATTTGCGGAGAAGGATGCCGCCAAAAAACTCGGTGCACGCTGGAATGCCGAGCGGCGGTCATGGTACGTTCCGCCTGGCACTGATGTTTCGCTTTTCAGCCGCTGGCGCACAGACAAAGCCGATTCGTAATTTCGGAGCGGGCACACGGTATAATCAGGCGCTCCATCGCATCCCGCATTGCCATGTCAGCCGACGATTCCGATTC
This sequence comes from Burkholderiaceae bacterium, assembly GCA_035255485.1. Taxonomy (GTDB): domain Bacteria; phylum Pseudomonadota; class Gammaproteobacteria; order Burkholderiales; family Burkholderiaceae_D; genus DATEZO01. The sequence continues at coordinate 3,354 of DATEZO010000258.1, forward strand.
CCTCATTCATGAACCACGTCTTTGGAAAGACGACGGCTGGACCGCGCGCGTCATCAAGAATGAAGACGATGAGGGCTGGGCGGTCGCCATGTTCAAGGATGGCGAGTCGGAACCGGCGCTTGTCGGACCGTGGACCATGGGCCGCGACAAGAAGAATCCCAAGCCGCTCGACGCCAATGCCTTCTCCACGCTGGTCAAAACCGCCTCTGAAGTCTTGCGGCGGCATGAACAACAACGGCACGCCGCCCTCAACAAGAGTGTGAATATCACGCAAAATGACGCGATCATCACGGTAATGCTTACCATCGTGCCTGATGACGATGATCCGCATGGCGTGCTCAAGGCGATCGATGAATACGGCAGCGAGATCGCCAGCAAGCGAGTCGCGCCTAATTTCAGCCTGACACGGGCAAGTGCCAGCGCCTGGGCTGACAAAGGCTTTGACCGTTAAGCTACCGAGCTCGCCCCTTGGATAGGCGTCAAGCCAATAGACAAGGTTATCGACGGCTGATCATGATATTTTGCGCCGCCAGGCTGACCACCATAGGGTGCAGCAATTTCAACTGGCGCATTCGCCGGCGTAACGTTGCATCGTCCACCTGCAATGCATTCCCCTTGCAAGCAAAGACAATTTTGTTTAGCGAGTCCAATGTGTCGATGACAACCACGTTGTCATCAAACGCCAAGCGCATGCGCTCAACGTAAATGTCGGCATCTGAGTTAGCGGCCAGTAGATTGACCGCCATGATCCCGTTTTGCGCCAACGCATTGTGGCACGCGTCATAAAACTGTTGGCTGCACAATTGTGACGGTTGGCCGCTTTTGTCAAAGCCATCGACCAGCAGTGCGTCGAACCGATCTTCGGCTTCGCGTACGAATTCGGCGCCGTCCATGCATCGCACGCTGAGCCGCGCATCATCGTCGGGAATGTGAAAAGTCCGGCGCAATCCAATCACCGCAGGATCGATCTCTGCGACTTCGATCGACGCTTTTGGCAGAAAGCGATAGCAAAACTTGGCTAGCGAGCCGCCTCCCAGCCCAATCATGCCGATACTTTGTGGCTCTGGCTTAAACAGGAGAAAACCCATCATTGCCTGTGTATATTCGAGGACCAGATCGTCCGGATTATCGATGCGCAT
>DATEZO010000259.1:0-32518 GCA_035255485.1 Burkholderiaceae bacterium
CTACCTGCGCGAACTGGAAGACCGGCGCAGCGCAATTCTTGCCTCGATCGACGAGCAGGGCAAGATGACGCCGGCATTGCTGGATGCGATCACGCATGCGGAAGACAAGACGCGCCTCGAAGACCTGTATCTGCCGTACAAGCCGAAGCGCCGCACCAAGGCGCAGATTGCCGCCGAAGCGGGCCTGACGCCGCTGGCCGATGCCTTGCTGGCCGATCCGATGCTGCATCCGGAAGAGGAGGCGGCGAAGTATCTGAAGCCGGCATTCAGCACCGACAATGGCGACAATCCGGGCGTGCCCGATGCCAAGGCGGCACTGGATGGCGCGCGCCAGATCCTGATGGAGCGCTTCGCGGAAGATGCGACGCTGTTGCAAGCCTTGCGCGAGTATCTGACCGAGCATGGCGTGGTCGAATCGAAGGTGGTGGACGGCAAGCAGGACGCCGGCGAAAAATTCGCCGATTATTTCGACTATTCAGAAACCATCGGCACGATTCCGTCGCATCGCGCGCTGGCGTTGTTCCGCGGCCGCCGCGAGGAAATGCTGAGCGTGTCGCTGCGGCTCGATACCGAACAGGAAAAGCCGAAATGGGATGCGCCGCATAATCCATGCGAAGGCCGGATCGCGGTGCGTTTCGGCATCTCCAACCAGGGCCGTCCCGCCGATAAATGGCTGACCGACACGGTGCGCTGGACCTGGCGCGTGAAGGTATTCATGCATCTGGAAACCGAGCTGATGACGAGCCTGCGCGAGCAGGCGGAAGTCGAGGCGATCAACGTGTTTGCGCGCAATCTGAAGGATTTGCTGCTGGCAGCGCCGGCGGGGCCGCGCGCCACGATGGGACTCGACCCCGGCCTGCGCACCGGCGTGAAAGTCGCGGTGGTCGATGCCACCGGCAAGGTGGTCGATACCGCGACGATCTATCCGCACCAGCCGCGCAACGACTGGGACGGCTCGCTGCATGTGCTGGCGCAGCTGGCCGAAAAACACCAGGTGGCGCTGATCTCGATCGGCAACGGCACCGCCTCGCGTGAAACCGACAAGCTGGCGCAGGACCTGATCAAGCTGCGGCCGGAACTGGCCCTGACCAAGATCGTGGTATCGGAAGCCGGCGCATCGGTGTATTCCGCCTCCGAATTCGCCTCGAAGGAATTGCCGGAACTGGATGTGTCGCTGCGCGGCGCGGTATCGATTGCGCGCCGCCTGCAGGACCCGCTGGCGGAACTGGTGAAGATCGATCCAAAGTCGATCGGCGTCGGCCAGTATCAGCACGATGTCGGGCAATCGCAACTGGCACGTTCGCTCGATGCCGTGGTCGAGGATTGCGTCAATGCGGTCGGCGTCGATGTGAATACCGCTTCCGCGCCGCTCTTGGCACGCGTGTCCGGGCTGAACGCGAGCGTCGCGCAAGGCATCGTTCATTATCGCGATACGCAAGGCATGTTCACGTCGCGCGCCGGGCTGCGCAAGGTGCCGCGCCTGGGCGACAAGACCTTCGAGCAGGCAGCCGGCTTCTTGCGCATCATGGGCGGCGACAATCCGCTGGATGCATCGGCAGTGCATCCGGAATCCTACCCCGTAGTCGAAAAAATCCTGGCCGATATGAGGAAGGATGTGAAAGGCGTCATCGGCGACGCCAGGCTGTTGCAATCGCTGGCGCCTGCCAAATACGCCGATGAGAAATTCGGCGTACCGACCGTGACCGACATCCTGAAAGAGCTGGAAAAACCGGGCCGCGATCCGCGCCCGGAATTCAAGACCGCGACCTTCAAGGACGGCATCGAACAAATCCGCGACCTGCGCCCGGACATGATCCTGGAAGGCGTCGTCACCAACGTCGCCGCGTTTGGCGCATTCGTCGATATCGGTGTGCATCAGGATGGCCTGGTGCATATTTCCGCGCTGTCGAACACCTTCGTGAAGGACCCGCATACGGTCGTCAAGGCCGGCCAGGTGGTGAAGGTGAAGGTGCTGGAAGTCGATGAAAAACGCAAGCGCATCGCGCTGACCATGCGCCTGTCCGATGTACCGCAGCCGGCCGGCGCAAAACCCGAACAGCGCGGCGAACGCAGCGACGCCAGGCGGCTGGCGCAACATCAGCAGCAGTCGCGTCCGCCAGCCGCCGCCAGTGGCGCCATGGCTGCCGCATTTGCAAAGTTGAAAAAATAGCATTTTTACCCGTGCAGCACGCGCTACAGCGGGAGTTCTTTGCCAGATTTGCAAAACAATTGCCGAATGCTCATGCCGATTGTTGTTCGATACGTCGGAAGATCGGCATTAAGCTGCAGCAAAGCCCGGTTTTTCCTATAATGGGAGTCTTAACCACTGTGAGGTAACTTATGAGCGACGTACAAGCCTGGATCAAGGAAACCGTAACCAAACATCCAGTCGTTTTATTCATGAAGGGCACCGCGAATTTTCCGCAATGCGGATTTTCCGGAAAGGCCATTCAACTGCTGAAGAGCAGCGGCGTGGAAAACATTTTCACGATCAATGTGCTGGACGATGCGGAAATCCGCCAAGGCATCAAGGAATATTCGAACTGGCCGACCATTCCGCAATTGTTCATCAAGGGCGAATTCATCGGCGGCTCGGACATCATGAACGAGATGCATCAATCCGGCGAATTGCAGAACTTGCTGAAAGCCTGAAGTGGATGCGTCTGTTGACGCACCCGTACCATCGGACCGATGTCCGAAACGGCTGATTATCGCAATGACGGGCGCAACCGGCGCTACTTACGGCGTTCGCCTGCTGCAAGTGCTGCGCAATGCGCCCGGCATCGAAACACATCTGATCGTATCCGATGCAGGCATATTGAGCCTGCATCAGGAACTCGGCATGGATCGCAAGGATGTCGAGATATTGGCGCATGTAGTGCACCATGTGCGCGATATCGGCGCGTCGGTCGCGAGCGGCTCCTTTCAATCCGAAGGCATGATCATTGCACCGTGTTCGATGAAGACGCTGGCATCGGTGGCGCATGCGCTCTCCGATAACCTGATCGCCCGCGCAGCCGACGTCGTGTTAAAAGAGCGCCGGCGCCTGGTATTGCTGGTACGCGAAACGCCGTTCAATCTCGCGCACCTGCGCAACATGACCGCCGTCACCGAAATGGGCGGCATCATCTTCCCTCCACTTCCCGGATTTTACCAACGCCCGCAAACGATCATGGACATGGTGGACCATACTGTCGGGCGCGTGCTCGACCTGTATGGCGTGACGCATGCGCTGGTGCCACGCTGGAGCGGTCTCAAGCCGACGGCATAGCGCGGGACGGCGAATGGCGCCCTGCGCCTGGTCAGCCAGGCCGAATGCAGTTAAAAACAAAAAAGCCCGCGAACATTGCTGGTCGCGGGCTTTTCGATTTTTATTTGGTGCCGGCTGCAGGACTTGAACCCGCCACCCCCTGATTACAAGTCAGGTGCTCTACCAGATGAGCTAAGCCGGCAAAACTTGAAGACGCGTATTCTACATTATTTAATGCGCGTTAAGGTTGGTCGACCGCCTTTTTTTGGAGGATCGGGCTCATCATCCGGCTGCATTCCGTCGCTTGTCTCATCGTCTTTTTTCTCCGATGCCGATGGTACCGCTGTCAGATTGGGGCCGCTCTCCGCAGGTTGCGCGCCAGCATTGCCTGCAGCGCCATCAGACAATTGCTTGCCGTTCGACGCCGGCACACGGGCGACTTCAAATGCCATGCCTTGCCCATTTTCACGCGCGTAAATTGCCACGACATTTTCCACGGGAACGGATATTTCACGGGCAATGCCGCCGAAACGCGCGCTGAAACTGATGAAATCGTTATCCATCTTCAAAGCGCTGGTCGCGGCAAAGCTGATGTTCAATACGATTTCGCCATTTTTCACAAATTCTCTCGGAACGCGCGTATTGGCATCCACCAACGCCGCCACATAAGGGGTGTAGCCGTTATCGGTGCACCATTCGTAAATTGCGCGCAACAGGTACGGCTTGGTAGAAGTTTCAGACATAGACATGTAGGCAAGGCAATGTTGCGTCAGCAAAACTGACGCAACACATCCCTGCGGCATTGTGATCAAGACATTCCGGCTGGAAAAACCGGATCAACGGCGCATCACCTTTTCGGAAGGCGTCAGTGCTTCGATATACGCCGGGCGCGAGAAGATTCGTTCAGCATACTTCATTAGCGGTGCGGCGGTCTTCGACAAGTCAACACCGTAATGATCGAGACGCCACAGCAATGGCGCGATTGCAACATCCAGCATCGAGAATTCGTCGCCGAGCATGTACTTGTTTTTCAGGAATAGCGGCGCCAATGTCGTCAGGCGATCGCGAATTTCCGTGCGGGCCTTTTCATGCACCTTTTCGGAGCCCTTCAATTTATCGTTTTCCAGTGTATGCACATGGACGAACAATTCTTTTTCGAAATTGAACAGCATCAGGCGCGCGCGGGCACGCATGAGCGGATCGGCTGGCATCAATTGCGGATGCGGGAAGCGTTCATCAATATATTCATTGATGATATTTGACTCATACAGAACCAGGTCGCGCTCGACCAGGATCGGTACCTGGCCGTAGGGATTCATGATTGAAATATCTTCCGGCTTGTTGAACAGGTCAACGTCGCGTACTTCAAAATCCATGCCTTTTTCAAATAGCACCAGACGGCAGCGCTGGGAAAACGGGCAGGTAGTGCCTGAATAGAGAACCATCATTTTGCAGTTCCTTAGAAACAAAGGGGTGAGACGTAATACGGCTCACCCCGAAACGAAAGCCCGCAGAGTGCGGGCCAGCTTTACTTGATATCTTTCCAGAACGAAGCGTTCAAACGCCAGGCCAGGAATGACAATAACGCCAGGAACAGCAGGACCCAGACGCCGAGTCGCTTGCGCGTATTCTGCGCAGGCTCGCCCATCCACTCCAGATAGCCGACCAGATCGGCAACCGCCGAATCATAGTCCTGGGCGGACATCTTGCCCGGCTTGACCTGCTCAAAACCGGTGAACTTGTGCACCGTCTTGCCGGCTTCGTGCGGATCCTTTTCCTCTGTGAATTTGGCACTGCGCACACCTTGCAGCTCCCACAGCACATGCGGCATGCCGACATTCGGGAAGACCAGATTATTCCACCCGGTCGGGCGGGTATCGTCCTTGTAGTAGGTGCGCAGATAGGTATAAAGGTAATCCGCACCCGAGCCGGCAGCCGACGCCCTGGAGCGCGCGATTACCGACAGGTCCGGAGGAGCGGCACCAAACCATTCCGCTCCATCTTTTGGGGACAGCGACACCTTCATCAGATCACCGACCTTGTCGCTGGCAAACAGCAGGTTATTCTTGATCTGGTCTTCCGATAGACCGATATCGCGCATGCGGTTGTAGCGCATGGCGGATGCGGAATGGCAGTTCAGGCAGTAATTGACGAACAGCTTGGCGCCATTCTGCAATGAAGCCATGTCTTTGGTGCGGTCAGGAGCACGATCCAGTTGTAGTCCGCCTTCACTTGCCAGTGCAAGCACTGGAACCAGCGCCAAAACCGCCATCAGTTTTTTTAGCAATTTCATGTCTTGTTTTCCTTTTGCAGCTTAGTGCGGGTGAAACGTGACACGCTTCGGCACCGGCTTGCATGCACCCATCGCGCTCCACCACGGCATCAGCATGAAAAAGCCGAAGTAGATCAAGGTGCAGACCTGCGCGAGCAGCGTGCGTTCGGCGGTCGGCGGCATGACGCCGAGATAGCCGAGAATCACGAATGTGATGCCGAATACGACATACACATACTTGTGCCAGCTCGGACGATAGCGAATTGACTTGACCGGCGAATGGTCCAGCCACGGCAAGCCGCCCAGAATCATCACCGATACGCCCATCAGCACGACGCCCCAGAACTTCGCATCCAGAACCAGCATGCCGCCAATGATCGCCAGGCCGGCGACCGCCGCGATCATTTTAATCATGCCGCTCAGCCGGGACTTCAGGAACAGCAGCGCCACATAGCCGAACACTACGGCGATCAACCAGTACATGAACTGCGATGTGGTGGCGCGCAGGATCGAATAAAACGGCGTGAAATACCATACCGGCGCGATATGCAATGGCGTCTTGAGCGGATCAGCCGGGATGAAGTTGTTGTATTCCAGGAAATAGCCACCCATTTCAGGCGCAAAAAAGATGACTGCGCTGAAAATCACCAGAAACATGGTGACGCCGAAAATATCCTTCGTCGAGTAGTACGGATGCGACGGAATCGAGTCGACCGGATGCCCATCGGGCCCGAGGTTTTCCTTGACTTCGATGCCATCCGGATTGCCGGACCCGACTTCATGCAGTGCAATCAGATGCGCCACCACCAAGCCCAGCAACACCAGGGGAATCGCGATCACATGGAACGAGAAGAAACGGTTCAAGGTTGCATCGGACACCACGTAATCGCCGCGAATCCATAGCGACAGGTCCGGGCCGATGAACGGGATTGCACCGAACAGGTTGACGATCACTTGCGCGCCCCAGTACGACATCTGGCCCCAGGGAAGCAGATAGCCGAAGAAGGCTTCCGCCATCAGGCACAGGAAAATCGCAACGCCGAACAGCCAGATCAGCTCGCGCGGCTTACGGTACGAGCCGTACAGGAGTCCGCGCGTCATGTGCAGGTAGACGATGATGAAGAACGCCGATGCGCCGGTGGAATGCATATAGCGCACCAGCCAGCCCCACGGCACGTCGCGCATGATGTATTCGACCGAATTGAAGGCAAGACTGGCATCCGGCTTGTAGTGCATCACCAGGAAAATGCCAGTGACGATCTGGATCACCAATACAAATGCTGCGAGCGAGCCGAAGATGTACCAGAGATTGAAGTTTTTCGGCGCGTAGTAGCGCCCCCATTGGTCATACCATAGCTTGGACAGCGGAAAACGCGCATCGACCCAGTTCAGCGCCTTGGCAGCGATAGGCGCGTCGGCCGGGAGTTTTTTCTCAACAAACGCCATGATTACGCCTCACCTTTCTCGTCTTTGCCGATAATCAGCTTGGTGTCGCCGACATACATGTGGCGCGGCACCTGCAGGTTATCGGGTGCTGGCTTGTTCTTGTACACGCGACCAGCAAGGTCGAATGTGGAGCCATGGCATGGGCACAGGAATCCGCCCGCCCAGTCGTCCGGCAGCGAAGGCTGTGCGCCGGCCTGGAACTTGGCACTTGGCGAGCACCCCAGATGGGAGCAAATGCCGACTGTCACCAGGATTTCCGGCTTGATCGATCGGTATTCGTTGCGGGCGTATTCCGGCGTCAGGTCATCCCGGTTACGCTCGGATTTCGGATCGGCGACCTGGGCATCGGTTTTCTTCAGCGTCGCCACCATTTCCGGCGAGCGTTTCAGAATCCATACCGGCTTGCCGCGCCACTCGACCGTTCTCATTTCACCCGGCTGCAAGCCTGCAATATCCACTTCCACCGGCGCGCCGGCGGCTTTTGCTCGCTCGGACGGTTGGAACGTGGACACAAGAGCCCCTGCCGTGGCCAATCCAGCCACACTGCCTGCCGCACACGTGGCGACAAGCAAGCCGCGTCGACCGGAATCGACCTGCTTTTCGTTACTCATACCAACCCCAATCAGTCAAAATGCGAAATTTGTACGAAACTTCTAGCAACCTTAGATTATATCGAAGCTGAAGCGTGTTTTAAAGCAAATACATGGTTTATGCAGACGCTTTAAGGAACTTTTCTGAGATTTCTTCTATGATTTTGTCATTGCGCATAAGCAATGCCAAATTTACTTATATTTTTCGCAATTGGCATATGATTATCCCGCCGCAGAACAATTGCATGAAAACACGGGGTCGCCTTGTATTTGAAAACAAAAATGGAGGAAACATGAGCATGATGAAGGAATTCAAGGAATTTGCAGTCAGAGGCAGTGTTATCGACTTGGCCGTGGGCGTCATTATTGGCGGAGCTTTCGGCAAGATTGTGGATTCGCTGGTGCAGGACATCATCATGCCGTTGGTAGGCAAGATTTTCGGTGGCCTTGATTTTTCAAATTATTATTTGCCATTGAACAATCAAGGCATGACATTGACTCTGATCGAGGCGAAAAAGGCCGGCGCGGTATTTGCCTATGGAAATTTCATCACGATCCTGATTAATTTCCTGATCCTTGCTTTCATTATCTTTCAGATGGTGCGACTGATTAACAAAGCAAGAAGAAGCGAACCGGCGCAAACGCCAGCGACAGCCGTTACCCCGGAAGATACGATGTTACTGCGCGAAATCCGGGATGCACTGGGCAGGAAGTAAGCTGCTGCAACGCTTAGTGACAGTGACGACATGGCGACAAGAGACTTGCGCACGCATCACACCGGATTGGGAATGTCGATGAAACGATGCCCGATGCCGAATTGTTGCGCCAGATGCTGGCCCAGCGCCTGAACTCCGTGGCGCTCGGTTGCATGATGGCCGCACGCCAGGTAGGCGACGCCAGTTTCACGCGCAAGATGCACGATGGGTTCGGAGATTTCGCCGCTTAAATACACGGTCGCGCCTGCGGCGATGGCATCGCCAAGCAGATTCTGCGCCGCACCGGTGCACCAGCCGATGCGTCCGACCGGTTGCGCCGGATCACCTATTACCAGCGGCGACCGGCCGAGCCTGCGTTCAACAACGCTTGCCAGTTGCGCGACAGTATTGACGCCGGCATCGGCCGCGCTTCCCAGCCATCCGAGATCGTCATCGCCAAACCGTGCTTCCGGAATCAAGCCAAGCCGCTGTGCCAGTTGCGCATTGTTGCCGAATTGCGGATGCGCATCCAGCGGCAAATGATAGGCCAGCAGATTCATATCGTGTGCCAGCAGCAGTTTCAGCCGTTTGTGCCTGGGTCCGACGATTCGCGGATCTTCACCGCGCCAGAAATAGCCGTGATGGACGAGGATGGCATCCGCCCGCGCATCGACGGCAGCTTCCAGCAATGCCAGGCTGGCGGTTACGCCCGTCACCAGCAGGCTGATCTCGCCACGCCCCTCCACCTGCAAGCCGTTTGGGCAATAATCCCGAAACCGGGTAATATCGAGCAACTGCGCTAGAAATTTGACAAGCTCGTCCCTATTTACTGTTTGCCGATTCATTTCCTACCTCTTTATGCGACGCCTTTGGCTTTTGTTTGCACAAACTGTCACTGTTGGTTTGGCAATCTGGTTTATTGTAGCAACCCTGAAACCCGAGTGGCTGGCCGGGCCTGACGGCATGCGCCCTGCGCGCGTCACGTCAACCACGGTTCCGATGCTGGAAGCGCCCGCCAATGCATCCGGCGCACAAGGGTCGTATCGGGACGCGGCAAAACACGCGATGCCGACCGTGGTGAATATCTTTACCACCAAGGGCGCACGGCCGTCAAAGAATCCGCTGCTGGAAGACCCGTTCTTCCGTCGATTCTTTGGCGACCAACTCAGCGATCCGGACGAGAAGCAGTTCAGCCTCGGCTCCGGCGTAATTGTCAGTTCGCAAGGGTATATCCTGACCAACAACCACGTAATCGAGGCCGCCGATGAAATTGAAGTCGCACTGGCCGATGGCCGCAAGGCAGTAGCGAAAGTCGTCGGCGCCGATCCGGAAACCGATCTGGCTGTCATCAAGATCAACCTGCCCAACTTGCCCTCCATCACGCTCGGGCATGCGGAACAGGCCAAGGTAGGCGACGTGGTGCTGGCAATCGGCAATCCGTTCGGCGTCGGCCAGACAGTGACCATGGGCATTGTTTCGGCCTTGGGCCGCAATCATCTCGGCATCAATATTTTCGAGAATTTCATCCAGACCGATGCCGCGATCAATCCCGGCAATTCCGGCGGCGCCCTGGTCGATGCCAACGGCAACCTGCTTGGCATCAATACGGCGATCTATTCGCGCAGCGGCGGCTCGCTCGGCATCGGCTTCGCGATTCCAGTCACGACTGTCAAGATGGTGATGGAGTCGATTATTAGCAACGGCCAGGTGGTACGCGGCTGGATCGGCGTCGAGCCGCAGGACATCACGCCGGAACTGGCGGAAAGTTTCGGCTTGAAGACTAAAAGCGGCGCGATTATCGCCGGCGTGCTGAAGGGTGGCCCGGCCGACAGGGCCGGCATGAAGCCTGGGGACATTCTGGTTGCGGTCGATGGCAAGCCGGTGGCCGATACCACGGACATGCTGAACCAGATTGCCCAGCTTGCGCCAGGTAAAAAGGTGCAGATGACCGTGCTGCGCAAGGACCAGCAATCGATTCTGGGTATCACTGTCGGCAAGCGGCCGACGTTGCCACGCCAGGCGGAGTGACGGCATCCGCCATGCATGTTCGCGACCTGGCCCGGTTCCTGGCGGAATTATCCGAGAACAACAATCGCGCATGGTTTGTCATGAACCAGCCCCGTTACGATATCCTGCGCGCCGAATTCCTGGAGCTGATTGCGCAATTGATTGACGCCATAGGCCGCTTCGACCCGGCGATCACCGCCTGCGATCCGAAAAAAGCCTTGTTCCGCCTGCATCGGGATTTACGTTTTTCACGTGACAAACGACCGTACAAGACCCGGTTTTCCGCTGCAATCACTGCCAGCGGCCTGAAAAAACCCAGCCAGGGCGGTGGTCCCGCTTATTATTTTCATGTCGATGCCGATGGCACTCTGTTGGCGGCGGGCGGCGAATACCTGCCGCCGCCACAGCGCTTGCGTGTCATCCGCCAGCACATCGTCGACAATGCGGCGGAATTCGGCAAATTGCTGAAAAACAGGAAACTGACCGCGACGTTCGGCGGCTTGCAAGAAGAAGACAAGTTGGTGCGCCCGCCCAAGGGATTCAATGCGGATGCGCCCCATCTCGAAGCGCTCAAGTTGAAAAGCTTCATTGTCTGGAAAGAAACGGATCTCGCGCAGTGCGCGCCTGACCATCTTGCCAGGGACCTGACGGGGCAATTTAAGGATGCTTATCCGCTGGTAGCCTGGTTGCGCGAAGTCAAGTGATCGCCGCAGCCACGCCGCAATCCGGTATGGTCGATTCTGGGCGGTGTAATTGGCAACGGGCTGTTCGTGTATCGATAGTCAGGCATGCAGCATGCGGCGCAAAAATGCCACGGGATTCTTACCACTACTCACGCAAATGACAGAAACATCCGGCCCAGACACAGGCAACCCGGATAAAAAACCAATTGCAAAGGGAGTATAGCTAAAAATAGCGCGAAATGCGCAATGACCTTGCACGCTTTTAAAAATACAGGGGAGTGTATAAAACAGCGCCCATCTTGATTACCGCCCTGACTGAAATACGATAGAGGTATTCCCGCCTGGCTTTCAGGCCGGCGATCGATCAGACCGCTTCTTCGGGAGCCTGCGTCATGCGGGTGAACAATGGCGCCACCAACAGGCCGACTTCATAGAGCAGGCACAGCGGCAGCGCAAGCAACAACTGGCTCATGATGTCGGGCGGCGTCACCACGGCAGCAACCACAAACGCGCCGACAATGACATAGGGCCGGATCTGCTTCAGTTTGGCGACCGTGACAAAGCCCATCCGCACCAGCACGATCACGATGATCGGAACCTCGAACGTGATGCCGAAAGCCACGAACATGGTCATGACGAAGCCGAAATAACTCTCGATATCCGGCGCCACCGTGATCGATTTCGGGGCAAAGTTGTTGATGAACTTGAATATCACGCCGAATACAAAGAAATAGCAGAATGCAACACCAGTCATGAACAGCACGGAAGACGAGACCACCAATGGCGCAATCAACCTTTTTTCATGCGCATACAGACCGGGCGCCACAAATGCCCATGCCTGATACAGCACGACCGGCAAGGCGATCATGAATCCGACCAGCAGCGTAACCTTGATCGGTATCAGGAAAGGCGTGATCACGCCGGTCGCAATCATTTTGCTGCCAGCCGGCAGCGCCGCCATCATCGGCTGCGCCAACATGTCATAAATCTGGCCGGCCCACGGCATCAGGCACAAAAATACGACAAGGATCGCCGCGGCGGCTTTCAGGAGCCGGCCCCGCAACTCCACCAGGTGCGAAATGAAACTGTCTTCCAGGCCTGGGCTTGTGTGTTCTTCAGTCATTGCGGCAGGAAAAAGTATGGTTTGAGCAGGCCGCACCGGCAGGTGCCATCCTGCATGAACGGTAAAACAGCAAATTGTTCATTGGTGGAATGATACGGAAGATTTGCGCAAGGCACTGGCTGGACGAAATTTTGCCACACGCGCCGCGCCGGAGATGACGTGCATCCGGTGACCGCTCTGCTTCTTGTACCAGGTTGGCACGCCCGAGGTGCGAGTAAGTTTCTTCTTGCGAAAATCCCTGGCCCTGACCGCCATTTGATCTGGCGTTGGCGTTGCACGCAGAGGATTGTCCAAGCCGGGATTGATACTGTGTTGCACATCGTTCCAGGCGCTGTGCATGCTGCTTTCGACTTCCGATACGCTTTCAGCGATATCCTGTTTGACGCCGCTGGCCGCTTCCTGGACCTCTTGTTGCATCTTGCGCAATTCGTCGAGTTCAATCTCGCGGCTGACTTCGGATTTCACATCGTTGATGTAGCGCTGCGCACGGCCGAACAATGAACCCGCCATGCGGGCTACCTTCGGCAGTTTTTCAGGGCCGATCACCACCAGCGCCACCACGCCAATTAACGCGATTTTAGTAAGGCCGAGATCAATCATTGGATGCGCAGAAAATAATCATCGCGCGCCGGATATCAGTCGTCCTGCGCAGCGCCAGGTCATGATCGTCACGTCCGGGACTTCTCTTTAGCCTCGACATCGATCGTGGTCTTGTCGGCAACCTGCGACGGCGCGCTGCCATGCACATTCTTTTCCTCTTCGCCTTTCACGCCATCCTTGAAACCTTTAACAGCCTTGCCAAGGTCAGACCCCATATTGCCCAGCTTTTTGGTGCCGAACACCAACATTACGATCACCAGCACGATCAGCCAGTGCCAAATACTCAACGAGCCCATTTAAATCTCCTCACAGGGTAACCAGACCCTACTAGTGTATACGCGAAACAGCACAATGCAGATGAATTAATTTCCTGCATTATCAATGTGTTAGCGACGTCTCGGCAGCCATTCAACGCTGCCCGCGCCAAGGTCGCGGTCCGCCAATAACATGCAGGTGCAAATGATACACTTCCTGCCCGCCGTCCGGTCCGGTATTGAACTGGGTCTTGAAGCCCCCGCTGCCGTTACCGTCGCCATGCGCCTGGTAGCCGCAGCCCTGCTCTTGCGCCAGCCGGGGCGCCAACAACAACATTTTACTCAATAACGCCGCATGACTCTCGGTGCAATCCGACAGCGTCGGAATATGCTGTTTCGGCACGATCAGGAAATGCACGGGCGCTGCCGGATTGATGTCATGAAACGCGATGACATCCTCATCGTCATAAATGACTTTCGATGGAATCTTTCCAGCGGAAATCTTGCAAAAAATACAGTTATCCAATTTTTTCTCCTGTCCGGTTCGCCTGTGTGGCGTTATTTTTTCTCGGCTTCCGCATTTTCGCGTTCGGTCAGTTTGCGGTTTGCTTTTTCTTCGATACCGGAAATCCCTTCGCGCCGCGCCAGTTCATCCAGCACATCCTGCGGAGTCAATTCAAATTGCGCCAGCATGACCAGCGAATGGAACCACAAATCCGCACATTCATAGAGCACCTTCGATGTATCCCCGGTGGCGCGCGCATCTTTCGCCGCCATCACGGTTTCGGTCGCTTCCTCGCCGATTTTCTTGAGAATGGCATCATCACCCTTGGTGAACAGGCGCGCGACATACGATTTACCGGGATCGCCGCCATTCAAGGGCTTGCGCGATTCAATGATCTTGGCCAAACGGTTTAAGGTATCACTCATTTTTCGGTAGACGGCGGTAAAAGGGATCGTCCGGCGTGCGGAACGGGATACTGGCAGCGCGCTTATCGGCGCGCCCGGACATTATTTGTAAATGCTTTCAGGGTTCTTGATAACCGGGTCCGCCGTTACCCATTTGCCCGCTTTTGCGCTGCCTTCAAACTTCTGGAAAAAGCAGGAATGCCTTCCGGTATGGCAAGCGATGCAACCGGCTTGCTCGACTTTCAGCAGCAGGACATCTTCATCGCAATCGAGGCGGATATCATGCACTTTCTGGATATGGCCGGATTCTTCCCCTTTGTGCCATAGCTTCTTGCGCGAGCGACTCCAGTATACCGCCTCACCAGTCTCAACTGTCCTGGTCAGCGCTTCGCGATTCATCCATGCGAACATCAATACGTCATTCGAACCGACTTCCTGCGCGATCACCGGCACCAGGCCGTGCTCATCCCATTTCACCGTATTCAGCCATTTGGAAGCGATGCTCATGCCAGCCTCATTGGTATGCCTTGTTCCTGCATGAAACGCTTGGCTTCCTGCACGGTATGCTGGCCATAATGGAAAATGCTGGCGGCCAGCACCGCATCGGCGCGACCGGCCTTGATGCCATCTGCCAAATCCTGCAGTCCGCCGACGCCGCCGGACGCAACCACCGGAATCCCGATGGCGTCGGATACCGCGCGGGTCAGCGCCAGATCGAAGCCGGCCTTAGTGCCATCGCGATCCATGCTGGTCAGCAGGATCTCACCCACGCCCAGATGCTCCATTTGCTTTGCCCATGCGATCACATCCAGGCCGGTCGGCTTGCGCCCGCCATGCGTGAACACTTGCCATTGATCATCACCGGTTCTCTTGGCATCGATAGCAACCACGATGCACTGCGAGCCGTATTTATGCGCAGCCTCCGCGACAAACTGCGGATTGGCTACTGCCGCACTGTTGATGCTGACCTTGTCAGCGCCGGCATTGAGCAGGCGACGCACGTCATTGACCGAGCGCACGCCGCCGCCGACTGTCAACGGAATGAAAACCTGCGAGGCGACCGCCTCGATGATATGGAGCATCAGGTCGCGTTCATCGGAAGTCGCGGTGATATCCAGAAAAGTGATTTCATCTGCTCCCTGCTCATCATAGCGGCGCGCGATTTCGACCGGATCCCCGGCATCGCGCAGCTCGACGAAATTGACGCCCTTGACCACGCGACCGGCGGTCACGTCAAGGCAGGGAATGATACGTTTTGCAAGTGTCATGCTTATTCTTCTTCCGCCTCTTCGAGGCCGGAGAGCACATCGGCGCGCTGCTGCGCCAGGCGCAAATCCAGCGTGCCCTCATAAATGGAGCGGCCGCAAATCACGCCTTCGATGCCTTCATCCTGCACTGCACACAACGCTTCGACATCCTTGAGGTTGTGCACGCCACCGGATGCGATGACCGGGATCGATACGCTTTGCGCCAGCTTGACGGTTGCGTCGATATTGACGCCGGCCATCATGCCGTCGCGACCGATATCGGTATATACAATTGCCTCGCAGCCGTAGCCTTCGAATTTTTTGGCAAGATCGATCACTTCATGGCCGGACAGCTTGCTCCAGCCATCGGTTGCCACCTTGCCATCTTTCGCATCGAGGCCGACGATGATCTGCCCGGGGAACGCACTGCAGGCGTCATGCAGGAATCCCGGATTCTTGACCGCGGCGGTGCCGATGATGATGAAGCTCAGGCCGCCATCCAGATAGCGTTCAATCGTGTCCAGATCGCGGATGCCGCCGCCCAGTTGCACCGGAATTTCATCAACGTCGTTGGCAAGCGCAAAATCCCGCACGGCCCGGATGATCGATTTGACCGCCACCTCGTTCTTCGGCTTGCCGGCAAACGCCCCGTTCAGATCGACCAGGTGCAATCGGCGCGCCCCTTGCGTCAGCCAATGTCGCGCCATCTCGGCGGGGTCTTCGGAAAACACGGTGGCTTGTTCCATGTCGCCTTGTTTCAGGCGCACGCAATGACCGTCCTTGAGGTCGATGGCAGGTATGAGCAGCATGGCTACGATATCAGTGTGTGAGTTGGTCGATGAAAAGGGTTTCAGGGCTTCCAGCAGACAAAATTCCGGTACAACTGCAGTCCCGCGGCTGCGCTCTTTTCCGGATGGAACTGCGTCGCGAAAATATTATCGCGCCCGACTGCACAGGCGAACGATACGCCATACTGTGTCTCGCCGGCGATATGCGCCGGGTTGGCCGGAATTGCATAGTAGCTGTGCACGAAATAGAAATAGCTGTTGTCGTTGATGTCATTCCACAGCGGATGTGACATTGTTTGCCGAACCCGGTTCCAACCCATCTGCGGCACTTTGAAACGCGATCCGTCTTCCTGTAATTGGCCGTCCAGCCGAAAGCGCACCACTTTACCCGGCAGCAAGCCGAGGCCGGGCGTATCGCCCTCCTCGCTCCAGTCAAACAGCAACTGCTCGCCGACGCATACGCCCAGCAACGGCTTGGTGCGCGATGCTTCGATCAGGGCATCCTGCAAACCCGACTCGCGCAGGCAGCGCATGCAGTCCGGCATCGCGCCCTGGCCCGGAAATACCAGGCGGTCAGCGGAGCGGATATCCGCTGCATCGCCCGAAATGCGCACATCCGCTTCCGGCGCAACATGACGCAATGCCTGCGCCACCGAGCGCAAGTTACCCATGCCATAGTCCACTACTACAATTTTGTTCATGATCAATCAGACTTGCCCGCAAACATCAATGCACAGGCGTGGAGATATTGTGGTTGGCTTTATCCATGCCGTTACAGACTACCCTTGGTCGAGGGAATCGCATCCGTCGCGCGCGGGTCCAGTTCGACGGCCATCCGGACTGCACGACCGAATGCCTTGAACACGGTCTCGCACTGATGATGCGCATTTTCGCCGCGTAGATTGTCAATATGCAAAGATACCAGCGCATGATTCACAAAACCCTGGAAAAACTCATGGGTCAGATCTACATCAAAGGCGCCGATCATTGCACGCTTGAACGGTACATGGAATTCGAGGCCAGGGCGGCCGGAAAGATCGATGACGACCCGCGTCAGCGCTTCATCCAGCGGCACATAGGCATGGCCGTAGCGACGAACGCCTTTTTTGTCGCCAAGTGCCTGCGCAAATGCCTGGCCGAGCGTGATGCCGATATCTTCGACCGTGTGATGCGCATCGATATGCAGATCGCCCCTGGCCTCGATGTCAAGATCGATCAAGCCGTGCCGCGCAATCTGGTCCAGCATGTGATCGAGGAACGGCACGCCGGTATTGAGTTTTTGCCGGCCGCTACCATCGAGATTGAGCACAACGCGGATCTGCGTCTCGTTGGTGTGGCGGATGACTTCGGCGGCGCGGGAAGTTGACATTTTCAGAGCGATGCAAATGGTTATATGGCGAAAACAGCGTTAAGCAAAACGTTACCCTGTCCTCGCGAATTACATGAGCGATGCGGTCAATGCATCCAGAAGCAATGCATTTTCCTGCGGGGTGCTAACGGTCACACGCAAGCAGCTTTCCAGTAATGGATGCATTTTACCCACATTTTTGACTAGAATTCCGCGTTTCAACAGGCCGGCAAAGACTTCATCGGTACTTTGGCCTGCATTTCGCACTCGAATCAGCAGGAAATTCGCATCCGAGGGAAAAACCTCGAGCGCCGGCAGTGCGCCCAGCGCGGTTGCCAGCTTCGTGCGCTCCGCACGCAATGTCGCGGCCTGCGCATCGAGTATTTCAACATGGTCCAGCGCAAATTCAGCCGCAGTCTGAGTCAATACGTTGATATTGTAGGGGGGGCGCACCTTGTCGAATTCTGCCAGCAGTGCAGCGCTGGCCGCCATGTATCCCAGCCGTATTCCGGCCAGGCCGAGTTTCGATACGGTCCGCATGACCGCCAGGTTGTCGAATTCAGCCAGGCGCGACATGAAGCTGGCCTGTGCGAATGGCTGATATGCCTCGTCGACAACCACGATGCCGTCATCGCCGACGGCATGGATGATCTCCACCATGTCATCGGCATCAAACAGGTTGCCGGTCGGATTGTTCGGATAGGCAAGCCAGGTAACGGCCGGCCGATGCTGCGCGATCGCCGCCAGCATCGTCGCCTTGTCCAACGTGAAATCCGGCTTGAGCGGCACCCCGACGAATTCCAGTCCGGCGAATTGCGCGGAGGCTGCATACATCACGAAACCGGGTACCGGGGCCAACACCTTTGCTCCCGGCCGCGCACATGCAATCGAAATCATGGAAATCAGCTCGTCCGAGCCGTTGCCGAGAATGACATCGAATCCGGCCGGCACGCCGAGCGTGCGACAGATCCGCGCTTTCAACTCCGTATAGGATGGCACCGGATAACGGTTCAGCGCGACCTCCGCCAGCCGGTTGCCCAGTTCGCTGCGCAGGTGCTGCGGCAGCATGTACGGGTTTTCCATTGCATCCAGTTTGACGCAACCGGCAGAATCGGGGACATGATACGCCGCCAGTGCGCGAATCTCGGGACGAATGATGTTTTCGATCAGGGACATAATTTTTAAATATTGAATTCAAAACCGCTCAACACAGAGGTCCGGAAGTACAGGGAAAAACAGGAGATGGAAATCTCGACGCGGCCATTGCTTAACAGGTAAACAGGTCATCCAGTGCGGCCAGCCGATTCTCAATCAACGTGCAATATTCCGGATTCAACTCGAACCCGGCAAAATTCCTGCCGCACCGCCTGGCGGCAACTGCCGTCGTGCCGCTCCCCATGAACGGGTCGAGCACCACGCCGCCCGGTGGACAGGATGCCTTGATCATGCGCTCCACGATTTCGAGCGGCTTTTGGGTCGGATGGTCGGCCCGCTCGCGATGCTCGCGGTGCAGCCGTGACACACTCCAGACATCCTTCGGGTTGCAGCCCATTTCCAGCCACTTGGAACCGACAAAAATCGAGCGGGAACGCGCCTTTTTGGTTTCAGCATCGTATGGAATGCGCACTGCATCCAGATCAAAATGGTAATCCTTGGCCTTCGCGAAAAAGCCGATCGTGTCGTGCACTGAAGAGAATCTGCGCGTACTGCCGCCCATCGACGGCACCCGGCGATCCCAGACGATTTCATTGATCATGACCATGCGCTGTTTCAGCATCACGAAAATTTCCGGCGAATAGCGCCAGGTCAGGAAAATATACAGACTGCCGTTGGCTTTCAGTTTCGGCAGTATCAGATCGACCCATTGCTCCATCCAGCACAGGTAAGCGCTTGCATCTCGCTTGTCCGAATCGTTGCCGTAATCTTTGCCGAGGCCATAGGGCGGGTCGGCGATCAGCAAGTCGATGCTGTTGTCGGGAATGCGCGCAAGGCCGTGCAATGCGTCTTCGCAATGAACGCGGTTAAGCCAGACGGTCATTGGGG
Source organism: Burkholderiaceae bacterium (assembly GCA_035255485.1). GTDB lineage: Bacteria > Pseudomonadota > Gammaproteobacteria > Burkholderiales > Burkholderiaceae_D > DATEZO01. The sequence continues at coordinate 19,256 of DATEZO010000259.1, forward strand.
TTTTACCGCGATCATTTCAGCCGATACTCCGCCGACTTCGCATGCGCTTGCAATCCTTCGCCATACGCAAGTTCCGCAGCAATCCGCCCCAGCGTTTGCGCCCCGGCCTCGCTGACCTGAATGATGCTTGAGCGCTTCTGGAAGTCGTACACGCCCAGGGGCGACGAGAAACGCGCGGTACGCGAGGTGGGCAGCACGTGATTCGGTCCGGCGCAATAATCGCCGAGCGCTTCCGAAGAAAAGCGGCCGAGAAACATCGCGCCGGCATGGCGGACCAGATCAGCCCATTGCTTCGGATTTTCGGCGGAAATTTCCAGATGCTCCGCTGCAATCGCATTCGCGATTTCGCACGCCTCCGGCATATCGCGCACCTTGACCAGCGCGCCGCGATTAGCCAGGGAAATCCGGATCACCTGCTGGCGCGGCATGTCGTCGAGCAACCGGTTGATACTGGCTTCGACCCGGGCGATGTACGCAGCATCGGGGCAGAGCAGGATCGACTGCGCCAGCTCGTCATGCTCGGCCTGCGAAAACAGATCCATCGCAATCCAGTCCGGATCAGTACTGCCGTCACAGATCACCAGGATTTCGGACGGGCCGGCAATCATGTCGATACCGACAGTGCCGAATACGCGGCGTTTGGCCGCTGCCACATAGGCGTTGCCGGGGCCGACGATCTTGTCGACTTGCGGAATCGTCGCCGTACCATAGGCCAGCGCACCGATTGCCTGCGCACCGCCAATGGCAAACACCCGGTCGACGCCGGCAATTGCCGCTGCCGCCAGCACCAGCTCATTTTTTACGCCATCCGGCGTCGGCACCACCATGATCACTTCCTGCACCCCCGCGACCTTGGCGGGAATGGCATTCATCAATACCGACGATGGATAGGCGGCCTTGCCGCCGGGCACATAGATGCCGACGCGGTCAAGCGGCGTTACTTTTTGTCCTAGCACCGTGCCATCGGTTTCAGTATATAAAAAACCGTTCGAGCCGCATTCCTGCTTTTGCCGTTCATGATACGCATGCACCCGGTTGGCCGCTGCCTGCAAGGCGGTGCGGCGCGGCACGGACAGTCGGCCAAGAGCACCTGCCAGTTCCGCATGGCCGATTTCCAGTGCGGCAACGCTGCTGGCGTTCAGTCGGTCGAAGCGGCGGGTATAGTCAAGCACGGCGGCATCCCGTCGGGTTTTGACATCGGCCAGGATCTGCGCTGCCGCACGATCGATCGCCTCATCCTCGCTGGCTTCGAATGCCAGCACGGCGGATAACTGCGCCTGAAAATCCGGATTGCCCGAATCCAGCCTGCGAATGTGAATTGCCATGATATGCCAATCGGATTGCCGTCACTGCCGGCATCCTGTTTCGTGAATTTATCTTTTCGACGCTGTTTCAAATGCATCCAGAATCGGCCGCAAACGCTCGCGCTTCAGTTTCAGCGCCGCCTGATTGACCACCAGACGCGATGAGATGTCCATGATATGTTCGACTTCATGCAGGTTATTGGCCCGCAGCGTGCTGCCGGTGCTGACCAGGTCGACGATCGCATCGGACAACCCGACCAGCGGTGCCAGCTCCATCGAGCCGTACAGCTTGATCAGATCCACATGCACGCCCTTGGCGGCAAAATGCTCACGCGCAGTTTGCAGATATTTGGTCGCCACCCGCAGGCGCGCGCCCTGGCGCACTGCGTTTGCGTAATCGAATCCGGCCTTTACCGCAACCGACATGCGACATTTCGCGATAGCCAGGTCGATCGGCTGATACAGTCCTTCGCCACCATGCTCATGCAGCACATCCTTGCCGGCCACGCCGAAATCCGCTGCGCCGTATTGCACGTAAGTCGGCACATCGGATGCGCGCACGATGATGACGCGCACATCAGGATCAGTCGTCTGCAGGATCAGCTTGCGTGAAGTTTCCGGATCTTCCGTGACACGAATGCCGGCGGCCTCCAGCAAAGGCAGGGTTTCTTCAAAGATGCGGCCTTTCGACAGCGCAAGCGTAAGTTGCTGGTTCATTGTTTGACTCGTTGTATATCGGCGCCGACCGCCGACAGCTTCACTTCCATGCGGTCATAGCCGCGATCCAGATGATAGATGCGATCGATCAGTGTTTCTCCCTGCGCAGCCAGGGCGGCAATGACGAGCGACGCGGAGGCGCGCAAATCGGTTGCCATCACCGGTGCGCCGATCAGCCGGTCGACACCCTGGATCATGGCGGTATGGCTATCGATGCTGATGGATGCGCCGAGGCGATTCATTTCCTGCACATGCATGAAGCGGTTTTCAAAAATCGTTTCGGTGACGCGGCTGCTGCCGTCGGCAACGCAATCCAATGCCATGAACTGTGCCTGCATGTCGGTCGGGAAACCCGGATATTCAGTGGTGCGAAAACTGACCGCCTTCGGCCGCGCCGCCATCTGCGCCCTGATCCAGTCCGGCCCCGAGGTCAGAATCACGCCCGCCTCGCGCAGCTTGTCGAGTGCAACATCCAGAATATCGGGCCGGGTATTCTTCAGCGTCACATCACCGCCCGCCGCTGCGACCGCGCACAGGAAAGTGGCGGTTTCAATCCGGTCCGCAATCACGGTATGCGTAGCGCCATGCAGCCGCTCCACGCCCTGGATTACCAGACGGTCGGTGCCGATGCCATCGATCTTTGCGCCCATGGCAACCAGCAGATACGCGAGATCGGTGACTTCCGGCTCGCGCGCCGCATTTTCCAGTATCGTTTCGCCTTCTGCCAGTGTCGCGGCCATCAGCAGGTTTTCAGTGCCGGTGACGGTAATCATGTCGGTGACGACGCGCGTCCCCTTCAGCTTTTTCGCTTTCGCATGAATATATCCGGCTTCGATGACGATCTCCGCGCCCATCGCCTGCAGGCCCTTGATATGCTGATCGACCGGGCGCGAGCCAATGGCGCAGCCCCCGGGCAGCGACACACTGGCTTCGCCGAAACGCGCCAGCAGCGGCCCCAACACCAGAATCGAGGCCCGCATGGTCTTCACCATTTCATACGGCGCCTCGAGCTTGTCGATTGCGGCTCCGTTCAACACGAGATTGCCGCCGTCCTGCTCCACCCGCAGTCCCATCTGGCGCAGCAGCTTGATCATCGTGGCGACATCCTGCAGATGAGGTACGTTGAACAACCGTACAGCATCCGCCGTCAGCAGGCCCGCGCACAGGATCGGCAATGCGGCATTCTTTGCACCGGATATCCCGATTTCGCCTGAAAGACGATTGCCGCCCCGTATCAGGAGTTTATCCATTCGCGTATTCTTCGGGCGTCAGCGTCTTCATCGACAATGCATGTATTTCGGCGCGCATGCGGTCGCCGAGCGCCGAATATACCAGTTGATGACGCTGTATCAGGCGCTTGCCGGCGAATGCAGGCGATACGATGACAGCGCTGAAATGCGATCCGTCGCCGTCAACTTCAAGGTATGTGCAGTCAAGGCCTGCGGCAATATAGTCTTTTACGATTTCGGGAGTGGGCAACACGGTTCTGCCTTTATGGTGTGTGAAATAACATGGGGAATCGGCACTACGCTCAATGGCGCAGCTTGTAGCCGCGCTTCAGCAACTGGATTGCCAGTCCGGCAACCGCCGCAAAAAATATCGAAACGATTGCAAAGCTGATCACGGGATCGATGTCCGACTGACCAAAGAATCCGTAGCGGAAACCATCAATCATATAAAAAAACGGGTTGAAGTGCGATACCGTCTGCCAGACAGGCGGCAGTGAATGCATCGAATAAAATACGCCGGACAAGAACGTTGCCGGCATGATCAGAAAATTCTGGAATGCGGCCAGCTGATCGAACTTTTCCGCCCAGATGCCCGCGATCAGCCCCATGGTACCAAGCATGGCCGCGCCCAGCACCGAAAAAATCACGATCCACCACGGCGCAACGAACGTCAGCTGGGCAAACCATACGGTCACCACCAGTATGCCAAGCCCTACAGCCAAGCCGCGCAGCACTGCCGCCAATACGTATGCCAGGAAAAGATCCCAGTGGGACAACGGCGGCAGCAGCACGAACACCAGGTTTCCAGTGATCTTGGACTGGATTAGCGACGACGACGTATTGGCAAACGAATTTTGCAGCACGCTCATCATCACCAGGCCCGGCACCAGGAAAGCAGTGTAGCGCACGCCCGGATAGACTTGCACATGCGCATCCAGCACATGACCGAAAATCAGCAAGTACAGCATGGCGGTCAGGATCGGCGCGGTGATGGTTTGCATCGCCACTTTCGAAAAGCGCAATACTTCCTTGTACAGCAGGGTCTGAAAGCCGATCATTTTTCGTCTTCCATGATCTGGATAAACACATCTTCCAGATCTGCCTGCCGCAATTGCAGGTCTTCGATCACGACGCCGGCCTCGCGCAATTTCGCCAGGATCGGCTCCACATCCTTGTAGTCGTTCACCCGCAAGGTGAATTCATTGCCGCCTGCCAGCTCGTTGGTGTGCAATATCAGGAGCTTCAAGACATCGGGCAGCCGGCCTTGTGCCAGACGCAAATGCAGTTGTGAGCCGGAAATGCGTTTAATCAGGGCAGACGTCGAGTCGAGCGCAACCACCCTGCCTGCCTTCAGCATTGCAATCCGGTTGCATAGCGCCTGCGCTTCTTCCAGGTAATGCGTGGTCAATACGACGGTATGGCCTTCGTGATTCAGGCGTGACACGAATTCCCACAACGTCTGGCGCAATTCGACATCGACACCGGCGGTCGGCTCGTCGAGCACGATCACCGGCGGCTTGTGCACCAGTGCCTGCGCCACCAGCACGCGCCGCTTCATGCCGCCCGATAGCGCGCGCATGTTGACGTCGGCCTTGCTGGTCAGGCCCAGGTTGTGCATTACTTCATCAATCCATGCATCGTTATTTTTCAGACCGAAATAACCGGACTGCATGCGCAAGGTTTCCCGTACCGTAAAAAAGGGATCAAACACCAATTCTTGCGGCACCACGCCAAGCCGCTTGCGTGCTTCGCGGTACTCGTTTTGCACATCAAAGCCGTGGATCCGGACGCTGCCGGCATCGGCCTTGCTCAGGCCCGCGATAATCGAAATCAACGTGGTCTTGCCGGCGCCATTCGGCCCAAGCAAGCCGAAAAATTCCCCTTCCTCGATCGAGAGCGATACGCCATCAAGCGCTCGCAGCGACTTGTAGCGTTTTTCAAGATGGGTAATTTCAATGGCAGCCATGGTTAGCTTCAGGCGCGCTTTATGCAAGATTGGCCAAGGGAGATTACGGCTTCCAAGCAAACCGCTTGGCGAAAACCCTTGATTATAGGGGATTTCCGGTATGAATACCGACGCAGTAAACCGAATTGAAGATCAATTCTGCGCGCCTGCGCTTGCCTCGCTGCGGGGTGCAAGACGCAACAGTTCGGCCACGTCGTACAGTTGCACCAGGCTTTGCAGATTGGGCGGGAGATTGGTGAAGGTCAGCGCTTGCTGCCGCTCGCGCGCCGCTCGTTGCCACGCGAGCAGCGCGGCAACGGCGGAAGAATCGATTTCCGTCAGCTGCGCCAGGTTGATTTCGGTCTGCCCGGACTGGATGGCACACAAGCCATCCTCCAGTGTTTTCCTGGCGTTATCGACAGTTAGCGCAAGCGTCGGCTGGAACATGATAGCGTTTCAGGATCTCTTGGCGCCCTTGGCGGCGCTGGCGGCAAGACGCTTGTTTTTGTCGGCAAGCGTCTTGATCAGGCCATCAATGCCGGCCTTGCTGATTTCAGCCGCAAAATTGCCCTTATAGGTTTCCACCAGCCATGCGCCCAGCACATTGACGTCATAGATTTTCCAGCCATTGTCGACTTTTTCAAGACGATAATTGAGCTGAATCGGCTCGCCGCGCGGTTGCAGCACCTGGGAACGCACTTCGACTTCGGTATCGGCCGGATCGCCGCGCATCGGCTTGAATTCCAGCTTTTGGTCCCTGATCTGCGATATCGCGCCGGAATAGGTATACACCAGCAATGCACGGAATTCCGTGGTCAGCTGTTTTTTCTGCTCGGACGTTGCCTCCCGCCAGAAGCGACCTGCGGCAAGCGATGTCATGCGCTGAAAATCGACATAGGGCAGGATCTTTGCCTCGACCAGGTCGAGTACGCGCTTCTGATTGCCGGCCTGAATTTCCTTGTCAGCCTTGGCTGCATCCAGCACGTCCTGGCTGATGCGCTTTACCAGTGCATCCGGCGCTTCCTGTGCGCTGGCATGCGGGGCAAGGGAAAAAGCGCCGATGGTGAGAATGACAGCGCATATCTGTTTGAATAGTTTCATGTTTTCCTGAATAAGCTGACAAAAGCCGACGCGGCTCCATGGGGATTTAAGGATTCGGATGACGCGGCATTCCGATATTTCGTGATGCATATCAGACAGGCATCATTCGGTTCAAGGATAAAAGACATGGCCTTTATTTTTGTGCCGGTTTGACATCCATTCCGGAACCCGGTTCCGCAGGATGAATGGGCTCTGGGGCGGATGGCGGATTGGAATCAGACTGATCATCACCGCGCGGGCCGAGCTCGATTTTCCGATGCGGAATATCGCCATCGTAAATTTTGCTTTCGCGCCGTTGCAAATAGCCATCGCGGATAAATTCATAACGGTCCAACGCCGCTTCTTCAATCAGGTTCGAGGCATCGAGTACGGCGGCGCGCTGGTCGACGATACGCACCGCCGAACCGACATTGCGCGCCCGCACCGGGTCTGTGTACAGCCAGGGGTCGGCTTTCAGATCCAAAGGCAGCATGGCAGCATCGCGCAAGGTCGATGCGCCGAAGATCGGCAGTACGATATACGGGCCGGACGCGACCCCCCATTTGCCCAGGGTCTGGCCGAAATCCTCCTTGTGTTTTTGCATCCCCGCTTCGGATGCAATATCGAGAACGCCGCCCAGGCCGAAAGTACTGTTGACCGCGACGCGCATGAAATCAGACAGGCCATCTGCGACCTTGCCTTGCAGCAAATTATTGATGCTGGCCGATACGTCGTTAAGATTACCGAAAAAATTGCCAATCCCGGTCTGGATGAAGGACGGCAATACCGAATCGTAGATCTGTGCCGCCGGCTTGAACGCTACCCGGTCAACCGTATCGTTGAACTGGAACATGACGCGATTGAAGCCTTCCAGCGGGTCCTGTGGCCGATGCCCGGTGGTCGAGCATCCGGCCAGGCCGAATGCCAGCGCAAACGTACTCCATCGCATTGTAAAACTGCTCATTATTTGCTGCTATCCTTTCCTTCGGCTGCCTTGCTATACAAAAACTGACTAATCAGGTTTTCCAGCACTACAGCCGATTGCGTCATCTTGATCCTGTCACCAGCGACAAGAGTATTCGTGTCGCCGCCTGCCTCCAGGCCGATATATTGCTCACCCAGCAAGCCCGCCGTCAGGATTTTGGCCGACGTATCCTTCGGGAAGCGATAGCGGCTATCCATGTTCAACGTCACTACCGCCTGAAAGGTCTTGTCATCGAACTGAATGTTCCCGACCCGGCCAACCACCACGCCGGCGCTCTTCACCGGTGCGCGCGGCTTGAGACCGCCGATATTGTCGAACTTGGTCACGACGGGGTAGGTTTGCTCAAAGGAGAACGAACTCATGTTGCCTGCCTTCATGGCGAGAAAAAACAAGGCCGCCGCGCCCAGCAGTACAAACAAGCCAACCCACAAGTCCAAAGATTTTCGTTGCATGGCCCGATACCTTACATTAGGGAGTTGCTATTTTTTTCAAGCTGAAATTCAAATAACATAGGAGTATGTAAAAAAAGCATGCCATCACCGGTTATTTACGCGGGAATTTTTTAATACTCACCTCTGTATAAAATATTCCCGAATGTTGGCGTCAATCGAACATGAGTGCAGTCAGCAGGAAATCCAGCCACAACACTGTAAGCGAAGCAATCACAACGGTACGGGTGGTAGCACGTGCGACACCCTCTGGCGTCGGCTGCGATTCATACCCCTGCAACAGGGCAATGAATGTGACTGCAAATCCGAATACCACGCTCTTGATCACGCCATTGGCGATATCTTTCCATATATCGACGCCGGCCTGCATCTGCGACCAGAATGCGCCTTCATCGACGCCGATCATCCGCACCCCAACCAGATAGCCACCCAACACGCCAACCGCACTAAAAATCGCGGCCAGCGCCGGCATCGCAATCACGCCCGCCCAGAAGCGCGGCGCAATCACGCGCTGCATCGGATTGACCGCCATCATTTCCATGGCCGCCAATTGCTCGCCTGCTTTCATCAAACCGATTTCAGCGGTTAGCGATGTCCCGGCGCGACCGGCGAACAATAGTGCGGTGACCACCGGCCCCAATTCGCGCGTCAGCGACAGCGCCACCAGCAAACCCAGCGCCTGTTCCGAGCCGTATTTGTTGAGCGTGTAATAGCCTTGCAAACCCAGCACGAAACCGACAAACAGGCCGGATACCGCGATGATCACCAACGAATGGTTGCCGATGAAATGAATCTGATCGGTCACCAGCCGAGGGCGGCGCCACAACCCGGCCGATGCGCGCAACATCTCGAAAAACATGCGGGTCGCGAATCCGACATTGACGAGCGATAAGCGGATCCAGCGCCCGAGCCGTTCCAGGAAATCCGGTATCATCAGCGCGTTTCCAATCCGAGGTCAGCGGCCAGCGAGGCGCCAGGATAATGAAACGGCACCGGCCCATCCGGTTCCGCATGCACGAACTGCCGCACGTAAGGGTCGCTCGACGCCAGCATTTCAGCCGGTGTGCCCTGCGCGACGATTTTCCCTTGCGACAGGAAATACACATAGTCGGCAATCGAAAACGATTCATGCACATCGTGCGACACCAGGATCGAGGTCGAACCGAGTGCATCGTTCAATTCGCGAATCAGGTTGGCCGCCACGCCCATCGAAATCGGATCAAGCCCGGCAAATGGCTCGTCGTACATGATCAGTTGCGGATCGAGCGTGACTGCACGCGCCAGCGCCACGCGGCGCGCCATGCCGCCGGAAATTTCAGCCGGCATCAGCTGCGCGGCATTGCGCAAGCCAACTGCCTGCAATTTCATCAATACCATGTCGCGAATCATCAATTCCGGCAAGTCGGTATGCTCGCGCAACGGAAACGCTACATTGTCGAATACGGACAGATCGGTGAACAGCGCACCATGCTGAAACAGCATGCCCATCCTGCGCCGCATGGCATACAACGCCTTGGTATCCAGCGCACCCACCACGCGACCGTCAACCCGCACTTCGCCTTGCTGCGGCTGCAACTGGCCGCCGATCAGACGCAGGATCGTGGTCTTGCCCGAACCGGAGCCACCCATGACGGCCACCACCTTGCGACGTGGAAAATCCATCTGGAGTCCCGACAGAATCGGACGCGCTCCATAACCAAAATGTAAATTCCGGATTTCGACGAGATTGGACACAATGAATTGTACCGGACCGCAGAGAAGGGAAATGCCGCTGTGTTGCGCTTCACTTTGCAGCAAGAAAACCAAAAACAAGATTGTAGTGCAGAAATGACTATCTTGCCTTTGTCCTCATACCTCAGGCTCTCCGCAGCATGCTCAAGCGGTCATTTTGTGTTGCGCAAAGGCAACCTCTGTATTGCGTATTCCCTCTATCCTGTTAATGTCAGTGTCAGGGTAACGTAAGTCGTGATGTCGATAATGCATCGATTCTGTTTCAAGCGTGTCGCAATACAGCACGCCGGATGGAGAAGAGGCGGTCCGACTACGCTTTAGCCGATAAAAAACGGATCAGGGAGGGCTGGCGATGCGAAAAAAACTCATGCCCAGGCTATTGCCGGCCGCTTTCGCCGCGATTGCGAGCATGGCGATTGCAGCATTCGGCGGCTGGATTGTCGGTCCGGCGGCCAATCCCATTCTGATTGCGGCACTGGCCGCCGCCTGTGGCGCAATCGTCGCAACACGCGTGGGACGTGCCGCTAGTCATGATGAAAGCCGCCTTGCTTCCGCAATCGGGCCGGAAATCGACCACATCATGATCGGCGCGGCCGAAACGTCCTATTTTGTCGATTCCGTTAAAAAGAAAATCGATCATGACGTGGAAAGCGCCAACAGCATCGTCACCCGTTCGAAACAAAACGCACAGACTACCGCGCAGATCGCCACCAATGCAGAAAGAGCCGCAAAAGTCGCCACCGATGTGCGCGGCGAAAGCGCGGCGGGGCGCACCGAGGCGGACCAGGGATTGCACCGGATCGGCAATGCCCGGCAGGATGCGCAGGCTGCATCGGCATTGATGACGGCACTACAGGACAAGTCGCGCCGCATTCACGTGATTACCGAAGTCATTAATGAAATTGCGATGCAAACCAACCTGCTGGCACTGAATGCCGCCATCGAGGCGGCGCGTGCCGGAGAACATGGACGCGGGTTTGCCGTGGTCGCCGGAGAAGTGCGGCAGCTGGCGCAGCGCACCAAGACTGCCACCGACGATATCGGTATCATGGTACGCGAGATCAACGAAGAAGCTGAACGCGCCGCTAGCGGCATGCAGGCGCTTACCGACAAGGTAGCCGACGCAGCGTTGAATGTCGAACGCGTGCATGGCTTTCTTGCCAATATCGAGCGTGCCGCCCAGGTATCGGAAAACGAAATTCAGGAAATTGCCGGCGCTTCGCGCGAACTTGCCGAAACTGCCAGCCTGATTGCCGAATCGATTACGCAGATTCGCGACGGCATGCTGTTGACCGAAATCGAATTGCCGCGCGCAGCGAACTCCGCCACGGTGGTTGGCGAGCGGGCGGAATGCATTTTCGGTGCATTGGCTGAATCCGGCGCCACGACTGCGCATGACGATATCAAGAATGCGGTGCAAGAGGCCGCCAGGGGAGTCGCTCGCATTTTCACGGAAGCAATCGCACGCGGCGACATCAGCGCAGAGGCCCTGTTCGATCGCCATTACACGCCGATCCCGGGGACCAATCCCGCCAAGCACACCACCAGGTTCGACGCGTTTACCGATCGCGTACTACCGGCCCTGCAGGAAGGCTTGCTGGTCGCGATACCGCAACTGGTTTATGCGGGAGCGGTTGATGATAATGGCTACTTCCCGACACACAATAAAAAATTTTCGCAACGGCTGACCGGCGATTACGATACCGATCTCGTCAACAACCGGACCAAGCGGATTTTCAATGACCGCACCGGCGCGCGCTGTGGCGCGAACACCAAGCCGTTCCTGCTGCAGACATACAAGCGCGATACCGGAGAAATCATGCATGATTTATCCGTACCGATTTATGTGCTGGACAGGCATTGGGGCGCGTTCCGGGTCGGTTATCGTTCCGACAATGATCATTTCCAGTAATCGGGATGCTGCGATCCGGTTGCGGATCGCATGAAAAGGCCCGCGCACTCTTGCGATTGCGCGGGCCTTTGAACATGGCGTCCGGGTTACCGCGGCAATACCGAGCTGCCCCTCAGATATTTGTCCACTGCACGGGCGCATTGGCGGACTTCACGGACGGGAGCCGGAAAAAAAGAAACAGGCTTGCGCCTGTTTCTTCCGGCGAGCGCTGCCTTGGCTTGCAAGCCAAGGCTGGGCGATCCATCACCGTGGCAGAACCGAGGCTCCCATCAGATACTCATCGACCGCACGGGCGCATTGGCGGCCTTCACGGATCGCCCACACCACCAGCGATTGGCCGCGTCGCACGTCGCCTGCGGCAAATACCTTGTCGACCGAGGTTTGATAGCAACCGTCGCCATCCGTGGTCGCTTTTGCATTGCCGCGCGCATCCTGATCGATACCGAACGCATCCAGCACCTGCGTCACCGGTGAAACGAATCCCATGGCCAGCAAGACCAGATCGGCCTTCATCTCGAATTCGGAATTCGGCACTTCCGTCATTTTGCCGTCTTTCCATTCGAGGCGGGCCGCAACCAGCTTCTCGACCTTGCCGCCCTTGCCTTCCAGCCGTTTGGTGGCAACCGCCCAATCCCGTTCGCACCCTTCCTCATGCGACGACGAAGTACGCAGCTTGGTTGGCCAGTACGGCCATACCAGCGGCTTGTTCTCTTGCTCCGGCGGTTGCGGCAGCAATTCGAATTGCATGACCGATGCCGCGCCCTGGCGATTCGAAGTGCCGACGCAATCCGAGCCGGTATCGCCGCCGCCGATCACCACGACATGTTTTCCAGTCGCCACAAGCTGGTTTTTTACCTTGTCGCCGGCATCAATCCGGTTTTGCTGGGGCAGGAAATCCATTGCGAAATGGACTCCTTTCAGGTCGCGTCCCGGCACCGGTAAATCGCGCGGCTGCTCGGCGCCGCCGGCGATGACGATTGCATCGAACGCCTGCTTCAGCTGTTCCGGCGAGATGGTTTCCGTGGCCCAGTTATTGACGCTGGCCGGGAAATCCTTGCCGACGAAAACACCGGTACGGAATGTGACGCCTTCCGCCCGCATCTGTTCGACACGACGGTCGATATGCGACTTTTCCATCTTGAAACCGGGAATGCCATAACGCAGCAAACCGCCGATGCGGTCATTTTTTTCGAACACGGTAACATCATGTCCGGCACGCGCCAGTTGTTGCGCGGCGGCCATGCCGGCCGGGCCGGAACCGACGATCGCGACCTTTTTCCCGCTCTTTACTTCAGACGGTTGCGGCAGCACCCAGCCATTTTCCCACCCTTTATCAATGATGAAATGTTCGATCGATTTGATGCCGACCGGATCGCTATTGATATTGAGCGTACAAGCAGCTTCGCAAGGGGCCGGGCAAATGCGTCCGGTAAATTCCGGAAAGTTGTTGGTGGAAAGCAGGTTATCCAGCGCTTCCCGGTAATTGCCGCGATACACCATGTCATTCCAGTCCGGAATAATGTTATTCACTGGACAAGCATTGTTGCAGAACGGGATACCGCAATCCATGCAGCGCGCTCCTTGAATCCCGGCCTGCTCATCGGACAAGTGCATCACGAATTCCCTGTAATGCTTCTTGCGCAATTGGGGCGCTTCGCTCGCTTCCTGCAAGCGTTGGAATTCCAGAAAGCCGGTTACTTTTCCCATGATGTTCCTTCAGAATTTATTTCGCTTCATCCCTCCAAAAGAGGGATGGAATCAGTTGCGTTATGCCGCGATTTTTTCCCTGGCCTGTTTCACTGCACCAAGTTCGCCGAGGGCCCGTTTGTATTCAATCGGGAACACCTTGACAAACTGGCTGCGCGTCAGCGCCCATGCATCCAGGAGATTCCGTGCGCGCGTGCTGCCGGT
>DATEZO010000260.1:0-17567 GCA_035255485.1 Burkholderiaceae bacterium
TCCGGAATTGTTGCCGCCAAGCGCAATTGGGTTGTCTCCGGCGGTGACGCGCGCATCGGTCCAGTACAGTTTTTGCTGCTCCAGTTCGTCGGATGCGAAATCATCAAGCGGACGCCAGAATGGGCCGGCCTCGAACACCACTACGGAAAAACCAGCTTCTGCCAGTTTGCAGGCGAGCGTGGCACCGCCGGCGCCGGAGCCGACGATCGCAAAATCGACAGGCTCGTCATGTCCAAATTCGCGCATCGGCATCCAGCCGCCGGACTGAAACACATCCGGTGCGCGGCCTTGTTTTGCGCGTAGCGCTTCCGCGCTCATCTGGCTTCCTTCGCTTCCCAGGCGTCGCGCTCGTCGAAGCCGAGGCGCACATAGCCACGCGGGCTGGCCGGTCCGCCAAAGCCGATCTCGCTCCACGCGGCAGGATGGGAATAATAGATGCCGGCAGCAGTCTTGACCAATATGTCGATGAAGAAGCCCTGCGCCGGAACCGTGGTCCAGATGGCCGCATCGACTTGATTCCGTTCAATCGCGCGCAATAGCGCATCGCATGCTGTGGCATCCAGTCCAGCAAATCCGCATCCATGTCGCCGATGCGATTCCAGGTCGATCGCTGCCAAGCCCGCCCGCCAGGCGTCGCGCATCGGGGGCATATTGTCGTTGCGGAACCCTTCGCCACGATTGCTCGACAACATATCGTCAATCCACGGCACGATCGGTATCGGCTGGGCGCGTTCCGGTTGTGGCATCACGCGCGCTACGATGGCTTCCAGCAAAGCCCACTCGTGTTGCGTAAAGAATCGCCGTTCGGGAATGACATGCAGCCGCTCGGTCAGCACGCCGCGCGTTTTGTCATCGAAAGACGGGGTATCCCATTTGCCGAGCACGTCATAGTGTGGATAAAGCATCTTCACGAGTCTGTCCCCTTCCAGTTTTCATGCCGCGCCCGAAGGGACAGCGCGGCGAATCCTGCCAGCGCCAATGCGGTAAAGCTCGGCGGCGCGGACAATGGTGGGCCGCTCAGCACGTTCTGGCGGGTATTGCGCCAGCCCCCCATCTGCCGCGCGACGCCGTAGGCATGGAAGGCAACACCGGCAATCCCCAGCATGCCGGTCAACGCAAGCCATGCGCGGGTGAGCCATCCATGTCGCACCCGAGCCGGCGCAACGGTATCCGCAATCATCAACACTGACGCAATCGGCGGCACGGTCACTGGCAACCACATGAAAGGGTTGTGGAAGGCACCCCGAAAATGCAGCAGGCCAACTTCGCTCGAAGTGCCGGCTAGCCCGATCCCGGTCAGCGCCGACAGGATTTTCCCCGCAGGCACCCCGAGCAGGGACGGAGAGCTGCCAGCGGGAGTATCGCGCACGCGTTGCGCGGCGAGCCCGATCAAACCGGCCAGCGACAATGCCGCCGGCGCACCGATCGGTGCCGAATAAAACAGATTGAGCCAGCCGAGGCCGCCGGGGCGGCGCAAGACGTTGTACAGATGGAAGGCGAAACCGGCGGCGCCGACCGCCACTGCCGTGGCATAGATGCCGTCACGCGTCATTCTTGATCGGCCCGTAGTCGACGCGGCACTGCTGGCGCCCGCTATTACCGTCATTAGCGATGCCAGCAGCGGCGTGATCATGCCGGGATTTTCAAAGTCGCCGCGATAGTGTTCGAGCGCGCTATCGGTAAGAACCGATGTCGCAAGCAACGCCGCTGAACCGTGCAATTCGCGCGCGGCGAACGACGCCGGCTCTACTAATGCCACCGCATCTGGATGCGGACCCGCATGTGGGGATGGTTTAGCCTGGATGGCTCGCTTCAGCTGGATCAGCCCGGCGACAGCGGCCAAGCCCAGTGTCGCCACGCCGAGCGACGTTGCGACGGTCGGGCCGGATGGCCGGTGATCCAGGCTGGCCGTGCGCCACGGCACCGGCGCAGTCATTATTCCTTGTCTCCAGGGATAATGCTGCTGAAGACTTGCTTGAGCGCGCCGGCAATCATGTGCCCTTCGCGCGGATCGCCTTTCACAATGGTCTCGGCAAATTTTTTCGCTTCCGCCAGCGTGATGTGTGACGGCAGCGGCGGCACCTCGGGGTCAGTCTTGAATTCCAGCACGACCGGCCGGTCCGATGCCAACGCTGCTTCCCAGGCAGCACCGACATGTTGTTCCTGGTCGCAGAAAATGCCCGTCAAGCCAATCAATTCGCCAAACTTGTGATAAGGAACATTGGGAATCTGCTGCGTGGCTTCGAACTTCGGATCGCCTTCCATCACCCGTTGTTCCCACGTCACCTGATTCAAGTCTTCATTATTGAAGACGCATACAATCCATTGCGGCGTCGACCAGCGTTTCCAATACTTGGAGACCGTGATCAGCTCCGCCATATTGTTCATCTGCATGGCGCCGTCGCCCACCAGGGCGATTACCGGCCGGTCCGGATGCGCGAACTTGGCGGCAATCGCATAGGGAACGGCTGCGCCCATCGAGGCCAAGCCGCCGGAAAGCGAGCACATTTGGCCGTGACGAATCTTCAAGTCGCGCGCGTACCAGTTCGCGCATGAGCCGGAGTCACTGGTAATAATGGCCCGGTCAGGCGTACGGGGCGACAATTCCCTGACCACTCGTTGGGGATTGATCGGATGCGCGATTTGCAGCGCACGGTTTTCCATCGTCGTCCACCAGTCGTCGACATGCTTTGCGATGTGCCTGCGCCAGGATAGGTCGGTTTTTTGATCCAGCAAAGGGATCAGCGCGCGCAGCGTTTCGGCCGCATCTCCATGCAGATTCACTTCGGCCGGATAGCGGATGCTCAACATGCCCGGATCGATATCGATCTGTACTCCGCGCGCATTGCCTTCTTTCGGCAAGAATTCGGTATAGGGGAAGCCGGAGCCGATCATCAGCAGCGTGTCGCATTTCATCATCATGTCGTAGCTCGGCTCGGTGCCCAGATAGCCGATCGAGCCGGTCACCCACGGCAAGTCGTCCGGCAACACGGCCTTTCCAAGCAAGGCCTTTGCGGCGCCCGCACCGAGCCTATCCGCGACGGCAATCACTTCCGCCGTGGCACCGAGCGCACCTGCGCCCACCAGGATGGCCACTTTTTTGCCGGCGTTCAGCACCTCGGCCGCACGCTGCAGGTCGGTCTCATAGGGAAGCACCTTCGGCTTGCTATAGCCGATTCCGGACAACACCGCGCCATGATGGCGCGGCGGATCTTCATACGGGAGATCCTGTAGATCGCCCGGCAGAATGAGAACGGCGACGCCATTGCGCGCAATGGCTATCCGTATGCCGCGGTCCACCATATGGCGCACTTGCGCCGGCGCTTCCGCTTCCTGCACATAGTCGGCCACATCCGAAAACATCCGGTCGAGATTCAATTCCTGCTGATAATGCGCGCCGCGCGCCGTGCGCGGAGCCTGGCCGCTGATGGCCAGGACCGGCATGTGGTCCATCTTCGCGTCATACAGCCCGGTGATCAGATGCGACGCACCCGGCCCGCCAGTCGACAGGCATACGCCAAGTTCGCCAGTGAATTTGGCATAGGCGGACGCCATGAACGCCGCCATTTCCTCGTGGCGCACCTGGATGAATTCAATCTTGTGCTTAGCACGGTCGAGCGCGCCAAGCACGCCATTGATGCCGTCACCGGGATAACCGAAGATGCGGCGCACGCCCCATTCGTACAAACGTTCAACAAAGAAATCGCCAACGGTTTTGCTCATGTTGAACTCGCTTTCTGAAGGACGGATTGGATCAAATTGTGCTTCGCGCTGTTTGCGTACATGTTTTCAACTGCATCCTGGACTGATGCACGAGTCGTCCACTGCCAGTTGAAACGCAGACAACTGTTCATAACCGTGGCCCGTCACCGCCACCATGTCGCAGTCGTGCACTTCGCCATAACCGGCAATGTCGATCCCAGGTTCGACGTTTAACGTGGAATGAATGGCAGAAAGCCTCTGTGCGCGACCGGAAGCCATATCTGTATTCTCAACACCACTTCCGGCTGATCGGTCAACGTTAGGATGCGCTCGTCGAGACCCGCACTCTTGCGTTGTCTCGACGAAGTCGCGAGCGTAGGAACAGTCCGAGCGCCAAGCCGCCGGCTAGCAGCCAGGTGCGGTTCATGCTGGCCCATAGTTCGACGCTGTGGCGACGTGCGCCTTGATCGAAAGCGCCATGCGCCGAATAGGGTCCTGGCACCGGCTGCCACAGATTGGAGGGGCGGTCCGGCGGAATGGGCTGTTGCGTCTGCTGCCCCTTGAACCCGGTACGCGCGAGATACCGGTCAAGCAGATGCGGGATGAACTTTTCACCGATGATGGCCAGCAAAGACGGCATGCCCACGACTACCTCGGCACGGCGGGAATGGGCCGCCCAGTAGATCGCACGGGCCGCGACTTCCGGCTGGTAGTACTTCCCCATCGGTTTGGGATGGTGGTCGAGGGTGGTCTTGCACCAGTCGAACTGCGGCGTATTCACACCCGGCATGTCGAGAATGACGAGATGTACCTTGCTCTTGTCATGCTCCAGTTCAGTCCGGACGGACTGAGTAAATCCCTTCATCGCGTGCTTGGCGCCGCAATAAGGCGACTGCAATGGAATGGAGCGATAGGCGAGCGCGGAGCCGACCTGCACGATGGTGCCGCGGTCGCGCGGTCGCATTCTTTTCAGAGCGGCCATCGTACCCCAGACGAACCCGTGATATGTCACGTCGGTGACGCGCCGGTAATCTTCCGGCTCGATTTCATCGAAGGGTGCCAAGATTGTGGCCATCGCATCGTTAATCCAGATGTCGATGGGGCCAAGTTCGCGTTCCACGCGTTCTGCGGCGGCTTCCACCTGTGCATAATCTGCCATGTCGGTCGGAATCGCGATTGCCTTGCCGCCAAGCTGTTCGACTTCCGCCCGCGCAGCTTCAAGCCGTTCGTGGTCGCGTGCTAGCAGGGCAATCGAAGCGCCGTGTCTCGCAAATTCCTGCACCGCCGCGCGACCGATGCCGGCCGTAGCGCCGGTAATGACTACAACTTCTGGACGACCATTTTTCATTATGTCCCCACACGTTGGAGCGAAATTCCTGTCGATACTATGCTCGGCTAAATAATCGCAACTTCGACCATTCACCAATGCAACGTGAGGATGGCAAGAAGGTACCCCTGTCGGGAATACCCTTTTTGGGCCTGTGCAGCCCACACTCACATGCTATTTTTGATAAAGGCGACGGGCCGAAAGTTCGGAAATATTTGTATAAATATATTTAGGCGCCCTAGGACGGAGCTGATCCCACAGTACCTTGATGCAATTGAGGAGCTGATTGCAACCATCCGCTATGCAGCTTCTCGGTAATTCACTTCAATGCTGATGCTTTGGCGATGCGGAACAATAAGTTTCAAAACGTGCAAATGACCGGTTAATTCGATGCCAACTTTTCTCCCGTCCCAGCAATGGAGAGCTCAGCAATGCGTAGCAACTCCCTTCGACTGGCGTTAAACATAGCAGTCATTTGCTTGAACCGAAGACGACAAAACGCCTGCATGGTGCAGTGTCATTCGAGAATCACATCAAGATGACCGGCGCATTCGTGCTCTACTGCGACATTGCCGCGCTTGTTTCGCTTGAACCTGACTTCGGCCACGGCATCCCCGACACGTAGCCGTTTAAGTGTCAACTCATGCACGGATTCGGGAAGCTCGGGACGCGATATATGCAGGGAGTGATTGAAGGCGTCGGGCCTAAGCCCGAGCGCGGATTCGATCATGAACGGTACAGCGCCAGCGGCCCAGGCCTGAGGATGGCACGCTACCGGGTAACGGACGGGGACGGAAAACTCCTGGCGTGAAAACCCGGCGAACACTTCCGGCAGCCGTCCATGCGGGAAATGTACTGCTGCATCGACGATTCCGTCGATCACCCGGGAAAGATGACTGAGGCATCCATAGCGGCGAAATCCGGCCACGGCAATCGCGTTATCGTGCGGCCATACTGTCCCATCGTGATAGCCAAGTGGGTTGAATCTGCGCTCACGCGACGACAAGGTGCGTATGCCCCAGCCGCTGAACATATCTTCCCGCATCAGACGCTCGGCCGTCTTCAATGCGCGCTCGGGTGTTGCGATGCCGGTCCACAGCGCATGCCCGGGGTTGGAGGAGACGACCGCTGCAGGCTGATTACCCTTTTGCAGGGCCAACGCGTACGTTTCGAGATCGTCCATCCAGAAGTCGCGTTGGAAACGGGCGCATAGTTCCTCGGCTTCCTTCCCGAGTCGGTCGGCGGTGGCCGAATCGCCAATGCGGCGATAAAGGGTAGCCATCGCTTTTTTTGCCATGTAAACGTAGCCCTGAACCTCCACCAACGCGATCGGCGGCGTCGCCAGGCTGCCGTCGCAATTCATGATCGAGTCGCCGGAATCCTTCCAGCCCTGGTTCGTGAGACCGCTGCCGGACAGGGTTGCGTATGTCAGGTAGCCTGATCCGCTTTGAGCGATCACGTGGTCGATCCAAGACAGTGCCGCCTGCACATGCGGCTCAAGTTCCGTGAACAGATCAAGGCGGCCGGTCCACTCGGCATGCCGTGCGAGCAGGATGAGGAACAGCGGCGTCGCATCGACCGTGCCGTAGTACGGCGTTTGCGGAATCTCGTCGAGGTGCGCCATCTCGCCGACGCGCAGCTCGTGCATGATTTTTCCCGGCTCTTCGTCGCGCCAGTGGTCCTCTCGCGTTCCCTGGAATGACGCCAGAAGCCGCAGAGTATCCTCGGCCCGCCCAGGCAGGAACGCCAGCGTCTCAAGCGCCGAAATAATCGCGTCGCGACCGAACAGCGTCACATACCACGGCACACCCGCGGAAAAGTATCGATGTCCGTGCATCGGCGTGCTGAGCAAATGTAGGTCGCGCAGTGACTGATCCACGACACGATTGAGGCGCGGATCGTCCGAGTCCAATCGCGTGGCATTTTTCAGCCATTCACCACTCGCCTGGTTATGTGCTTGCCGTACGCGCTTGAAATCGTCGTCGTGCTCATCCTGCGAGGCGGGCATGCGCGGTGCTCGACGCTGGCTGTCATTTGGTGACTCGCTGATATGCAATGAGCATCGGATCGTCGCGGTGGCATGCGGCGCGATCGACAGATTGAACTCCGCTGTCGTGTCCGTCGTCTGGTGCGGCGCCGGGTGGAATAGCGCGGAAAGCGAGCGGCGCACCTTGTCGGCACCTTCGTACTCGAAATGCAGCGCCGAATTCTCCCACCGTGTCGGCTCCAGTTTTCCGCGCTTCTTCGGCGGAGCGCCGCGCACAGCGAATATCGGCTCAAATTTGCAACGTAGACGAATCGTGAGCGGCAGGTCGACTGGTTTGACTCCAAAATTGCTGAACGCGATGCTGTCATGCAGTGCGCATGTGTTCGCGTCGAGCGTGCGCTCCCATTTGATGCCGATACTTTCCTTTTCCAGCAGATCATTGCCTGCAGTTTTGACGTCGCGATTGGTCAGCACGAAGGTGGCCGATGATCCTTCCACCGCAGTCGATGCCAACCGGTCGGCCGTCATGCCGTCCAGTCGCAGTTCATAGCCGTTCAGATAGCGGCAGTCATGATAGTAGAAGCCAAGGCCGTTCGACCCGTCGAATGGTACGTCGCCGTTCGCTTCGCATAGGAAGAAGAGTTCGTCGCTTTTGATGACGATGGCGTGGGCGATACTGGAAGTTGTTGAGGAGCGGCCGTGCTGAACGATACGGCGGCTTCCTGCTTCGTGCCGTATGTCTTCATGAGTTTTTCTAGACATTTCTCTTCCTTCAGTTTTTCCAGGGGCCTGCATGAAAAGGGGTTTTGTGAGCTCCGCTTGTTTCCTGTCCGATATGTCCACGCTCATTGGGGGGAGGTCTGGTTGAGGGTATAGAGATAAGCGGCTATATCGCGGGCGTCCTGCTCTCGGATGTGCAAATTCGGCATTGCAGAGTCGGGCTTGACCTGCTGCGGATCGCGCAGCCAGCGCAACATGTTTTCCGGCGAATTCGACAGCGTGCCGCCAATGTACTTGCGTGTGCCAATGCCGGCGAGCGGCGGTCCGACCGTGGAATCTCCACCAACCACACCCGGTATTTGATGGCAGGTCGCACAAAGATATTCATCAATGGCGCGGCGTCCTGCCATTACGTTGCCAATCCTGCTCGAGGGGAGCGCATTGGCCACAGCAGTATTGCCGGTCGGCGGCAGGCGTGTATTCCACTGGCGATAGTCTGCCGGCGAGAGAGTCGGCAATCGTTTTATAAACGCGGTCAGGTCCCAGAGTTCCTGCTCGCTGACTTGGTACTCCCACGCGGGCATCGCGGTCATCTTGACGCCATATTTGATGACCCAGTACAAATGAGATGGTGGCCAATCCTTTGCCGGGGGAACGAGATCGGGCGGCGCGGGGCGCAAGCCGAATGCGAATGCCCGCGGCGAGACCCCCGGCGCGCCATGGCACTGTACGCAATGTTCACGGAACAGCACAAAGCCGTTATCAAGTCGATGCGGACTATCGAGGTTTGGCACCGGGATATCGTCGGCCCGCGCGCCGACCGATCTGCGCATGACCGTGTGAAGGAGATGGTAAAGGACGTTGGCATGCTCATGCGTGGCTGCCACGTTGTACAACCCAAAATAGACGACGATGCCGCCGGCGATCGCTGCCAGCACGACAAGGGCGAAGACGGTCGCCACCGCGGTGCGCAAGGGTTGGTAGGTATCCATTTCCCAATCCGGCTGTCAATATATAAAAGGCTCCTGCGTCATTTGAGCGTTGCGAGAAAGGCGGCCATGTCTTTGGCTTCTGTCTCGTCTATGCCGAGATTCGGCATCGCGGTGCGCGGCACGACCGCTGGCGGGTTTCGCAGCCAGCGCACCATGTTGGCCTGTGTATTGGGCAACTCGCCTGCGATGTAGCTGCGTTCGCCCATCCTGCCCAACGGCGGTCCGACGTTGCCGCCTGAACCCCGGATGTTCGGAATCGCATGACAAGCAGTGCACGCATGTCTTTCAATCGCCGCCTTGCCGCGCGCCGCATTGCCGCTTTCCCCGTTGCGGCCATCCTGGCATGAAGCGGCTGTGACCCAGAACAGGAAAAAAGTCGCTGTCATTCGTAAGGCACTCGCATTCACTGTTTCATTTCCATGTGTCTGATTGAGAATCTCCGGCTAGGCCCGCTCAGGTAGGCGGTTTTCCAGCACTGTGGGCGGAGGCGTCATAGGCATGGACGGCGGACAGCCAGCTGGCGAACAGACTAAGCATGGCCACGAGATACACAGTGCCGGCCGGCACCCACATGATGAGACCGGCCAGCTGCTGATCTTCGAGCGCTGCCAGGCCGAATGCGCCACCCGCATACGGCGGGTACAACGGAGTACGCGCGAAGGTCAGCAGCGCGCCAAGCAATCCACTATGGAAAAAGAACGTCGCCACCATGACCAGGGCTGCACCATGTCCTGTTTGCCGCCTGCCGCAAGGCGCGAGCGTCAAGTTCCAGAACGCCAGCGAGGTCATGAAGAAGCACAAGTGTTCCACCGCGTGCACGCTCTCGTGTTCCAGCGCCAGGTCATAGGCGAAGGGAATGTGCCAGAACCACAGCATAATGCTGGCGCAGGCCCAAACCACAATCGGCCGCATCATGAATCCATAAGTTCGATGAAACCTGCTTGCGATCCAGGCCTGCCCGATGCGCCGACGCCCGGCCAACGGGAATGCCCACAGCCATGCGACTACCGGCCGTCCCCATACGAGCAAGGGCGGCGCGACCAGCATCAGCAGCATGTGCTGGGTCATGTGGACGCTCATCGACCGCTCGGCAAGGATGTCGATTGGCGATACCAGGGCAATGCCGAGGACGAACATGCCGCCGCTGAACATCCATATACGGCTACACCCCAGCACCTTGGACGCATTGCCTTCCCGGCGCAGGCTGCGCCAGCCGAGCAGATAGGCCCCGGCTGACGCAAGGAGCAGGACCAGCATCCATGGATCGGCGATCCAGTGCGACACGTCATGCTCGTACACGTCGTGGCTCCAGGCGAGGCAGGGAGCCATAAGCGCTGTCAGTGTTGTGACGAGCATCAGAATCCGCATATCGGGGCAAAGGCAACGTTGAACACCATGAATACAAAAGCCGTCAGGAATCCGATACTGCTCAACACACTGGCCGTGGCGACGAAACGCCTATGGCCATCATGCCTCCATGGTTGCGCGTGCGTAGCGCTCGGTTGACTGCTGCGAGTCCTGCGCCAATTGCCGACAGCGACCCAGGTCCCCGCCGACGCTACCGCCAGACTGGCTATCAAGACAACCCAGAACCAGAGAGTGCCGGCATACAGTGGTGCATCACCGGACGGTCTGATCCGACATTCCAGGCTTGCAATGTAGTACGACAGCATATCGTCAAGCATCCACGCGACCGGCGCAGCCAGCAGCCCGAACCAGAGTCGCAGCGGACGGACGGTGCGTGGCGCCTGGGGCTCGAACAAGGCGGCATCGGGATAGGTATGCATGGCGTCAATGCAGATAAGGCAGCAAATAGAATGAGGTAAAGACAGCGAGCCACACGACATCGACGAAATGCCAGTACAGACTGCCAATAGAGACTGCGGCATAGCGTTTGGCATTGAACATGCCGAACGTCGTCCAAAGCAGCAGCACGCCCAGCACCAGCAGGCCGCCAATGACGTGCATCATGTGAAAGCCAGTCGTCACGAAATAGCTCGATGCATAGGCATCCGTCGACCAGGCAAAAGGCTTGTTATGCCATTCGAGCACTTGCATGCCGACAAACACGATGCCAAGCACGATTGTCCCGCCAAGCCCCCAGACCAGGCGGTTCTGCTTACCGCACCGGATTCCGTTCTCACCCCAGCGCAGTATGAAACTGCTGGCAATCAGGATAAAGGTATTGGGCAGCGCCAAGGCCAGCTTCGGCAGTTCCGGCACCCAATGACCGTGTGCTTGGGATCCCAGGTAAAAATAGCTGAATAACAAGTAAGCGAATAACGCGGCTTCGGTGGCAATGAGGCACCACATGCCCCACCAGCCGGAAGCTCGGTGATCGACACTGCCGACCGGCAGGGGCTTGGTGACGAGTTGGGCGACGTTCATATCGCTTCTGCAGTTTGTCCGAGCGAGGCTTGCGGCCAGAGCCACGCTACCGTCGCAATGAAAGTCAGAATCGCCGCCAACCCGGCAATCCACCAGGCGTGCAGCAGCAGCGCGCCGAACAACACAGTCAGGACGATGGTAGTCGTGAATGGCATCAAGGAATCCTCTGGCATGCGCAGGATGGCGATCGGCTCGGCGTCGAGGGGCGTCGTGGCGACAGTTTCGCGGCCATGGTCAAGCAGCAGGCCTTCGCTCAGCGACGAACTCGCCCCGCCGTTATCGAGCCGGTCTTCCCATAGCGGATGCCGACTGGCGAGTGTTGGAATGACCGCAAAGTTGTACGAGGGAGGAGGGGACGATATCGTCCATTCCAGGGAGGGCGCATCCCAGGGATTGGCGTCGGCCATCCTTTTGGATTTCAAACTAAGCACTACGTTAATCAGGAACAGCAGGATTCCTGCGGCGAACAGGAAGGAGCCGACCGATGTCACCAGGTTCGGAAGATCCCAGCCCAGGCCCGGAGGATACGTGTAAATGCGGCGCGGCATGCCGAGCAGCCCAGAGATATGCATCGGGAAAAAGCCAGCATTGAAGCCGATAAACATGATCCAGAAACTCCATTTGCCAAGCCGCTCGTTCAGCATACGGCCAGTGAACTTAGGAAACCAGAATGTCAGCCCGCCAATCACAGGGAAGACGTTGATACCGAGCAGAACGTAATGCATATGCGCTACGACGAAATAGGTGTCGGTCAGCTGCCAGTCGAGCGGCACTGATGCGGTCATGAATCCGGAGACGCCGCCAATCGTAAACAGAACGATGAAGCCGGCGAAAAACAGGAAGGGCGTCTTGAACACGGGGCGCCCGGTAAAGATGGTGGCGATCCATGCGAAAACGGCGACAGCGCTGGGGAGAACGATGATGATGCTTGCTGCCGAGAAAAATGAGAGTGATAACGGTGGCAACCCGGTGGCAAACATGTGATGCACCCAGACTCCAAAACCGATGAACATGGTGGTCACGGTCGATAGCGCGACCGGCGTGTAGCCGACAAGCGGACGACGGCAAAATACTGGCAAGGCATCGGACACAATTCCCATGGCCGGCAGCACAATTGCGTATACCCAGGGATGGCCAAACATCCAGAACAGGTGCTGCCATAGCAACGGATGGCCGCCGAGTGTGGCGTCATAGAAATGGGTATAGAAATTCCGGTCAAACCATAGAAGCAGGAAGGCCAAGCTTACTGCCGGCACCGCAAAAAGATTGCCGACCGAAGCGGTCAATGTGCCCCAGATAATGATCGGAACACGATTGATGGACATGCCGGGCGCCTTGGTGCGCAGCAGGGAAACGACGAAGTTAATCGAACCGACCGTCGTCGAAATGCCGTAAAACACCATGCCCAGCGCGTATAGGTCCATGCCCACGTTCTGGTTGTAATTGCGCCCGCTGTAGGGAACATAATTAAACCAGCCAGCATCGGGAGGGCGTCCGACCAGAAAGCTTGCGTACATGAATAATCCGGAGAATAGGAACACCCAATAGGAGAACGCATTCAATCGCGGGAACGCCATATCGCGCGATCCGAGCAACAGCGGCCAGAGGAAATTGGAGAAGCCAGACAGGATCGGTAACGCATACAGAAAAATCATGGTCATGCCATGCATGGTGAACAGTTCGTTGTACTGGTCAGGGGTAAGTACGTGACGACCTGGACCTGCGAGCTGCAAGCGCAATAACAGCGCTTCGATGCCGCCGATGAGGAGGAAGAGGAAGGCAGTCACGAGGTAGCGAAGTCCTATCTGCTTGTGATCGACCGTAGCGAACCAGCCGCGAAGGCCGGGTTCGGTCTTCCAGATGCGTTCGAGCCGCTCCGCAATGCCGGGGTCGGTGCTGCTGTTGACAGTGATGGGTACGCGCGAATAATGATCAGCTGCCAAGGTATGCTCCGCTCATCCAGACATCATTTCAGTGTTTCGAGATACGTCACCAGCGCATGAAGGTCGTCCTGGTTCAGCTCGATGACAGGCATGCGCACACCTGGTTTCACGTCCTGTGGGTGGGCCACCCAGCGCGTCAACTCTTCGACGGTATTCGGCAGAACGCCGGCCGCTATCGTGTGCCGACCCATCAAATGCGTCAGATCGGGGCCGGCGCGGCCGCCGGCGTCGGATCCATTTACTGTATGGCACATGCTGCAGCGTGCGAGGAAAATCTGTTGTCCGTGTAATGCCTGGGCATCCGTCGGCGTTGTGCTCGGCTGCCGCTGTCGGCGCAGCCAGGCGGCGAACGCATCCGGCGGTTCGGCGATAACGTGCATAACCATCTGCGCATGCTGGGCACCGCAGTATTCGCCGCATTGACCGCGATAATCGCCGGCCTGGTTTGCTTGCAGCCAGGCGCGATTGGTCTGGCCGGGAATCATGTCAGTTTTACCCGCAAGTTTCGGAATCCAAAACGAATGAATCACATCGTCACTCTCAAGCCGGAGCAAGACTGGCTGGCCAACAGGGATGTGGATCTCGTTGGCGACGATGGTTAGTTCCGATTGCTGCTTGCCTGGATAGGAGACCTCCCACCACCACTGGTGGGCAATGACGTTGATATGTAACGCCTCGTTGGCCGATGGAGCCGCCACTGCGGACAGCGTAATCATGGTCCATGCCGCGGCGCCCAGCAGAACCGCGGTCGAGATGCCAACGCCAATGGTGATCCATGGCATGCCGTCGCGCGCTATTTCAAGAGCAGTTCTACCATCCAGCCGTTGTTGTGCCGGGGGACGACGATGAAACGTGGCCCACAAAACAAGGATGCAGATGATCACCACAACGGCAAGTGAGATTGCAAGCAGCCCCCAATTGAGATGCGTGACCGGATCGGCTGCCGGTCCTGCGGTCTGCAGGTAACTCATGGGAGCCTGGGCTTGCGCGGGTAGCGTTGCAGCCACAAGGACGCTGCTTGCTCCAAGTATCACCTGGCGGGCGTGGAGAAGAATCTCTTGCATGGCTACACGACGGACAAGCGTTGTGCAATTGCAGTCACAGTGTTGCAACGCGGGCCGACTCGACAAAACGATGGCTTGCTGAGGCAAGGCGAGTCCCTACTGAGGAGCACAAAACACGGCGATACCAGAGCGAAAGAACAATCTTTGCAAGCGTGGCGAAAGAGCGGACAGCTATTCCATCGCTATATGAAAATTACTGCTCACGCCTTGCCTTGCCGGCGTTACATGTATATACGCTGCAAAACCAGCAATCTCCATTAGAGTGCACAATCGCCCTAAATTCAATTTAGGGGAATATATTTTTGACCTAGATTAGAGCGCGAGCCAATTCGTTGGCGCAGCACGCCCGGTACTGCTTCCATTCAGCAATTGGCGAGCTTTAATGAAGTGTCCATAGCGGATACTCGTCGTCACGCATGAACACAGATTGTGTCGGCCCGTTGAAAGCTCATCACGCTCTCTCAGGGGCCGACAGCGATACGTTAAAGCTACAGCATGGTTCTGGCCGCAAATGCATCTGTTGCTATGTCATGGTTCCAACTCCGGTTTTCCCGCCTCTTCAAGAATTTCACGCCCTTCATGGATCACGTAAGCTCCGATGGCCAAGCCTGCAATCCAATCGATCTGCCGGTAGCCGCTGACCGCAACAAGTATCCCGGATACCAAGACTCCGACATTGACGATGACGTCAGCGCGTGTGTCGATCCACGTCGCCTTTAAATGAACTTGCTCAGAATTCCGATATCCCGACAGCATCGCCAGGACGCTACTATTTACAAGTAGTGATAGGGAAGCAAACGCAAAGATCAGAAGCCCATGGGGTTCGCTGCCCGAAATGACGTGGTGAATGACGTCGATCAGCACGCCTGCGCCGAGCACCATCAGCATTGCGCCATTCCATTGTGCAGCATGCCGGTGAAATCGCTTGGTTCGGCCGATGACCAACCAGGTCACAATATAGCCGGACGCATCGGCAAGCATGTCAAAGGCATCGGCCATTAGTGCTGTTGAGTGAGCGAGATACCAGCCGAGCATGCCCGTCAAAAACATTGCGATATTGGCGATGAAAGCGATAGCCATGCGTCGCCGGTCTACTGTCGTATTCGTCATATTTTCTTTTGAAATAAGTCACCGCGCGCGAAATTCGTGCCAATTCGTTTTACAAGATGGATTTTGCGGTTGGTTCCCGCTGAAATGAATACTTATGGAGTGTATCGGGGGGGAAGGGGTTGCCTTCGGCAAGATCATTCTTTTCACCGAGCGATGAACTCGAGAGTGGACAACCTGCTTTGGGTGATCCACCGTAATCCCAGCCAACTCTCAAATGCAACAGCCGTAACTGCCCAAGCGACTGCGGACGAGAACATTCGCTCGGGATGCATAGTCAAATAGCTTTGATCAAATGTATTTCAGCGGCAGCCGCATGACTGCGGTTCCAACGGACTTTGCGAAAGGAGACTGAAATGAACACCTTCAAGACGGTACTGATTGCGGCAATGTGCCTAGGACCGATCTCAATGGCAGCCAATGCAGCGGGAACCGAGAGCCACAAATCGTCAACCGGCTCGAATCAATCCACCCTGTCGATTGCACCTGCCGCCAACATGAACGAAAGCTACGCGAAGCTGGCGAAGGAGGATTTACAACTGAAAAAGAAGCGACTGGAGAACGAACGCGATGCTGCATTGACGCGTTGCGAAAACGAAACCGGCAACGCAAAGGCGAATTGCCGGAAGCAGGCGAATGCAGATTTTAATCGTAAGGTGAAACGGGAGCAGCTCGCCTACGAGGAAACATTGCGCCGTGGCGCGAGCAGCGGCAGTTCGTCAGGTGGATCGCATGCATCCGGAAAATCACAATCATCGAACGACAGGCACGGTTCCACGCAAGCGTCCCCCAACGCCGGTAATGGCCAGTCGCCAAAGTAATCGAGCAGCAAAACTGCGGCCGACATTCGGCAGGTCACGCGCAGGTCGACGGCCGCCTGTCTGCAGGCCATCCACCAACAGAATGGCATTCATGGCCGCACGATTGGATACGCGCGGCCGATGACGTCCCGGCGGAAGTGGTGTCGGCGCTGGCAGCAATGGCCCGATCTGTTCCCAGAGCACATCGCTTATCCGATAGGCGTCGTCTCGTGGATCGACCCCAATCC
This sequence comes from Burkholderiaceae bacterium, assembly GCA_035255485.1. Classification (GTDB taxonomy): domain Bacteria; phylum Pseudomonadota; class Gammaproteobacteria; order Burkholderiales; family Burkholderiaceae_D; genus DATEZO01. The sequence goes on from DATEZO010000260.1 coordinate 16,279, forward strand.
CAACAGCTGCTGGGACTGTTGGGGGGATCTGGATGGCGGTTGGCCGGATCAGTACCTGTATCTTTCCAATAGGGCGCCGCAAATGCAAATGATCGAGCGGATCATTACCGAGGTAACCCGGCCGCGCCCATAGGGCGGCCGGAGTCCTTCCTTCTGGATGGTCGCCGGGATCTGTCGCTCCCGCTGCAATGCGGGGATGCGTCCGGCTTTCCAGTTCACGCCTGCGATTACTCACAGCGGCATGCAGGGTACCCCGATGTTCATGGGATGGAACTGCACTGTCGGGCCGAACGATAGCTGCGTTCGGCAGTTCCGGATCGGCGATGCAACCACAGAAGGACGCAGGTGAATCAATCATGGACGATCACTTTTCACCTTTGCAACAATTTGTAAGCATGTCATCGGAATGCGTTGTGGCCTCGTTATTGAGGGCAACAAGGGAGATTTTCCCTTGCACTCACAAAGAAAGAGAGTCTTTCCATGAAAAAAATCGCCCTGATCGCAGCCCTGTTTGCTTTTGCTGGTATTGCTAGCGCCCAGAATGCAGCTCCTGCTTCCACTGCAGCCTCTGCTCCGGCTGCGTCGACTCAAGCATCCGCCCCGGCGGCTGCTCCGGCCAAAAAGGTCCACGTCAAGAAGCACGCTAAAAAGCACGCTGCTAAGAAGGCCAAAGCTGCTGATGCTTCCGTAGCTCAAAATGCTGCATCTACCCCGGCAAAATAACTTGCCCTTATAATTGGAAAAAGGCTCGCCTTCAGGCGAGCCTTTTTCATTCAAGCGACATCCAGGTGCGTTGTCATTGCCCGCGCATGGCTGTGTATCTTTTTTTCGCTCGGTGCGAATACAGCACAATCATCGCTCCGCGGCTGACTGCGCGATGCGCGCCTTGGTGCGCTGCAGGTGTGAAGGTTCCAGAACGTGCTTCACCTCCTCGCCACAGCATCATGCAAAGTCGGTGTATTTCGTCCACAGCGCGACCTCTCACAAGGCTCTGTCGGCATGACGACTCCAGGAGCAGTACTTCCGAGTCGATTGCGTGAAATGCGAGCGCGTGGCAGCATGGCAGTCAATCGACGACTTCGACCGGCACCACGGTTGACGACGCCGCAGGAATTTTCATGCGGGAGGTGTTGTGGCTATAGAGTATACCCAGTTGCGCGCAGAAGCATTGCACCAGTCTGCCAGGGCGCTGGCCGCGGTGGGACAAACCGACCTTGCGCTAAAAAAGTATTTCGAGGCGCTGCAGCTCGACTTTACCCGCGCGGTCACCCATTACAACATCGGGTTGA
>DATEZO010000261.1:0-2846 GCA_035255485.1 Burkholderiaceae bacterium
GGGCGTGGGCACCACCATCTGCTTCACCGCCTGGTTTGGCCTGTCCGAAGCGCCGCAGCGGCCGCATCATGCGCCGCAGGCAATCCACGGCATGCGCGTTCTGCTGGTGGACGACAATCCGAGCGCGCGCGCGGTGCTGGCTGAAAGCCTGGCGGCGCTGCCGCTCGAAATCGATCTTGCCGCCGGCGGTGCCCAGGCGCTGGAAATGATCCACCTGGCCGATGCCGAGCGCCCCTACGGCGTGGTGTTCTCGGATTTGCACATGCCGGGCATCGACGGCATCGACCTGATCGATACCGTTAAGAGCGACGCTACGCTGGCGGCGCCGCCACGCATGGTGCTGCTCAGCTCGGCCGGCCGCGACGAGGCGCGCTTTCGCATCGAGAACGTGCCGGCCGACGCCTTCCTGACCAAGCCGGTGAGCGCGTCGGTGCTGGTCGACACCATGGTCGAACTGTTCGTGCCAAGTGCGCAGATGGAAATGACGCGCAATGGCGAGAGCGCGCCGCGCTTCGACAACCTCACCGTCCTGCTGGTGGAAGACAACGACATCAACCAGCAGATCGCCGGCGAACTGATGCAGCTGGCCGGCATCGCCGTGGACGTCGCCGGCAACGGCCGCATCGCGTTGGACCATCTATTGACGGCCGGTCCCGGGCATTACGGCATGGTGTTCATGGATGTGCAGATGCCGGAAATGGATGGACTGGAAGCGACGCGCCGGCTGCGCGCCGACTCGCGCTTTGCCGACCTGCCGGTGGTCGCGATGACTGCGCATGCGATGGCCGCGGAGCGCGACCGCTGCTTTGCCGCCGGCATGAACGATCACCTGACCAAGCCGATCAGCCCGTCGGAACTGTACCGCGCCATCGGCCACTGGTGCCCGCAGCACGTGGTGCGGCAAGACGAAGACGCGGTGGTGCAGGCCGCCGGCGCGGACGAGCCGGCGCTGGTCATCGCGGGAGTCGACGTGCAGGATGGCCTGTCGCGCACGCTGGGCAACCGCGCCTTCTATCTGGAGATGCTGGAACGTTTCTGCGAGGGGCAGCGCGACACTGTGGCGGGCATCCGGCAGACGCTGGAGCGGGACCGCGTGCTGGCCGAGCGCATGGCGCACACCTTGAAGGGCGTGGCGGGCTTGCTCGGCGCTGCCGAGGTGCAGCAGCTGTCGGCTAGGATCGAAGCCGGCATTCGTGGCGGCGCATTGCTGGACGAGCTGCAGCCCTTGCTGCAGGAGCTGGATGTGGTCATGCGCGCATTGTTCGATGCCATTGCCGCCGCGCTGCCCAAATCCGCCGCACCCGGGCCGGCATCCCCGGCCGCGAGCGCAGCGGTTGACCGTGACGAAGCGCAGGCGCTCATCAGCGAGTTTGCGCTGCTGCTGTGCCAGTGCGATAGCGAAGCGCTCGACGTCCTGCAGCGCGGCGGCGCCCTGCTGGCGGCTGCACTGGACGACGACACTTACCGGCTGATTGAACGCGCCGCCCGGCAATACGATTTCGACGCCGCGCTCGACGCGCTGGCGGCCGGCGCCAAAGCGGCCGGCTATGCCGTGTAAAGGATGAGCCAGAACATGAACAGCCCGCGCAACCTCGAAGCGAAGCCGACCATCCTGATCGTCGACGACACGCCCGACAACATCACGCTGCTGTCGGCGCTGCTGAAGGACCAGTACCGGCTGAAGATCGCCACCAGCGGCATGAAGGCCCTGCAGATTGCCTGTGCCGTACCGCAGCCGGACCTGATCCTGCTGGACGTGATGATGCCCGAACTCGACGGCTACGAAACCTGCCGGCGCCTGAAGGCCGACCGCACGACGGCCGACATTCCCGTGATCTTCCTGACCGCGAAGATCCGTCCGGAAGACGAAGAAATGGGGCTGAGCCTGGGGGCCGCCGACTACATCGCCAAGCCGATCAGCCCGGCCATCGTGCGCTCGCGCGTGGCAACCCAGATCAACCTGCGCCACGTGCGGTTGTGCCTGCAGGACCAGAACCGGCTCCTGGAACACCTGGTCGCCGAGCGCACCCGGGAACTGGTCAGGATGCAGGATGCGACCATCCTGGCCATGGCCCTGCTGGCCGAGACGCGCGACAACGAAACCGGCAACCATATCCGCCGCACCCAGCACTACGTCGTCGCGTTGGCGCGCCGGCTGGCGGCGCATCCGCGCTTTTGCAGCCAGCTCACGCCGGAAAACATCGAGCTGCTGTTCAAGTCGGCGCCGCTGCACGACATCGGCAAGGTTGGCGTGCCGGACCGCATCCTGCTCAAGCCCGGCAAGCTGGACGCCGATGAATTCGAGCTCATGAAGCTGCATACGGTGTATGGGCGCGACGCGATCGTGTCGCTCGAAAAATACCTCGGCGGCAGCAACGAATTCCTGCGCTTTGCGCGCGAGATTACCTATTCGCATCAGGAGAAATGGGACGGCAGCGGCTATCCGCAGGGCTTGAAAGGCGACGCCATTCCGATTGCGGCGCGCCTGATGGCAGTGGCCGACGTGTATGACGCCCTGATTTCGCGCCGCATCTACAAGCCTCCGTTCAGCCACGAGAAGGCGGTCGGTATCATGAAGGAAGGCCGCGGCACGCATTTCGACCCGGACGTGCTCGACGCCTTCCTGACCGTCGAGGCATCGTTCCGCGATATTGCCAAAAAGTTCAGAGATGACGAGGACGAATTTTGAGTAGATAATTACCTCACAGCAATAGCAGCAAGGGATCGCCATGCCCACCCTGAACGACGTTACCTTCCTCATCATCGACGACAACGATATCAGCCGCTCGATGATGCGTCATCTCCTCAACGCCAGCAAATATCATGTCGTCGGCGAGGCGGGCAAA
>DATEZO010000262.1:0-5017 GCA_035255485.1 Burkholderiaceae bacterium
TTCAGAATCCTGGAGCGGGAGAAGAGTCTCGAACTCTCGACCTCAACCTTGGCAAGGTTGCGCTCTACCAACTGAGCTACTCCCGCGTCGACAACAGACAAGCATTATAGAGATCTGCCGTTTTTTGTCAAGCGTTAATCCTTATCGCTAAACGATCCTTCCCGCCTTTTCCTTGATGAGCGGCCACGCCTTCTTCAGGTAATAAAACATCGACCAAACGGTCAGAACTGCCGCGATTTCCAACAGACGCGTGCCCCAGAAGCGCGTGTCAATCCCAAACAGCGCCTCGCGATACAAGAGCATTGGAATGGCGATCATCTGTGCGGTGGTCTTTATCTTGCCGATAGAACTGACCGCAACCGACTTTGACGCACCGAGTTGCGCCATCCATTCGCGCAATGCCGAAATTGCAATCTCGCGGCCGATAATGATGAATGCCAGAACGGCATTGACGTTATAAAACTCCACCAGTACCAGGAGCGCTCCGGCGACCATCAGTTTGTCGGCAACCGGATCGAGGAAGGCGCCGAAAGCCGATGTCTCATTCCAGCGCCGCGCCAGAAAGCCGTCAAACCAATCGGTAATTGCAGCGACGATAAAGACCGCGGTAGATGCAACACCTTTGGCAAAGGGTGACAGCCATACATCGGGGAGATAGAACACGCCCACCACTAGTGGAATAAGTGCTACCCGCAGCCAAGTAAGAAGAATCGGTATATTTAGGGGCATAGTCAGCGCCTTTGAATTAGCCTGATTATCGCGTGGAAATTGCCTTCACTGCAATTGCGAATTCACTACAGCCGACTGCTGCAATTAGTGCAACTGCTTGTAAATCTCCTCGGCCAGCTGTCGTGAAATACCTTCAACCGATGCCAGTTCTTCCACGCTCGCGTCCGCGACACCACGCAATCCACCGAACCGGGCCAGAAGTTTTTGGCGCCTTTTCGCGCCAATGCCTTCGATTTCCTCCAGGCGCGAGGACTGCCTGGCCTTCGCTCGCTTTGCACGCATTCCGGTGATCGCAAAGCGATGGGCTTCATCGCGAATTTGCGCGATCAGCATCAAGGCCGCCGACTCTTTGCCAAGCTCAAGCGCTGGCCTCTCATCGGCGAATACCAAGGTCTCCAATCCAACCTTCCTCCCCTCGCCCTTTGCAACACCGACAAGCAGCCCGATATCCAAACCAAGTTCGCTGAAAACCTGCCTTGCCATCTCGACCTGCCCTTTGCCGCCATCGATCAGCACAATGTCCGGCATCACGCCCTCGCCATTAGCCACCTTTTCATAACGTCGCGTCAGCACTTGTCGCATCGCTGCGTAATCATCGCCGGGTGTAATGTCATGAATGTTGAATCGCCGATATTCGCCGTTCTGCATGGCGTGATGATGGAACACGACACACGATGCCTGGGTGGCCTCGCCTTGCGTGTGACTGATGTCAAAACATTCGACCCGCAAGGAGTCGACGTCTGAGACATCCAGCCCGATAACATCAATCAGCGCACGCGTGCGAGCTTGCTGCGAACCCTGCTCCGACAGCAAACGCGCCAACGCGATTTCCGCGCCTTTGTGTGCCATCTCAAGCCATTGCCGGCGCTGACCTTGCGGCTGAAACACCAGTGTGATCCGATGGCCGCATTGTTCCATCAGCGCCGTCATGAGCGCAGGCTCGTCAAGCTCTGTATTGAGAATAATTGTGCCCGGGATGAATTTCTCGATGTAGTGTTGTGCCAAAAACGCCTTCAACACTTCAACCTCGACAGCGCCATCTGCTGCCACCATCGCATCGTCGACGTGAGTCGGAAAGTAGGCGCGATCCCCAAGATGCCTGCCGCCCCTGACCATCGCCAGGTTGACGCATGCTCTTCCCCCCTGCACCACGACGGCAATGATATCGATGTCGGCATCGCCCACGGTTTCCATGCTTTGCTGATGAAGAACGCGTGACAATGCGGTGATCTGATTGCGCACTGCCGCAGCCTGTTCAAATTTCAGCTCCGCGGCAAATCCATGCATTTTCTTTTCCAGCGCTTCCAGCACCTCGGTCTGCCGTCCGCGCAAAAACTTCGCTGCATTCTCGACGTCATGCTCGTAATCTTCCTTGCTGATCGCGTGCACGCAGGGCGCGCTGCAACGCTGGATCTGATATAGCAGACATGGACGGGTACGGTTTGCGAAGACGGAGTCTTCACAGGTTCGCAGGCGGAACACCTTCTGCAGAATCTGCATCGACTCCTTCACAGCCCACGCGCTGGGAAAAGGTCCGAAATATTGGTTCTTCTTGTCGACCGCACCGCGGTAATACGCCATGCGCGGCGTTTCCTCCGCAGTGATTTTCAGGTATGGATAAGACTTGTCGTCGCGAAACAGAATGTTGAAGCGCGGCTGCAGCGTCTTGATCAGATTGTTTTCCAGAAGGAGGGCCTCCGCCTCGCTTCGTGTGACAGTCGTCTCCAGCCGCATGATGCGCTCGACCATCATTGCCGTGCGCGGACTGCTTAACGTCTTCTGAAAATAACTCGATACACGCTTCTTTAGATCGCGCGCTTTTCCGACGTACAGAAGATTATTATCCGCGTCGAAGTAGCGATAAACGCCAGGCAAGTGCGGCAGTTTTGCGACCGTCTCCAGAACAGCCGCACGCGGATCGGGAGTAACAGCTTCAGACATCGGCTCCAATGGTCCTTATGCGCCCATCAACGATTGCACGGTCTGCTTCGCCGCGCGGTAGCGAGGATCGCTCTGCAAGTCGTCCCAGTCGAGTACGGGCATTTGCGGCAGCAGTGCTGCGATGCGCGCCGACGATTCTTTCGTTGCAGCGCTCATCTTCATTTTCAGCCCGCCCAGCAATTCATCGGCCTTGTCGGGCGCATTGCAGATCAAGACCATGTCGCAACCTGCCGAAAGTGCGGCCCTTGCCCCATCGACTACGCCGCCAGCGACACTCGCTCCTTCCATGCTCAGGTCGTCGCTGAATATCACGCCTTGAAAGCCCATATCACGGCGCAGGATCGACAACCATTTCCTGGAGAAGCCCGCCGGGTTCTTGTCGACCTTTGGATAAATTACATGTGCCGGCATCACTGCCGACAAGCCAAGGCCAAGCCAGTCATACGGGGCAGCGTCCTCACTCAGAATCTCCTTGAGGCCGCGATCATCAACAGGAATGGCAATATGCGAATCCGCGTGGACAAAACCGTGTCCCGGAAAATGCTTGCCGCAGTTCGCCATTCCCGCCAGCGCCAAGCCGTGATTCAGGCTCTTCGCCAACACGGTTACCACGCGTGGATCGCGATGGAACGCGCGATCGCCGATCACGCTCGATTCACCGTAATCCAAATCGAGTACCGGCGTAAACGACAAGTCGACGCCACATGCCCGCAATTCAGTTGCGAGAACAAAACCGACATCGGTCGCGGCTTTGATCGCGTCCAGAACATTCCGGTCCCACATTTCCCCCAACTTGCGCATCGCGGGCAGCTTGGTAAAGCCGTCCGACTTGAACCGCTGCACGCGTCCACCCTCATGATCGACCGCGATCAGCACGCCCGGTCGCGCATCATGGATCGCACCGGTCAATGCCGTCAATTGCTTCCGATTCTGGTAGTTCCGCGCGAATAGAATCACCCCTCCGGTCAACGGATGCTGAATCCTCCGAATATCGTCCTCGGTCAACGTCGTTCCGACAACGTCGAGCATGACGGGGCCAAGATTGGCATTTGCCGCTATTGCATTCATTTCTTCTCCACGATAACGAAGGCGACCGCATACTCGGCTTCATCGGTAATCGATATCTGCGCGGTCAGCCCGTTTTTTTCCATAAATTCTTTCAGCGTTCCGCTAGTCACTGCAATCGGCTTTCCACTCGGCGCGTTCAATGTCTGCATTGCGCGCCAGGTCATCGGCATGTGCATGCCGAGTCCGATCGCCTTGGAAAATGCCTCTTTTGCTGCGAATCGCGTCGCCAGAAATCGAATTCCGCGCGCTTCCACCTTCGCCTTGCGGCGGCGATACTTGTCGAGTTCTTCCGGGCCCAGGATCTTTTCGGCAAAACGTTCACCGTTGCGAGCGAGCGCTGCTTCCACTCGCGAAATCTGGATGATGTCGGTGCCTATCCCGTAAATCATTTCTTGTGTAGGCCCAGGCGTGCCGCAGTCATAATCGCTTTCATTTCCTTGACTGCATTCTGCCATCCGATAAAAATAGCTTGAGCGACGATCGCGTGGCCGATGTTCAATTCCGCGATCTCCGGAATCGCGGCAATCGCTTGCACGTTCGTGTAATGCAAGCCATGTCCGGCATTCACCTGCAAGCCGTGCTTGACGCCTTCCAGCACGCCAGTCTGTACGCGCTCCAGCTCTTGCTGAATATTGATTTCGGTTATTGCATCCGCGTACCGACCGGTATGAATTTCGATCACCGGTGCACCCGTCTCGGCTGCTGCGTGAATTTGTGCCGAATCAGCGTCGATGAACAAGCTGACGCGAATGCCTTCTGCCGCCAGTTGCCTCACGGCGGCCTGAACTTCTGAAAAATACTTGACGACATCCAAGCCGCCTTCGGTCGTCACCTCGTTGCGCCGCTCAGGTACCAGACAGACGTCCTGGGGCTTGATGCGACAGGCGAAATCAAGCATCTCGCTTGTTACCGCCGATTCGAGATTCATGCGCGTACGCAATTGAGGTCGGATCGCCTCGACATCTGCGTCTTTGATGTGGCGGCGATCTTCGCGCAGATGCAAGGTAATGCAATCGGCTCCGGCCTCTTCCGCCAGAAGTGCCGCCTGTACAGGATCGGGATAGGTCGTTCCGCGCGCATTACGCAAGGTGGCAACGTGGTCGATGTTGACGCCGAGATCAATAACGGGAGTGTGGGGATGTAAGAGACTCATAGGAGATAATTTTGGCTTATAACTGCATCAAATCTATCAGAATCTGCCGCGTATTGAGCGGCACGCCACCCAGATGGTGCGAAAGAAGAAACCGCATCAAAAACTTGCTTTGCAACTGGGTTGTAT
>DATEZO010000263.1:0-2860 GCA_035255485.1 Burkholderiaceae bacterium
TATTGAAAGGTTGAGTGGAATCAATGGATAGCCTTGCAGCCGCCATTCCCGCTGCCGGCGGGCGCTGATCTGCGCGCGCCAGCAGCAATACTCAGCGCAGCTTGCAGGTCTTGATGCCAAAAATTGCATACAGCGGACACCAATTTGCCAAGGCCGTCACCAAGGGAACGATACCGATCAGGGCAACCCACCGCAGATCGCCCTGGAGGAAGAAAAACAGACTGAAGAAAACTGCGGCCAGAATCAACCGGAGAGCTTTATCGACGGTACCGATATTTGCGTTCATGAAGTGCTCCTACGTGAGTGATGGAATTACTTCAGCATAGGCAAATGCGCAACCGGCGTCTGTAACCCAGGTCACATAACCCGGGGAGGACACATCAACGCGTCACGCTCAGGGAGTGCAGCTTGGCGGCATCAATGATGTGAATCCGCCCGCGTCCCAGCGCAAGCATCCCCCGCTGCGCAAAATCGTCGAGCAGTCGGCTGATCATTTCGCGCACCGTTCCCAGTTCATCGGCAAGCTGCTGGTGCGTCAGGCTAATCGTGCCGCCAGCCCCCTCAGTCGCCGCGCTCCTCAGTCCGGCATGCGCCAGCAGCGTCGCTGCCAGGCGTACGTCCAGCCTGAGCGTGACAACCTCCTCGACCAGTTCCATCGTGTTGACGAGGCGGTTGCCGAGCGCGCGAAACATCGCATTCCTGAAGGCGCCATTGTTCGCAACGCACTCGTTGAACAAAGCGGCCGGCATGACGATCAGTCGCGTCGCCTCACCCGCGAGGCCGCTGGCCGGATAGTGGCCGCCGCCGAGCAGGCAGCCCAGCGAAAGGATGCACGGCTCATTCGGGGTCACCCTGTACAGCTCGATGCGGCGGCCATTGGCAAGATGCTTGAACACGCGCACCATGCCTGACAAGATGATCGGAAAACCGCCGCAATCACCGCCCGTGTCGAAAACCTGCGTGCCGGCCGGCAGTTCGAGTACCGGCTGAGCGGCCAACAGCGTCAGCACCGAGGGCGAGAGGCCCTGTAGCAGAGGCTGTGACGCCATCAGCGAAGAAGCAGCGGTCATCATGTCGATACGCGCGGAGGGTCAGGCCAGCGACTGGGTTGCCACCAGCACGCCGTCGGCGTCGACATAGATCCAGTCACCCGGATTGATCGCAACGCCTGCAATCAATACGCGCAAATCGCGGTCGCCTACGCCCTTGCGCACGCTGCGCTGGGGATGGGTAGCAAGCGCGCGCACGCCGATGTTGCAGGTGTTGATTTCTTCCGAATCACGGATGCAGCCGTTGACGATGATGCCGGCCCAGCCGTTTTTCTCGGCCAGCACGCCCAGGTTGCCCCCCACCAGCGCGCATCGCAGGCTGCCACCGCCATCGACGACCAGCACCCGGCCGTTACCCGGCGTTTCGAGCGCCTGTCGTACCAGTACATTGTCTTCGAACACCTTGAGCGTGGCTGCCTGGCCGGAAAACTTCACCAACTTGCCGAACTTCTGGAATACGGGCGGCACCACGGCCAGCGCGCCGGTCGCCAGTTTGTCCTCATTCGCATCGCAAATATCGCAGGTCGCAAAACTCATCCGCTTCTCCTTGGGTCAAAAAGCAGCATTGTAAGCGAGCTCGCAGACAAAAAAGCCGCCGGCGGTGCGCGGCGGCTGTTCGCGACCTGCAGGCATGGCTATGCAGCCGCCCGCGTCCCGGACGCTCGTGCCGTGTTCACGCCGACGCTGACGGCGGTGAAGATCGCCAGCGACTGGAACAGGCCGATGCAGATAAACACCCAGGATGGATGACTTGCATCCATCAATGCACCAAACAACACCGGCGCTCCCGCCAGGCCGATGTCGAGCCCGGAATACACGACGCCGTACACGCGGCCGGTCGCATTCTTGGGCGCGGCGGCGCGAATCAGCAAGTCGCGCGACGGTCCCGCGATGCCGGCGCCGAAGCCAATGACGCCCATGAGCACGATCGCCAGCAGCGACGGCACGATGCCGGCGGCGATGACGAGCGAGACAAGGCCCGAACCGGTAAATGCCATCGCGATGGTGCGCTCGTGGCGCGAGGTGCGCGATGCCATGAAGCCGCCCACCACCATTCCGGCGGCCGACGCCAGCATGTACGCGGTGTAGCCGGCAGTGGCCGAGGCCAGCGACATGCCGTATAGCGCGCGCAGGCTGGACGAAGAAAAACTCTGGATGCCGCCCAGCGCCATGGCGGTGATGAAGAAGAATGCAAAGCACATCCATACCGCCGGCAAACGCATGAAGTCGAGCGCATGTCCGCCTGCGGCGCTCTTGCCTGCGGCCGCGACGGCCGTTCTTGCCTCATCCGTATGTAGCAAGTCGCGATATGCAAACAGGATCGCCAAGGTTGCAAACGGAATGCATGCGGCGGCGGCCAGGGCGGTGCGCCAGGTCGACAGCGCCGCAATCGTGGCCAGGAAGACCGGCGCCGCCGCCCAGCCGAGATTGCCGGAAATGCCATGCACCGAAAAAGCATGGCCCAGACGCGCAGGCGACACCCGTTTGTTGAGCAGCGTGAAGTCCGATGGATGGAACACGCAATTGCCCAACCCCGCCAGCATCGACCCCGCCAGCAACATCGGATAATTCGGCGCCAGCGACATCGTCAGTGCGGCGATGCCCAGACAGCCAAGGCCGCCGAACAGCACGGTGCGGGCACCGACCTTATCCACCACAAAGCCCGCCAGCGCCTGGCCAATGCCGGAAACGATGAAAAACACTGTCATCAGGAACCCCAGTTCCGCATAGGACAGATCAAACGCCACCTTCAGCCACGGGAACAGCGATGCCAGCAACAGCTGGGAAAAATGTGATACCCCATGCGCGGT
>DATEZO010000264.1:0-2069 GCA_035255485.1 Burkholderiaceae bacterium
AGTGCAACCGAACAACGTCACCGTGCTGGCCGATACTGCTATCCGCGGTCACGACCTGGACGAGGCGAAGGCAAACGAAGCGAAGAAACTGGCGGAGGAAGCACTGGCGAATCGCGAATCGGAAATCGATTACGCGAAGGCACAGGCGGAACTGGCTGCCGCTGTCGCTCAGTTGGCGGCAATTCAGAAGCTGCGTCAAAAACGCTAATGATGTTGGCAGTAGAATGAAAAGGCAGCTTCGGCTGCCTTTTTTATTTCCAGAAGCAGGATTTCCATGGACCAAAACGAAGACTTCATTCCGGCACTTCTCGCGGACAGCCACACCATCGCCGTCGTCGGCTTGTCCTCGCATGAGGATCGGCCGAGCTACGAAGTGGCGTATTACATGCAATCGCACGGCTATCGAATCGTCCCGGTGAATCCGACGTATGCGGGCACTCACATTCTCGGGGAGTATTGCTATTCAAGCTTGCACGATGCTGCCGCCGCAGTCGAGAAGGAGGGGGGACGGATCGATATCGTCGATTGTTTCCGCAAGACGGAGCACATCATGCCGGTCGTCGACGACGCGATTGCCATCAAGGCGCCATGCGTCTGGATGCAGCTCGGCGTGATCAACCAGGCTGCCGCCGACAAGGCCGAGGCGGCCGGACTGAAAGTGGTGATGGACAAATGCATCAAGGTCGAACACAACCTTAATCACTAACGCCGCGCCAACGCCGATATTGTCAATATTCCATGCGCCGCTTTCTGTCCGAATTGATCGCTTTGCCTTTGCTGCCTTTCCTGATTGCGCAGGGCCGGCATACACGCAAGGTGACTCCGCGTCTGCCGGAAGCGGCCGGGCCGACGGCCGGGGTCGCGGGGCCTGCGCATTCCGGCGCACTGCTGTCTTTGTTGACCGTTGGCGAATCCCCCATCGCCGGGGTCGGCGTGGATTCCCATGAGCAGGCGATCACGGGCCAGCTCGCCGATGCCTTGGCGCAGCGACTGCATCGTCCTGTCACATGGCGCGCCTGCGGGAAAAACGGCTTGACCGCGCGGGAGGCGCTCGAACAGCTCGTTCCGGAGATCCCGGTGGAAGCGGTCGATGTGGCACTGGTCGCCTTCGGTGTGAACGACACCACGGCATTTCGCCCGCTGTCGTCCTGGCGGCGAGATCTGGGCAATGTGCTCACGGCAGTCCAGGCGCGATGCTCGCCGCAGTGCGTGATTGTCTCCGGCGTTCCTCCGGTGGCCCATTTTCCGGCACTGCCGCAGCCCCTGCGCTGCGTGATGGACCTGAAGGCGCAAACGCTTGACGGCGCGGCACGCGAACTCGCGCATGCCTTGCCACACGCGCTGTATGTGCCGCTCCTGCTCGATACACGGGACAGAAGCATGATGGCGTCCGACGGTTACCATCCATCCGAGAAGGGCTGCAAGGCCTGGGCGGAGCTGCTGGCGGACGCCTATCTGTCCCGTTGCAATTCCTGATCGAGGGCCGGTTGGGGGGCAGAGCTTAGGCTGTCACGATTGTTCTGTTTCTTCATTGCGCAGGGCGAACTGCGATGGCCGCAATGCCAGCCCATTCTTTCCGCCGGGCAGCGCGACATTTTCCGGTGCCGTTCTTGCCGGCGATGACCGGAAGCGGAACTCGATGGCATTGCCAAACGGAAAATTTATGGCGTTCATCTCCGCAACCGGTTTCATCGGAAGCATCGCATCGGCGATAATGAGCGCTTAACGAAAGCCAATCCATGTCATCCAAATTTGCCCCCCTGAAGAACGACACCTTCCTGCGCGCGCTGCTGCGCCAGCCGACCGACTACACGCCGCTGTGGCTCATGCGCCAGGCAGGACGCTACCTGCCCGAATACTGCGCCACGCGCAAGCGCGCCGGCTCCTTCCTCGGCCTGGCCAAGAATCCCGCGTTCGCCACCGAAGTCACGCTACAGCCGCTGGACCGCTACGCGCTCGATGCCGCCATCCTGTTCTCCGACATCCTGACCGTGCCCGACGCCATGGGCCTGGGGCTGTATTTCGCCGAAGGCGAAGGCCCGAAATTCGAGCGGCCCCTGCGCGACGAA
>DATEZO010000265.1:0-13634 GCA_035255485.1 Burkholderiaceae bacterium
CCGCAAAAGCAGGAGGCGCGGCATCAGGATGTCAGGCCGATCCTGCCGCGCCGACAATGTCGTAGTCGCCCAGATCGACTTCCCTGAACTTGACCCGCGCAAATCGCTCCTTCGGGGCGCCGTAAGGGATCAGCGCGTCCATGCCCATCTTGGTGACGGTACCGCCAGCGCCATCGGGGTTCGGGCTGACCATGGGGTTCAGAATATGGCCTTCCTGGTCCGGCAGCAGAACCAGATCCCGATCCGGATTGAAGCGGGTCGTGATCGCCCAATCGACATCGACCGCGTCGCGCAGGTCGACATCGATATCGACCACAACCACGCGCTGCAGCGAGCGGAAGGCACGGAAGGTTTCACGCAGGACGTCCTTGCCAATGCCGGCGCGGGTATTGCGTACCTGCACCACCGCCTCGTAGAAGCCGCAGCCGCCGTGCGGCAGGTACACTGCCACCACTTCGGGAATCACGCGTTTGACGGCATGGAAGATCGCTGCCTCGGCAGTGAAGCCGACGGCATTCCACACTTCCATACCGGAGAGCACGGTGTTGAACACGGGCCGCTCGCGCCGCGTGATCGCGGTTACCCGCATCACCCAGCGCTTGTCGCGCCCGCCGTAGTAGCCTGTCACTTCGCCAAACGGTGCTTCGAACTCGCGCACTCCCGGCAGAATCTCCGCCTCGATCACGAACTGTGCATCGGCATAGGCCGGGACATCGACCGTTTGCGCCCTGACAAAATCGATGCCGCGTCCGATCAGGTGATGCGCCACCGCGTTCTTGCCGTCCCCCAGGCGCGGCAGGGTCGAGACGATCCAGGGCGCGAGTCCGATGCCGTTGTTGATGGTTACCGGCAACGGCTGGCCGCGCCGCTCCATGATCTCGACGTATTCACCGAGATGGCGGCCGGCATCGATCAGGAAACTCAACCGGTCCTTGCCGGTCACCATCATGCGGTGGATCGAGATATTGGGTGCGCCGGTGAGCGGATTACGCGCCACCACCAGCGAGGAATCGAGATAGCGGCCGCCATCCTTGAGCGCATGCAGCGGGATCGGCAGCCGCGCGAGGTCAACCTTGTCCTCTACCACCTGATTGGCTGGCGCATTTTTCAGCAGCCGGCCCGGCAGCGCGCTACCGTTCTTTTGCCAGGCCGCGACCGCCTGGGCGATCGCGAACGGGACCTGGGCGCCGGGCATGCCGAACAATTCGCCGACCGTTTCGCGATTCCACAGCAGTCCGGTCAGTACCGGGAAGGCGCTGCCTGCGACGCGCTCGAACAGGACCGCTTCCCGCCCTTCGAAGCGCTTGGCAATCCCCGCCAGCTCGAAACGCGAGGCGACTTCGGAGCGGACCCGCACCAATCGGCCGCGCTGTTCCAGAAAAGCGATGCAGGCCTGCAGGTCAACCAGTCGTTTCGCTGCGCCACGCGGGACTTGCGCCGCCGTTCCGGTACGTTTTCCGGGTTGGATCATCTTCACTCCCCTGCTGTGGTGATTGATTTGTCGGGCGCCATGCAAGCAAATACACTAGCGGCATGCCTCGCTTCGATTATTCTGCGACAGATTACCCCTTTTGAAAAAAATTGCCATGTCACGCCGTTCCGCCATCGCCCTTGTCCTGCTGTCCACCCTCGGTTTCGGCAGCATGGCGCTATTCGCCAAGTTCGCCTATGCGGCCGGCGTCACGCCGACGCTGCTGCTGGCGCTGCGCTTTACGCTGGCGGTTGCGGTCCTGGCGCCACTGGTATGGATCAAGCGGATTCCCTTGCCGCGCGGCCGGGCGCTGGGCGGCTTTGCGCTGATGGGGGCACTGTACACCGCGCAGTCGCAAAGCTATTTCACGGCGCTGATGTACGCCAGCACCGGCCTGGTGGCCTTGCTGCTGTATATCTATCCGGTGCTCGTGACGCTGCTGGCGCTCCTGCTCGGCTGGGAAAAGCCGGACCGGCGCACGCTGCTCCTGATGGCGATGGCCATCGCCGGCATTGCCATCACGCTCGGCGGCAACATGCACGGCCAGCCGCTCGGCATCGCGCTCGGCCTGCTGGCGGCGGCGGTATATGCCGTGTATATCCTGCTCGGCAACCGGCTGACGCAGCACTTCCATCCGCTGGCGGCGACACTGGTGATCCTGGCCGGCGGCGCGCTCGGCAATGGCGCACTGGCGATTGCAGGCGGCATCCAGTGGCCGCACGGGGTAAGCGCATGGCTGGCGATTGTCGCGATCGCGGTATTTTCAACCGTCATGGCGATTGCCGCATTCCTGGCCGGCATCAAGCACATCGGCGCAGCGCAGGCGTCGATCATTTCGACGCTGGAGCCGGTCATTACGCTTGGCCTCGGGGTTGCCTTGCTGGATGAATCGGTCAACGCCAGCCAGCTGGCAGGCGGTGCACTGGTATTGACGGCGGTGATCTTGCTGGCGCGCAAGCCGGCGCACGCAGTAGCGCAATCCACTTCGCAGGCTTGATGAAAAAAACCGATAATTACCGCTTTCCCCCTTCATGCACAGGTGCCCCATGAGCGACTTTCGCAGCGATACCGTGACCCGGCCGACCACGGCCATGCGCGAGGCGATGCTGCAGGCGCCGCTGGGCGATGATGTGTTCGGCGACGACCCGAGCGTCAATCACCTGCAGGAGATGGCGGCCGGCATGCTCGGCTTCGAGGCGGCGCTGTTTGCACCGAGCGGCACGCAGGCCAATCTGATCGCATTGATGACGCACTGCCAGCGCGGCGAAGAAGCCATCGTCGGCCAGCAATGGCATACCTACCGCTGGGAAGCCGGCGGCATGGCGGTGCTCGGCTCGATCCAGCCGCAACCGCTGGAGCACCAGCCGGACGGCACGATCGCGCTGGCCGACATCGAGGCGGCGATCAAGCCGGACGATCCGCATTTCGCGCGCACCCGGCTGGTGGCGATGGAAAACACGACCGGCGGCAAGGTCTTGCCGCTGGCGTACATGCGCGACGTGCAGCAGCTGGCCGAACGGCGCGGGCTGCGCAGCCACATCGACGGCGCGCGCATCTTCAATGCCGCCGTCGCGCTGGCGCAGGAAAAGGGCGGCGATCCGCTGCCGATGGCGCGGGAACTGTGCCGCGGCTACGATTCGATATCGGTCTGCCTGTCCAAGGGCCTGGGCGCGCCGGTCGGCTCGCTGCTGCTGGGTTCCGCCGCCTTCATTGCACAGGCGCGGCGCGCCCGCAAGATGCTGGGCGGCGGCATGCGCCAGGCCGGCATGCTGGCGGCGGCCGGCGCGTACGCGCTGCAGCATCATGTGCATCGGCTGGCTGACGATCATGCCCACGCGGCGCTGCTGGCGGCGGGCCTGCAAGAGGCGGTTGCCGCGCATCCGCAGCTGGCGCGGGATACGGTGGTGCATGCGGCGCACACCAACATGGTATTCATGGATATGGCGGCAGACATCGCCGATCGGTTCGTGCAGCATCTGGCGGCCGGCGACATCCAGGTGACCAGCGGCTATTACCGTACCCGGGAGCGCGCCGTCAAACGCCTGCGCTGGGTCACCCATCTCGATGTGGACCGCGGCGATATAGCGCATGCGCTGCAGGCAATCGAGGCTTTCCGGCACCCGTGAGACCGTCGTCGCAAGCGCGCCATCAATCCTCTGGCGCTTGCGGCGTGGACGTAAACAAGTCCCACACGGCGATGAACAATGCCGCGATGGCCGGCCCGATGACGAAGCCGTTCAGGCCGAACACGGCCATGCCGCCCAGGGTGGAAACCAGCACCACGTAATCCGGCATCTGCGTATCCTTGCCCACCAGGAGCGGGCGCAGGATGTTGTCGACCAGGCCGATCACCAGCACGCCAAAGACAATCAGGGTCACGCCCTGCCAGACTGCACCGGTGAGCAGGAAATAGATCGCCACCGGCGCCCACACCAGCGCTGCGCCGATCGCCGGCAGCAGCGACAGAAAGGCCATCAGGACGCCCCACAGCAGCGACGCCTGGATGCCGAGAAACCAGAACATCATGCCGCCCAGCGCACCCTGGGTTGCGGCGACGGCGATATTGCCCTTGACCGTGGCGCGGATGACAGTGGTGAACTTGCCGGACAGATGCCGCTTGTACTCCATGCTGAGCGGAATCGCCTGCCGGATCCGGCCGGCCAGGGTGGCACCGTCGCGCAGCAGGAAAAACAGCAGATACAGCATCAGGCCAAAGCTGATGATGAACTGAAATGTGTTCTGCCCGATATTGAGCGCCTGCGCCGCGATGAACTGGCTGCCCTGCACCACGCCGTTTGACAGCTTCTGCTGCAGCGCCGGGATGTCGGCCAGTCCGAAACGGTCCAGCAGGCTGGCGATCCAGGGCGGCAAGGCGGCGATCACCTGCTGGAAGTACACGCCGAAATTCAATTCGCCGCTGCGGATTTTCTGATAGACGATGGCGCCTTGCTGAACCAGTGAAATCGACAGCAGCGTGAGCGGCAGGATCACGATCACCAGGCACAACAGCAGCGTCGCGGAGGCCGCCAGATTACGGCGCTGCGGCATGGCTGCAAGGAATCGGCGATAAAGCGGCGTAAACAGGATGGCCAGTACCGCCCCCCAGAATACCGTGCCGTAAAACGGCAGGAGCAGCCAGCCGAAAGCGATCGAGACCGTCAGCAACAGCAGCAGGAATGTCTTTTGTTGCAGTTCGGGATGGTTCATGGGGTATGGTCGTCGAAGGCAATTACGCGATACTACGCGAATCCGGTCTGCTAGCGGAATGGCATTGGTTCGTCGATTTTCAGTCAGTATTGCATGCCATATATACTCATTCCTGTATTTTTTGAAAGCCTATGTTTTATTGCGCATATCGATATGTTTTAAGTCATACTCCCTGTTTTTAGCGCCAAAATCGAATGTCTTTCATCGCGCGCGCCTGCGGCGACGCAGCGCGCGCACCGCTTTTATCGCCGCTTGCGTCAGCCGGCTGTTGCGGCGCGCGGGCGCCAGCAGCCACAGACTTGCCTGGCGCTTGTATCCCTTGAACGCTGCCTTGGCGACATCGCGCGCATGCAGGACCAGCTGCAGTGGCGAGCGATAGAGGGTCAGCGTATCGAAATCCTGCTGCACTCCCATCAACCGGTACTTGTATTCCTCGCGCCCCCACAGGAAATGATATTCCTTGCCGCCGCGCGCAATGCATTCGCAGATGGTCAGATAACAGCACAGGGTGCCCATGCCGTAATCGTTGTAGCGCGGATCGTGCGCAATCACGTACAAGAAAAAATTGTCGCCGACACGGTATAAAATCGCGCCGGCGCATGGCTGGCCGTCGATCGATGCCACGCCCAGCATGCCGGTGGTGCGCGCCAGCCGCAGCAGGCGCGCAGCTTCCTTTTCGCCGAAGCCGTGGGTCTTGTCCTTGCTTTCGATCCTGACCCGGCTGAACCGGATGATGTCATCAAACTGCCGCTCGTCGATCTGCTCTCCTTCCTGGACCGTATAGGCAAAGGAAGGGAAATCGCGCTTGATCCGGTTGCGGTAATGGTTGATGTTCTGGCGCGTGGAGCGCCCCAGGCTCGCCAGATAATCCTCGGCCCGGGCCGGCAGCGACAATACGATGTCTTCATTGCAGTTCACGCGCCGGTGCGGAAAGGCGAGCGTGCGGATCGCCGTCCTGACCGGGCCGAAGCGGATGACGCCAACCTCCGGATAAGCGGTGAAAACATGGCGCGCAAAGCGGTTGGCTTCCGGCTCGTCGAGCTTGATAAATTCATTCAGCACCGCCACCTGGCGGCGCTCGCGCCGGAACAGGAAAACCGTCACGATCGCGCCTTTGTCACGCACGACATACGTGCTGACATTGTCGAGCGCGGCATCGATCCTGAATTTTTCCAGCGACGAAAAAATGCTGGCGTACAGCCGGATCAGCTCCGCTTCGACCAGGGCCGGAATGGCGTTTTCAAAGAACGCAACCGTAATGCCCTCAGCCTCTTCTTGCGCCGAAGGCAGCGGCATCGAAGTGGCGCCGGAGAGCGCGACAGGCGGAAGATCGGACGGGCTATCCATACCGGGCTCCTTGCGCATTTACCGACGTGCGGCGCGGCCGCCATCCTGCGCCTGCAAGGCCCGACGCGCCCTGGACCGGCGGCGCATGAACATGACGCCGCCCGCCATCGCCAGCACGACGCCGCATGCGGCCGCCAGTGCCAGCGCGATCTTGAGAGGCCGGCGCCATGGCGAGGTCAATCGTTCCAGCGGCCCGGAATACAGCAGCCGCTGATCGGGCGCGAGAATTACTGCGGCGGGAATACCCTTCCGGGTCGGATTGCCATAGGCGCGCACCAGGTCGATATTCCTGTCGAAATTGCCGACATCGACTTTCACGATCACGAATGCGCTGTCATCGAGGGCCGTGCGTTTTTCGCGCATCGCCTGATCCAGCCGCCGGCAGTCGGGACACCAGTTGGCGCCGAACACGACCAGCACCTTTTTATGGTCATCCCGTGCCTGTACCAGCGCATGGCTCAGTTGCGCTCCGGCATTGGCGGTTTCATCGTAGGGCAGGGCAGCCGCCATGACGCCGCCTGCCCACCACAGGCAGAGCAGGAAAAACCACTGTTTTTTCATTGTATGCCCGCCAGTCATGATGGCTACCCTGCATCGCCCTTCAGCTTTTTGGCAGCCGCTTGCCCGGCGTCGGGAGCAGACGCATATTTCGCCGGCGATCTTTCTCCCAGCACGCGATTGCGCGTCATCGTCAGGATCGCATGCAGCAGCATGCTGCGCTTGGGCAGCGTGCCGACGGCATCGGCAACCAGTCCCGATGCCGTTGCCACCGCACTGGCGCACGACAACTCAAAATCGCCGTCGGCTCTGCGAACGGCATGCATTTCCGTCCATAGCCGGTCATAATCGGACGACTTCTTGCAGGCGCGCCGGCCAGCCGGAATCTTGCGGTTGTTACTGATCAACAGCATCTTGCGGCATTCGAAACAGTCGCCGATTTCCCGCACTACCGCCACCATCAGGTCTTTCGGTTGACAGCCATGCAGGTCGCGCGTGATGCGCTTGATGCGCAGGTTGTCGTCGGTGGCGAGAAAGCCGTGCAGTCCACCGATCTTGATGCAGGACACATCATCCGGCTTGACCAGGATGAAGCTGGCGGTATAAATGCAGATGCCCTTCGTGACCAGTCGCAGCGCCAGTTCGCCATCCCGCCGATGCGAATCGATCGCGGACAATTGCAATTGGTAGACAGCTCCGGATTTGCCGTGGAATTCGCCTACTATCATCGGATGGATTGCCGTCTTCTTTACCAGATCGCCGAAGCGCGCATTGAAGATCAATTCATAATGCGTCATCAGCATGTCGACCCGTTCCGCGCATTTCAACTGCATCGATAAATACGGCCGGTGTATGCGTGAAATCAAATGCGGCACGGATTCCGCAAGGACGGACAAGGTGGGCTGGGCCTTGAGAAACTGTCGCCACCGGTACGTCTGTACTGGATACATTACTGCACCAATCAGCATTTTTCCCTTCTCCGCGAAATCAAATCGCTTGCCGGGCATATCGGCAACAAGATGTCTCGTAATTAACATTGCAACCTTTTCAGAGTGAACGCATGGATGATGGCACCTGACATGTTCTGGCAAGCATCGCATTCGACCTGGAAGACATGCCGCGCACGGCAGGTGCAGAACTATGGTTTCATTGCAGCGTTTCCGGGGAATTGATTTGACACAAAGGTAGCGGCTGATACGTGCCAAGCCTGCTGTTGCTGCAGCCGCCATGCAACAGATGCGTTTGATCAGGTTCAACAAAAGCATGGTAAAGGGCGTGTTTTATCCCCTGATGCAGCGGCGGATCGCCAATCCGGTTCTGGTAGACTGCAGCATCGCGCCGCCCGGCTCGTGGTATGCGGCAAGCAAATGGAGGACCCCATGCCGACAATTCACTCATTCATCCTGCATCTGCCAGGTGCAGCATTGACGCTTGCCATGCTGCCGGCATTGGCGCAACCGTTCGGTGCGCCGCCGATCACGCCCGCGACGCCAGTGACAGACGTTTATTTCGACACGCAAGTGGTCGACCCGTATCGCTGGCTGGAAAACATGAAAAGCCCGAATTTCCAGAAATGGGCAAAAGCGCAGGCCAACTATGCCGGCGACATGCTGGCGCGCATTCCCGGTCGCGCCCCATTGAAAGCGCGGCTGGCGGAATTGAACAATGCGGCGGAAAACATCGGCGCAATCAACAGCGTCGGCGGCAACCTGTTCTATCTGAAGAGCGAACCGGGCCACAACACGCGGCGCCTGTTCATGCGCGATGCCGGTACCGGCACCGAACGCCTGCTGCTCGATCCGGATACATTGACGCCGGACGGCGCGCATCATGCCATCGACTTTTTCACGCCGTCGCCGGATGGCACGCTGCTCGCGGTAGGCATCTCGCAGGGCGGCTCGGAAGACAGTGTCTTGCGGCTGATGGCCCCGGCCACCGGCGCCTGGCTGCCGGAAGCGATCGAGGGCACGGGGTTGAATGAGACGATCCACTGGCGCCCGAACAGCCGCACTTTCTTTTACAACCGGCTGCCGCCCGCAAATAAAAGCGGCAAGCGCGAACGCTACAACAAGAGCGTGGTATACGAGCATGTCGTCGGCCAGCCGGCGACGGCGGACAAGCCGGTGTTCGGTTACGGCGTCACCATCAAGCACCATTTCGCAATACCCGATCTGCCTTATGTGATGACCTCGCCGGATTCACCCTGGGCGCTGGCGATCGTACTGCATGGCGATGCGGTGGACCGCTCGTTGTATATCGCGCCGCTGGCGTCGGTCAACGGCCCCGACACGCCGTGGCGCAAGATCGCCGGTCCCAGGGATCAGGTCAACCAGGCACAATTGCACGGCAATGAAGTATTCCTGCTGTCGCACAAAAATGCGCCGCGCTACCGCTTGCTGCGCATGGCGCTGGCAACACCCGAGATCGCACGCGCCAGCGTTGCCATGCCGGCCGGCGAAGCGGTGCTGCGCACGATTGCAGCGGCCGGGGATGCGCTCTATATTCGCACGCTCGACGGCGGCGTCAACCGGCTGCTGCGCCTGCCCTACGGCGGCAAGCCGGCAACACCGGTGGCATTGCCGTTCGACGGCACGATTGCGGAGCTGGTTGTCGATCCAATGACGCCCGGCGCCATGGTAAAGCTGGAAGGATGGACCGAGTCGCCGCGTCTGTTCACCGTCGCGGCCGATACCGCACAGGTCAGCGATAGCGGTTTGCTGAAAGCGTCGCCGGTGAGCTTCGCAGGCATCGAAACCAGGCGCGTGATGGTGAAAAGCCACGACGGCGTGATGGTGCCGCTATCGCTGATCTACCCGCGCGGCATCAAGCTTGATGGCAACAATCCGACGATCCTGTCCGGTTACGGCGCCTATGGCATCAGCATGGAGCCGCGCTTTGCGCCGAGCCGGCTGGCATGGCTGGAGCGCGGTGGCGTGATTGCCGTGGCCCACGTGCGCGGCGGCGGCGAATTCGGCGAGGAATGGCATATGGCGGCGCATATCCAGACCAAGGCCAATACGATCCGCGACTTCATCGCCTGCGCCGAATATCTGGTGCAGGAGGGCTATGCGTCGCCGAAAAAGCTGGCCGGCATCGGCGGCAGCGCGGGCGGCATCATGATCGGCGGCGCGATCACCCGGCGTCCGGACCTGTTCGCCGCGGCGCAAAGCGCGGTTGGCCTGTCCGACATGCTGCGCATGGAATTGACGCCGAACGGACCGCCGAACATCGCGGAATTCGGTACGGTCGTGAAGAAGGATCAGTTCGAGGCGATGTATGCCATCAGCCCGTATCACCGGGTCCAGGATGGCAAAGCCTACCCGGCAATGATCATTACGACCGGCATCAACGATCCGCGTGTCGAGGCATGGGAACCAGCCAAGTTTGCGGCACGCCTGCAGGCGGCAACTGTCAGCGGCAAGCCGGTGATCCTGCGCATCGATTACGATGCCGGGCATGGCATGGGTTCAACCAAGGCGCAAGCCATCGCGGAAACCGCCGATGTATGGTCGTTCTTTTTGTGGCAAATGGGCGACGCGGCATTTCAGGTAGCCGAGTAGCCGCAGGCAGCACGACAGGTGGCCGATCAAAAAAAACCCCGCCAGGCAGTCGCCGGCGGGGCATAAATCCTTCCCGGAGAGGGAGGGAGGAGACATTCTTCGGCTATCGGATAGCCACCTTTGGCGGCTTATCCGCGCGCGGCCAGCAAACGTAGTTCAGCAGCAAGATTCGGTTGCGCGACATCGAGTTCGCGGGCCATGCGGTTCAGCATCAGTACGCTGCGCAAGGTGTTGCGCGCCTTGCGTTGGTCCGGCGACCGGCGCGGCCTCAACACCAGTAATGCGGCACGCAACAGGCCGCTGATGATCGGTTTGAAGAACATCAGAAAAGAGGCGAGCAACCCCAGTCCGAGCAGAGGGCGGGCAAAATTGCCGAAAGCGCCGGGGAATGCGAGTGCGAATGCAGACATGATTTACTCCTGATCAACTTATTAACGCGACGTATCAATATTCGTTTTGTTGCATTGCAGTATGAGGATCGTTCAGTTATAAATCCAATTCTGTTTTCAGATATCAACTATACTGTTTCTGAATATCATGATGCGGCGTGGCTACATTCTTTGCATTTTCTCTTTTCATTCCAACCATGAGCTTTCTTACTCTTGATTTGAACCTGTTGCGCGTGTTTGACGCCATCATGACCGAACAGAATCTGACGCGCGCCGCAAACCGGCTCGCCATGACGCAACCGGCGGTATCGAATGCCTTACGCCGCCTGCGCGATGCGCTTAGCGATGAATTGCTGATTCGCACCGCGCATGGCGTCAAGCCGACGCCGCGCGCGGAAGAATTATGGCCAGTGGTGCGCAACGCCTTGTCCAGCCTGGAAGAAGCAGTTGCGCCAACCAGCTTTGACATATCGAAAGTCCATGCAACCTTTCGCATGGCAATGGCGGATGCAACCGCTGTATTGTGGCTGCCCGCGCTGGTGCGCTCGATCGAGAGTGAAGCGTCGGGCGTGAATGTGCGAATGGTGCCGCTGACTACGCGCGAACCGCGGCCGATGCTGTTGCGCGGCGATATCGATCTGGCCATCGGCTTTTTTCCCGGCGTCGTGGCGCAACTGGCGGGCGGGCCGGATACGCCAATCCGGCATGAGCGAATGTACTCGGGACAGTACGTCTGCGTGATGCGCAAGGAGCATCCGCTGGCGAAAAAGGAATTGACGCTGGATGCCTATTGCGCGGCGAATCATCTATTGGTGAGTTTTTCCGGCCGTGCGCATGGATTGACCGATGAAGCGCTGGCGCAATTGAATCGCGAGCGCCGCATCCTGTTGACGGTGAACCAGTTTTTTACCGCCGGCCGGGTAGTGGCGAATTCCGACTTGATCACGGTACTGCCGCGCCATCTGATTGCCTCTACCGGCATGACCGGCTCCCTGATTGCAAAGGAATTGCCATTCAAGTTGCCGAACGTACACGTCGACATGCTTTGGCACGAGCGCGATGCGCGCAGCCCTGCGCACAGATGGCTGCGTGAGCATCTGTCGTCGATGACCGGCGATGCGATGGAGCGGGCCAGGGTATTGGCCTGACGCAATAGTGATTATTCCGATTTCCGCCATTCCCGGCCCATGGCGGGAATCCGTGCGCTGACGGCGGGTTTACAGCGCCGTCGCTATTTGATCTGCAGCCTGGTGGTGTTTTTCACTTCTTCCATCACTGCATAGGTATGTGTTTCGCGCACGCCTTTCAATTGCAGCAATGACTTGCCGAGAAATTCGCGATAGGCGCTCATGTCCTTGACGCGTGCCTTGATCAGATAGTCGAAACCGCCAGCCACCAGATGGCACTCCAGCACTTCCGGAATCACTTGCACGCTGCGCTTGAAGGCGTCGAATACTTCGGGCGTGGTGCGGTCGAGCACGACTTCAATGAAGACCAGCAGGGAAACATCGAGCAACTGCGGATTGAGCTGGGCGGTGTAGCCCAGGATATAACCTGCTTCCTGTAATTTGCGCACCCGCTCCAGGCAAGCGGCAGGCGACAGATTGACCCGACTTGACAGTTCGACATTACTGATACGTCCGTCGTTTTGCAATTCAGCCAGGATTTTTTTGCTTATCTTGTCCAGCATAGGGATTAATCGTGAAAAAATTTTATTCGGCAGAATTTTCTCACTAAATACAAAGTTTCGATAGCGCGGCAGATTACCAGAATTAATGCGCAAGAATCAACCGTACAATCCAATCATTATTTTGGAGCCGATTTTTTCTTCCGACTCCATTTCAGACAACCTTTGTTGATTGAAGAGAGCGCCATGCCCAGCAGCGTCCACCCAGCCTCCAGCTCTTCCCTGGAATCGTTTCCTTTTGCCGCATTGCATGACGAAATCAGCCACCAGCCCGCATCCTTGCGCGCGGCCATTACCACGGCCTATCGCCGCGATGAACCCGAAGCGGTGCAATGGCTGCTGTCATGCATATTACGCGATCCGGCATCGTACAACGCGACCCAGGCGCTGGCGCGCACACTGGTGGAAGCGGTACGCCAAAAACGCACCCGTGCTTCCGGCGTCGATGCGCTGATGCATGAGTTTTCATTATCCTCGGAAGAGGGCGTGGCGTTGATGTGCCTGGCCGAAGCCCTGCTGCGAGTGCCGGACCATCAAACCGCGGATCGCCTGATTGCCGACAAGATCAGCAAGGGCGACTGGAAGCGCCATCTGGGTGAGTCGCCGTCGCTGTTCGTCAATGCCGCGACGTGGGGCTTGCTGATCACCGGCAAGCTGGTTGGCACCAATAGCGAACAGGGGCTCGGCTCCGCGCTGACCAGGCTGATTGTAAAAGGTGGCGAGCCGCTGATCCGCAAGGGCGTCGATCTGGCGATGCGCATGCTCGGCAACCAGTTCGTGACCGGCCAGACCATTGACGAAGCGCTTGCCAACAGCCGCGACAATGAAGCGCGCGGCTACCGCTATTCGTATGACATGCTGGGTGAAGCGGCCCTGACCGACAAGGATGCGGCCGATTATTATGCGGCCTATGAAATGGCAATCCATGCAATCGGCCGCGCCTCGAACGGACGCGGCATCAAGGACGGCCCCGGGATTTCAGTCAAGCTGTCGGCGCTGCATCCACGCTATGTGCGTGCGCAGCATGCGCGCGTGATGCAGGAATTGCTGCCGCGCCTGAAGCAATTGCTGTTGCTGGCAAAGAAATACAACATCGGCCTGAACCTCGATGCGGAAGAAGCGGACCGCCTCGAACTGTCGCTCGATCTGATGGAAGCGCTGGCGTTCGATCCGGATCTGGCCGGTTTCGCCGGCATCGGTTTTGTAGTGCAGGCCTATCAGAAGCGCTGCCCGTTCGTGCTCGATTATCTGGCCGACCTGGCGCGCCGCAGCGGTCGCAAGTTCATGGTACGGCTGGTCAAGGGCGCCTACTGGGATGCCGAAATCAAGCGCGCGCAAGTGGACGGCATGCCGGGCTATCCGGTGTACACGCGCAAGGTCTACACCGACGTTTCCTATCTGGCCTGCGCCCAGAAACTGCTGGGCATGACCGATGTGATCTATCCGCAGTTCGCCACCCACAATGCGCACACGCT
>DATEZO010000266.1:0-3073 GCA_035255485.1 Burkholderiaceae bacterium
GCAACCAGATGATCCAGGTTATCGTACATGCTCTTGGTCATTTTATAGACGGTATCGGCCGGTACGCCTTGATGCGTGACCAGGAAGTTCTGCACCACGGCGGTCGGCACGTCGGTATTCTGGCCTTCATAGGTCTTGGCCGGAATGACGCCCGACTGATAGGCCGGGTCGCCGACCCTGGCGATCACTTCGGGGGCAATCGGCACAATCACGATCTTGACCGACGATGCAAGATCGCGCAATGACGACACACCGAGACCGGCGGATTGCAACGTGGCGTCCAGCTGACGGTTTTTCATCAGCTCGACCGATTCGCCGAACGGCAGGTATTCGACCTTGCCCAGGTCCTTGTAGGTGATGCCGGCTGCTTTCAGCAAGGCGCGCGCATTCAGCTCGGTGCCGGATTTCGGCGCACCGACCGACAGCCGCTTGCCCTTCAGGTCGGCCAGCGTCTTGATGCCGGAGTCGGCCGATGCGACGATCTGGATATAGTTCCGATAGATGCCGGCTACGCCGCGCAACTTTTTCAGCGGCGCCTTGAAGCCGGCTTCCTCATCGCCCTTCCAGGCATCCGACAGGGAATCGGCCAGCGTAAATGCAATCTCGCCGCGCCCGGCCTGCAGCAGGTTCAGGTTTTCGGCAGAGGCCTTGGTCGCCTGCACCGACACTTTCGCATCCGGCATCGCCTTGCCGTAAATCTGCGACAGCGCCACGCCCAGCGGGTAATACACGCCGCTGGTACCACCGGTCAGCACGTTGATGAATTGTTGTTGCGCATGCGCGGGAGAAGCCGCCAGAAGGACAACGCTGGCAATCGACAGCAAGACACGTAAAAATCCGGATCGCATGTTTTCTCCTTGTATGAAATGAAGGTAACTGTTCAGCTTTCTACGTCATTCCACCCTCGATACCCATGGGCGCTCATTATTGATTCGGCACGATTAAATCTTGATTTAATCGCGTCCATTTTTCACCCTCTCCCGCGGGCGGGAGAGGGCCGGGGGCGAAGCCGGGACTTCGAATGGCATGCCATTCGCCAGCGAAGCGGCACCGGCTTGCCAGCCGGTGCGCGCACTGCAAGTGAGGGGATCCAGCTCAATACTTCTTCATTCCGGATCAATAATAAAAGATAAAGGGGCATCAAGCCCCTTATTCTATTCGCAATATTGATGGACGGGGTTACCCGGCTTTCGGCTTGTATTTTCTCAGCTCCATTTTGCCGATCTGGTTGCGGTGCACTTCGTCCGGACCGTCCGCCAGGCGTAAAGTACGGGCCTGCGCATAGGCATAAGCCAGGCCGAAGTCGTCCGACACGCCGGCACCGCCGTGCGCCTGGATCGCCCAGTCGATCACCTGGCATGCCATGTTCGGCGCGGCCACCTTGATCATCGCAATTTCCTTGGCGGCGACCTTGTTGCCAACCGTGTCCATCATGTAAGCAGCGTTCAACACCAGGAAGCGCGCCTGGTCGATCATGATGCGACTGTTGGCAATGCGCTCCAGCGTCACGGTCTGTTCCGCAATCGGCTTGCCGAAGGCAACCCGTTTCATTGTGCGCCGGCACATCGCTTCCAGCGCACGCTCGGCCAGGCCGATCAGGCGCATGCAATGATGGATGCGCCCGGGCCCGAGGCGGCCCTGCGCGATTTCAAAGCCGCGGCCTTCGCCGAGCAGGATATTGGCTGCCGGCACGCGGACGTTTTCAAACCGCACCTCGCCATGCCCGTGCGGCGCATCGTCGTAGCCGAATACCGGCAGATGGCGCAACACGGTGACGCCCGGCGTATCGGCGGGCACCACGATCATCGACTGCTGCTTATGACGTTCGGCAGCCGGATCGGTCTTGCCCATGAAGATGAATACCTTGCAGCGCGGATCGTTGGCGCCGGACGACCACCATTTGCGGCCGTTGAGCACATAGTCGTCGCCGTCGCGCACGATCGACGCCTGGATGTTGGTGGCGTCGGAAGACGCCACGCCGGGCTCGGTCATCGCAAAGCAGGAACGGATCTTGCCCGCCAGCAGCGGCTCCAGCCATTGCTGCTTCAGTTCTTCGCTGGCATAGCGCTCCAGCGTTTCCATGTTGCCGGTGTCGGGCGCGTTGCAGTTGAAGACTTCGGCCGACCACAGCACGCGCCCCATGATTTCGCACAGCGGCGCGTACTCCAGGTTGGTCAGGCCGGCGCCGCGCTGCGACTCCGGCAGGAACAGGTTCCATAATCCGGCCGCGCGTGCCTTTTGCTTCAGGTCCTCCACGATCACGGTCGGTATCCAGGCATTGCCGCTGGCGCGATGGGCCTCGACTTCCGCATGGAATTTCGCTTCATTCGGATAAATGAAGTCCTCCATGAAGGCGCCCAGGCGGGCTTGGAGTTCCTTGACCTTGGGGCTGTATTCGAAATCCATTCCATTTCTCCTGTTGTGTTCTAACGATAAGTCACGGCATCCGGTTCACCCAGCCATATTCCAGATGCGCGAAATTGTCGAGGTGGCCGAACCATTCGCCGGGCAGACGCGCCTGTGCCAGCCCGAGCGGCGATAGCCGGCCATGCTCCGCGCTGCCGAAACAGGCTTGTCCATGCCGCACCAGATAGAGTTGTCCCATGACGCGATGGCCCGATGATTTTTTTGCATTGCCGATGTGTGGAAAGCATATCGCTCACGCTAGAATCGATCAAATGAATAGTTGTAATCAACCATAATCAATTCCATGCATATATCCAGAGTCGATCTGAACCTGTTCATTGTCTTTGAGGCGATTTATGCGGAGGGCAGCGTCACGCGCGCCAGCCAGAAGCTGAACCTGACGCAGCCGGCGATCAGCCATGCGCTCGGTCGCCTGCGCCAGCTGTTCGACGACCCGCTGTTCGAACGCAAAGGTCACGCGATGGTTTCGACGCCGTTGGCACGCAGCATGATCGAGCCGGTACGGCGCGCGTTGCGCGGGTTCGAGGTTACCCTGAACGGGCTGGATCAGTTCGACCCGGCCACCACCCGCAGGCAGTTCACGGTCGCGCTGCGCGATGTGCTGGAAGCGACCATCCTGCCGCCGCTGGCGTCGCAGGTGACCGCT
>DATEZO010000267.1:0-9423 GCA_035255485.1 Burkholderiaceae bacterium
GGGGTGGGTGGCGAAATCGTGGCCGGCCTTGGCCACCGCCATCGAAAAGCCGGTGCCGGTCAATTGCATGCCGTCGCCGGAATCGCCGACAAAACGGATGACAACACTGTCGAGCGCTTCCACCGGACGCGGCAATACGCCCGCTCCTGCCTGTTGTGCGCCTTTGTCACTGGTCTGTCCTGGTGCTTGCATGATCCTCTCCGTGGAAGCCGGCCCGATGCATTACAGCGGCGCCGGCAACAATAATTTAGCATCGAAAACAGCTTCGATTATGCTACGATAATAGTTTTATATCAAACAAATTCTGAAACAAGTCGCGTATCCCGACAAGGAGATGTAGTAATGGAACAATTGATGAATGCCGCAGCGTGTCTGTTCGAAGTGGGGGCAGAAAATCATACTGCAATCGAATGTGGAACAAGATCCGTCAGTTACGGTGAATTGCGGCAAATGGTATCGCGTTCGGCCAATGCGTGGCAAGGCATGGACCTTGCGATTAACGACAGAGTAGTAGTGTTCGCCCCCGATGGCATCGAGCACGTAGCAGCCTATCTTGGCGTTATCTGGGCCGGGGGTGTAGCTGTTGCTGTCAATCCGCGCATCAGTATGGTTGAACTGGAACCCATACTAAGCGAATCGGGAGCACGCTTCGTGTGGACAACCCCGGAACTGGCGCCCCAGCTAGTAAATCTGTCACGCTCGATGCCGCAACCATTCACGATCGTGGCATGTGGCGACGGCTGCATTGACTGGCAGGTCGCATGTGACGCCGCACATCCAGTTGATCCTGTGCTGCGTACGGCAAACGACATGGCGCTGTGGATTGGCACTTCAGGAACTACTGGTACGCCCAAAGGGGTAGTGCATTCACACAGTGTAACAGCACCATGTGCCGCCTTCGCCCGTGAACTCCTTGACGCTGGGCCCGCAGACCGATTATATGCCACTTCCAAACTGTTTTTTGCTTATGCCATTGCCAACAGCCTGTTTGCCGGATTGCGACTGGGAGCAACCGTAATTCTCGACTCCGAATGGCCTACTGCCGAACGGGTGGCGAAAATGGTAAAGCAGCACCGCCCAACCATCATGTTTTGCGTACCCACCCTGTACCACAAGATGCTTCAGACCGACATTGCCGAAACATTGGCCGATAGCGGTATCCGACACTTCGTTTCAGCTGGTGAAACACTGCCACCTGCAGTATCCGACGGTTGGCAAAAAGCGACCGGTCGCATGCCGATCTCATGCTATGGCACTTCGGAAACCCTGTGCCTGATGTTGTATTGCGATGATGCTTCGGGGCGGCTAAAGCCAACTCCGCTGACGCAATTCCGTTACAACGACCTGCCGCCGGATGTGCCGCAGAGAGTCTGGATCCGGCATCCGGCCGTGGCACGTGGTTACTGGCAGCGACCAAAAGAACAGGCTGACAGTTTTCAGGACGGCTGGTTTTCTCCAGGCGACATGTTTCTGCAGCACGATGACTGGCTCGAATTCACTGGCCGCAACGACGATATGCTGAAAATTGCTGGCCAATGGGTTAGCACGCAATGGGTCGAGCATGCGCTCAGAGCGGCCTGCGGCAACACCGTGCAGGAATTGGCAGCGGTCGGAGTAAAAAGCGCAGACGGTCTGACGGCGATTGCGGCCTTCCTGGTAGCAACGCCGGCACAGGAAGAAGCGGCACGCAGCAGCGTGGCAGCCGGTATTGCCGCCCTGCCCGGCCACAAACGACCGCGTTGGGTGCACTGGGTACAGACGTTGCCGCAAACTGCTACCGGAAAATTGCAGCGCGCCCGCCTGGGTGCGCTGCATGAGCAGAATTGCAGCAAGAATTGTTGATCTTTACATCAATCGCGCCACGAATCATGCTTGCCTTTATCCCCGTCATCTGGAAGATGATTGGGATGAGACAGGGAATAGTATAAGGGTTTTGCGAAGCACTGCCCCGCGTCTGCATAACGGTATTGCAGCAATGCTGCGCACAGAGTTGTCCGCCTGTGCGCAGCATTGCAAACAAGGAATCAAATGTTCAGACCACCGTCCATGATGTAACTCTCAATAATTTTTCAAGCTTATTTCGGCATTACCCATTTGCCGTTTTCAATCTTGACGATCAACCGAGCGCGCTGATCGAGGCCGCTGTGATCAGTTTTGCTCATGCTCATGATCCCTTGGCTGATCACCAGGTTGTGCATATTTTCGATGCTGTCGCGCAATGCCTGGCGAAATTCCTTGGTGCCGGGCTGCGCTTTTTTCAGCGCTTCCGGAACTGCTGCTTCCAGCATCAGACCCGCATCCCAGGCGTGGCCGCCAAATGTCGACACGCTACCTGCGCCATATTCCTTTTCATAGACAGTTTTGAAATGCATCGCGGTCTTCTTGACCGGATTGCTGTCCGGTAGCTGGGCAGCTACCAGGAGTGGTCCCGCCGGCAACAGTGTCCCTTCCACATCCTTGCTGCCAAGGCGAAGAAAATCACTATTGGCGACGCCATGCGTCTGGTAAATTCTGCCTGCGTAACCACGCTCCTTGAGAGCCTTCTGAGGCAATACTGCGGGCGTGCCACGACTGGCGATCAGCACAGCACCCGGCTTGCCTGCAATAACACGCAGAATCTGGCCAGTCACGCTGCTGTCAGTCGGCGCATAGCTCTCATTGGCAAGTATTTTGATTCCCTTCTGCTCAAGCAGTTTCGATGCCTGTGCCCACCAATTTTGACCGTAGCTGTCAGTCAGGCCAATAAAGGCAACTGTTTTGATATTACCGGCAACCATATGGTCGACAATAGCGCTTGCCATCAACGAATCACTTTGCGGCGTCTTGAAGATCCAGTAACGCTTGGCATCCATCGGCTCGACAATTGCAGCGGCAGCCGACATTGAAATCATCGGCGTTTCAGATTCGGCCGCCACGCTGATCATGGCCAGCGAGTTTGGCGTGACAGTGGAGCCGATGATGACATCCACCTTGTCTTCCGAAATCAGCTTGTGGGTATTCTTGACTGCGCTCGTGGTATCGGAGGCGTCATCGAGCACAATGTATTCGACTTTCTTGCCGCCGATTTCCTTTGGCATCAGTGCGATTGTATTTTTTTCCGGAATACCCAGCGATGCTGCCGGTCCGGTGGCGCTGACGACGACACCCACCTTGATCTGCGCCCATGCACTGCCGCTACACAGCAGCGCTGTCGCCGCCGCCAATTGAATTCCCCATGTCGTTATCCGTTGTGTCATTTTTTCTCCTCCGTTTTAATTTCGTTGTGGATATATCGATGCCCCTACTGCCTCTTGTGCTGCCTTTTGCGGCACTGACCTCGCTGTTCGCCAGATGCACTGCCATGTATTTATTGCTTGCGCCGATCTGTCAGCGTCTTGTCTGTTTCATGCCGCGCTTGGCTGCTGCATCCGCACGCCCATCCATTGCTCCAGAATACCTGGGTCAGCCAGCAGATCCGCGCTGTCTGCCGCATGCACAACGCGACCGCGCTCCAGTACAATACCGCGATGTGTTAGATGTAATGCCTGCTCGGCATGCTGCTCGACCAGAATCATTGATTGCCCTTCATTCCGTACCATGCGCTCTATCGCATCGCTTAGTTCATCCACGATGACAGGTGCCAATCCTTCTAGGGGCTCGTCCAGCAGCAAGAGTTTCGGATTGAGCATCAACGCGCGTCCGATCGCCAGCATTTGCTGCTCGCCGCCCGACAATTCATTGCCGAAATTTTTCCGGCGTTCCCGAAGGCGCGGAAATAATTCATACACCGCTTGCAAATTCCATTTGCCGGGCAACGCCGTGACCGTTAGATTTTCTTCAATTGTCAGTGATGGGAATATCTCGCGTTCCTGCGGCACCCAGCCCAACCCGGCACGAGCGCGGGCATGCGGCGGTAGCTTTGCCAGGTCCTGCCCACACCAGCGAATCGATCCACGCCGCACCCGCGTATGGCCCATGATGGTTAGCAGCAAGGTGCTCTTGCCAACGCCATTGCGGCCTAACAGCGCCAGGCTTTCGCCCTCGCCCAACGCCAGCGAGCAGTCATCCAGCACCGTTGCATCGCTATATCCGGCAAATATGTTTTCAAGCCTTAACATCTCAATGCCTTCTTCCCAGATAGACTTCACGGACGCGCTGATCCTCTGCGATGTCAGCCGGCGTCCCGGTTACCAGCTCGGCACCGCCGACCAGCACTGTGATGCGGTCGGCAAAGCGAAACACCAGACTCATGTCATGCTCGATCAAGAGAATGCTGATATCGGCAGACAATGCGCTCAATGCATCGAACAATTCATCACTTTCACCTTCAGGCACCCCAGCTGCCGGTTCATCCAGTAACAACACCTTTGGTCTGGCAGCCAATGCCAGCGCTATTTCAAGCAAGCGCTGTTTGCCATAGGCCAGTGCACGCGTTTCACGCATGCAGTCCTGCGCCAGGTTGAGCTGCTCCAGCAGTGCATAGGCCTCATCGATTTCCGCATGCCGCCGCGACAATCTGAAAAAACGCCGCTGCAGTACATTCAGTTGTTTGCGTTGACGCTCGCAAATCGCATTGGCAACCGCTTCCAGCGGCGTCAGCTGCGGGAACAGGCTATTGATCTGGAAAGTGCGCGACAATCCGCGCGAGACACGCTCATCAGGCGTCATCCGCGTGATATCCATGCCATCCAGCCATACCGATCCGCTCGACGGTCGCAATACGCCGGTGAGCTGGTTGATCAGTGTAGTCTTGCCAGCGCCATTCGGTCCGATCAGCGCATGACGTGCGCCGGGCGCCAATGACAGGCTAAGATTCTGTGTGACGGCAAGTCCGCCGAATGCCTTGCACAGTGCGCGAGTTTCCAGTACGGCGTTCATGGACGCTCCCGGTTGCGTTGAGGCGTGAGTCGGGTTGCCAACCGACCCAGGCCGTTGAGAATGCCGCCGCGCAGATACAGTGTCATCACGATCAACAGAATGCCAAGCCAGAACAGCCAGTACTGCGGATTCAGATTGGCCAGGCGATCCTGAGCCAGCAGGAATGCAGCGGCACCTATAAATCCGCCATACAGTGTCGCAGTGCCGCCGATGACCAGCATGATCAGCAAATCAGCCGAACGCTGAAAGCTCAAGACGTCAATACCGACAAATTGCGTAGTCTGCGTTAACAGCGCCCCGGCAATACCGGCTATCACTGCAGCAAATGTATAGATATTGGTAAGCCGCACGCCAACCGGAATACCGATAGCCCGCGCACGGACTTTATTTTCCCGGATGCTGCGCAACGAGAGCCCGTATGGCGAAACCATGAGCGCACGCGTGAATGCGAACAGCAAAAAAGCGATGCCAAGCGCATAAAGATAGGCCACTTTTCCGTATAGGTCGAAATTGAATACGCCGAACAGCTTGCCCATCTCCACACCCTGCAGTCCGTCTACACCGCCAGTGAGGTCGATCATGCGATTTGCCGCTTCATAGAGCAGAAGACCAATACCGAGCGTCACCATCAGGCGAGTCAGATCATTGCCACGCAATACGATAAAGCTGGACAGATAGCCGGCGATACCGGCCGCAATGCCGGCTGCCAAAAGTCCGCTTAGCGGTTCCTGCCAGCCATATTTTGCTAGCAGTCCGGCAACATAGGCGCCTATTCCAAAAAATGCGGCATGTCCGAGCGTCACAATGCCGGCATAGCCGAGTATCAGGTCGAGAGACAGTGCAAACAGGCCGGTAATCAGGATTTGAGTGGCAAATACCAAGCTGGTTGGAAACAGGAAATAGACGCCAATCAACGCCAGCCAGAACACGATCTCCACCGGCCGCCACTGCTCGCGCGCCTGCAATGCAGACAGATGCCGTGATGCTTCGCGTCCGGCATCGATTCGAATCAGGCTCATTTAGCTTTCCTCCGTCCCAGCAGTCCGTGTGGAAACAGCAACAGCAGGATAACCATCGCTGCATAAATGATGAATGCGCCGATTTCCGGCACATAATATTTTCCCGCGATGTCCGCCACTCCCAAAAGAAGCGCCGCCAGCAAGGTGCCCAACACTGAACCGGGGCCACCAACCACGACCACCAGCAGGAAATACACCAGATACTTGAGTGCGAAATTCGGATCAAGCCCCAGCACATTGACACCGAGTGCACCACCAAGTCCGGCCAGGCCGCTGCCAAGAGCGAACGTGACCTGGAATACCCGCTCGACCCGGATACCCATCGACTCGGCGGTGCGATGGTTATCTACAGAGGCGCGGATCATGGCGCCGAAGCGGGTTCGCTCCAGGCCAAATACCAGCACCAGCGTGATCGCCACGCCGATCGCCATCAGAAACAGACGGTAACGTGACAAGTCAAGGCCGAAAACGGAAAATTGGCCATTCAGAGCCGCTGGCAACAATACCGGCTGCTGTTGCGGCCCCCAAAAATAACTGGCTCCCGCGATCGCGATAAAAACGATGCCGACTGTCAGCAACACCTGATTCAGCGCCGCACTCTTGTAAAGCGGGCGATAAAGCGACCGCTCCAGCAAGAGGCTGGCCAGCGCAATGACGCAAAATACAATCGGCAAGGCTGGCAAAAAGCCAATTCCAGCCATCGACATCAGCGTCACCAGCAAATAGCCGCCGGCCATGGCAAACACGCCGTGCGCCAGATTGATGAAGCCCATCAATCCGAGCGTAATCGACAGCCCGACCGAAATCAGGAACAGCAGCGTGCCATAGGCCAGGCCGTCGAACAGTACTCCAAGAAAATTCAGCATAGCCAGAATCCCGGTAAGAAATTATTTTCCCGGATCCTTCACTGCGTTGATCGTCTCGAATTCGACGTTGTACAGTTTGCCGTCAATCTTTTTTACTTCGCGCACATAAACATTTTGGACAATATCCCGTGTTTCCGGATCAATCTGAATCGGCCCGCGCGGACTGTTGATCTTCATACCCTTGAGCACCGCCATCGCCTTGTCACCGTCAACATTCCCTTTCAGTTGTCGGATCACTTCATAGATCGCAGCCATGCCGTCATAGCCTCCGACAGCCATGAAATTCGGTCGGGTCTTGGGATCGATCTGACTATAGGCCGTCAGGAACGCCTTGTTCTCAGGCGATGCATGATTTACGGAATACTGGTGCGTCGAAATTACTCCCAAGGCGTTTTCTCCCAGCGCTTCGATCACGCCATCGTCAGTCACATCACCGGTAGAAAGCAGCTTGATACCCGACTTTGCCAATCCGCGTTCGTTGTATGCTTTCATAAAGCCAACCGCCAGTTCACCGGCCGGGACAAATACAAATACCGCTTGCGGTTTGCTATCCTTGACGCGTTGGACAAAGGGACCGAACTCCGGGTTTTTCAGCGGTACGCGCAACTCGCCCACCACTTCTCCACCCATCTTGGTAAATGCTTTCTTGAAAGTTTGCTCGGCGTCGTGCCCCGGGCCGTAATCAGCCACCACTGTATAGATCTTGCGCAACCCGCTCTTGTATGCCCATTGCGCCATCGGCTCCGTAACTTGCGCCAAGGTGAAGGATACGCGTGCGATGTAGGGCGATTTGACCGTGATCGCTGAGGTTGCAGCATTCATGATGATGGTCGGCTTCTTCGCCTCGGTTGCGATCGGCGCTACGGCGAACGCATTTGGTGTAAGGCCAAATCCAGCCAGAAAATCGACATTCTCCTTGACGACCAGTTCCTGCGCCAGCCGTTTGGCGACATCTGGCGCGGGGCCGGTCGTATCCTTGACGATCAGCTCGATCTTCTTGCCTGCGACAGTATCGCCATGCTGTTTCATGTATGCCTTGGCGCCATTGGTGATCTGCAATCCGAAATCAGCAAACGTACCGGACATCTCGGTCAGCATACCGATTTTGATCGTATCTCCTGCCGCACAAGCCGGCCCGGCTACCAACGCGAATATGCCGCACATCATTAGTTTTTTCATCTTCATGTCTCCTCTGTAAGCCCTCTTGTTTTAGTGCTGCTCAAAAAATTCAACCAGGTAAAACCAATGCATTACGAATTTCCTGCGTAATTTCCAGCATTCGTAGACGTTGTGGAATATCAGGATGCGGCGCACCAAGGAATCGAACCTCAAAGCCCTCAACCAGCAGATCTTCATTGCGTCGGATCAGGTGCTCTATTTTCAACGTCTTGCTGCCGCAGTCCATCACGCGACTCTCGATCTCCAGTCGATCATCACAATACGCCGGCCGTCGATACGTGGCGCCAGTTTCAATCAGCGGCATTCCGACCGCACCATATCGTTGGCGCAATTCGCGCCATCCCAGGCTCGCTTCGTTAAAAAGATGATGGGTCGCGGCATCAAACCAGCGATAGAAATTTGGATAAAAGACAATGCCGGCCGGGTCACAATCGCCGAATTCGACGGTCAGGCGGTAAATGGAGATGCGCATGCGCTGGTTCACTTTCATGCAGGCTGGTTCAATTGGTCAGATGGATGCTGAAGCAGAACGCATCGGCATCCTGCATTGCACTTACGCGGCGCGCGGCATTCTTGAAAATTACTGCAGCCAGCATTGCCACGCCTACTTGAGTAGTCGCCTTGCAGGGTCGGTAATTGATCGCGGCGAATGGCATGTTTCGGACTCCTGAACGGTGTTCGCATGCACATTATGATATACAGTAATTGTTGGATATCAAAGCAATTTGCCGCAAATATCCCGATTCATACGAACTGTTAATGTCGCGTCTGGAACGAATTGCCGCAAGTCTCCAGCCAGGATTTTGATTAACTGGCAGAAATCGAACAGGATAGATCTTCTATACGAAGATCAGCAAATTCTTTATGGATCTTGGTGATAGCCGGGGAAATAACTGCCACAGCATGCGCCGATGCGAATGGCTGCGATAAAACTCGCCATATCGGTCACTGGCGTCATGAATTCCGTCGCGCAGCGGCCGACGGCCGCCACCTTATGGCAATCGCTCCCGCCCAGGCCTGGCAGAGACATATGCTGTGCTGCCCGTATTGCCAGATCGTTATCGGCATGCTGGTTATTGCCGTTATACGTTTCCACGGCTGCGATACCGCACACATCCAACAGATCTTCTTTCAGGGTGCATACACCGACCTCGCGAAATGGGTGCGCCGGGACGCAAATACCGCCCAACGCCAGAATCCGTTCAATGACCGCCGGAAGCGGTAGCCAGTTATCGCGTCCCCAGATATTCCAGCCATCGTCTTCGATACCATATGCCAGCATGTGGCCCTTGTCGGTTGCGATTTCGACACCGCGCAGCAGTAGCAGTCCCTCATCACGGGCGATTATCTCTACCGGCTCTGACGCTTCGTAGGAATAGTGCTCGGTGACGACGATGCCATCCAGTCCGAGCTGTTTCGCGCGGCGAATCAGCGCCAGCGGCTCCAGCCAGTTATCATAGGAATATTTAGTGTGACAGTGGGTATCAATCCACATTGGAGAC
>DATEZO010000268.1:0-2600 GCA_035255485.1 Burkholderiaceae bacterium
GCGAAATGATGCAGTCCGTGAATCGGCACGGCTGCCGGCAAGGCGGCCGGCAATCCGACCTGCGTGGTGGTGACCGAATCCATGATGCCTCCTTACTTCCTGGTTAGCTCAGCCGGTGCAACTTGCTGGTCGATTGCGCCGAAAATCGATTTTCCGTGTACATCCAGCATTTCGATCCGGACCCGGTCGCCGAACTTCATGAACGGCGTCTTTGCTTCACCCTCGGCGATCATTTCGAGACAACGCTTTTCGGCGATGCAGGTGTAGCCTTTCTTCGTATCCTTGTTCGACACCGTGCCGGACCCGATGATGGTCCCTGCGCGCGCATTGCGCGTCCTGGCCAGATGCGCGATCAACTGTGGGAAATTGAACACCATGTCGACGCCGGCATTGGGCTGCCCCACCAGCGAGCCGTTCCAGGTGACGCGCAGCGGCAGGTGGACCTTTCCCTCCCGCCATGCATCGCCGAGCTCGTCGGGCGTGACAGCCACCGGCGAAAAGCTCGAGGCCGGCTTCGACTGGAAGAAGCCAAAGCCCTTTGCCAGTTCCGCCGGGATCAGGTTGCGCAGCGAGACGTCGTTGACCAGCATGAGCAGCCTGATATGCGATGCCGCCTGCTCCGGTGTTGTCCCCATTGGCACGTCATCGGTCACGACCGCGACCTCGCCCTCGAAGTCGATGCCCCACTCTTCCGATGCCAGCAAGATATCGTCGGCCGGACCGATGAAATCGTCGGAACCGCCCTGGTACATCAGCGGGTCGTGCCAGAACGATTCCGGCATCTCGGCATTGCGCGCCTTGCGCACCAGCTCCACATGATTGACGTAGGCCGAGCCGTCGGCCCACTGGAAGGCGCGCGGCAGCGGCGCCATGCAGCGCTTCGGATCGAAATCAAAGGCGCGGTGCGCCTTGCCGGCATTGAGCTGCTCGAAGATTTGCTCCAGTTGCGGCGCGATGAAGCCCCAGTCATCGAGCGCCCGTTGCAGCGTCGGCACGACGCCATCGGCAATATGCGCCGTCCTGAGGTCGCGCGAGACGACGGCAAGCTGGCCGTCGCGGGTGCCATCTTTAAGTGTGGCAAGTTTCATCTAGTCTCCTTGAAAGGTGCGCAAGGTAGCGCGTCTTATCGATCTGCTTTACCATTGCAATAAATTACTTATTATTGAATTGATTACACATATCGTAATCCTGCCCAAGCATGAAATCAACCGCTCTCCCGCCGGCCATGCCAGCCGAAACCGATCCCGCTGACGTCCGTCAAGGCATACAGTCGGTGGAAGTGGCCGGCCCGCTCCTCCTGGCGCTGGCCAAGTCGTCCGGCCCGCTTGCACTATCCGCCTTGGCGAAAGGGGCAGGCATGCCGGCAGCTAAGGCCCATCGTTACCTGGTGAGCCTGATCCGCATCGGCCTGGTCGAACAGGATGCAGCAACCGGGTGGTACGACTTGGGCGCGCTGGCGCTTGAACTGGGATTGGCGTCACTGGGAAGGCTGGATGCGGTGCGGCTTGCAGACCAGACGCTGGCGGCGCTACGCGACGCCAGCAACGAGACGGTCGCCTTGTCTGCCTGGGGCAATTTCGGCCCGACCTATATCCGCCTGCTGCAATCGCGCCGGCCGGTCACGATCAACCTGCAAATCGGCAGCGTGATGCCGATGACGTACACCGCCACCGGCCTGTGTTTTGCGGCATTCCTGCCGGAAGATGAAACAGCGGAGCTGTTGCGCGCCGAACTGGCGCAGAATCGCCGCGAACAGCTGGATGCACCGCAATCGGAACAGGAGTTCGCACCGCTATTGCAGCAAACGCGGCACCACGGCATGGCGCGCATGATCGGGCATCTCGATCCGGGGCGAGTGCGCGCACCCGGCAGGACGCGCTCTGCGGAACGCTTGGTCGCCGGCTTTAATGCTTTCTCCGCCCCGGTGTTCGATCACATGGGCACGATGCGTTTTGCACTGACGGTAGTCGGGTCGGCTGCCCAGATCGATCATGGGTGGGATAGCCCGGTTGCGCTGCAAACGAAGGCGCATGCGCGACAGTTATCGCAGCGCCTCGGCTACCGGGAGCAGCAATGACTAGAACAGATTGCCGACATTGAGCAGGGTAAGCACACCCAGCACCGCGAAAATTGCCGCCGCAATCGCATGCACCAGCTTCATCGATACCGCTTTCGTGATTTTGCTGCCGAGTAGGACTGCGGGCGCGTTGGCAAGCATCATGCCGAAGGTGGTTCCGGCGACGACCGCCCACAATTGCTCGTATTTGGCCGCCAGCGCAACAGTGGCCACCTGCGTCTTGTCGCCCATTTCAGCGAGGAAAAACGCAATCACGGTCGCACCAAAAACGCCAAAGCGCGCCGGCTTCGCTTCCACATCGTCCAGCTCGTCCGGCACCAGCATCCACGCAGCCATCGCGAGGAAGGACAGGCCAAGCACCCAGCGCATTGCGTCCCTGCCCACATAGGACGTAATCCAGTTGCCGACTGCACCGGCGAACGCATGGTTAAAGATAGTTGCAACAAAAATACCGAGGATGATGGGAATCGGACGGCGGAACTTGGCGGCAAGCAGCAATGACAGCAATTGTGTCTTGTCGCCC
>DATEZO010000269.1:0-21864 GCA_035255485.1 Burkholderiaceae bacterium
TTGAGCCGTTGCAACACGGCCATGGCGCTATCGAAATTTTTCATGATGGTGCTTTCGGATACTTCGATTTCCAGGTGTGCCGGATCGATCCCGAAGGCGCCCATCGTCTGGTCCAGGCTGGACTCCAGCTCCTTGGCGCGCAACTGGACCGGCGATAGATTGATCGAAATCGAAATCGGCGGCAGGCCCAGTTGCAACCAGGCCTGATGCTGGCGGCAGGCCTGCTCGAAAATCCATTTGCCGAGCGGCGCGATCAAGCCCGACACTTCGGCAGTCGCGATCCAGACTGTCGGGTTCACCACTTCCTCGTCCGGGCCCGACCAGCGCAGCAAGGCTTCAACGCAGATCACCGCGCCGGTCCGGGTGTTCAGCACCGGCTGGTAATGCAGATCGAACCGGGACTGCTCCAGCGCCTGGCGCAGGTGGTTGCGCAGCGTGAAGTAATTTTGCGATCCATTGTGCGCTTCGGCGGTAAAGAAACGGTAATTGTTGCAGCCGGATTTTTTCACTTCATACATCGCCGCGTCGGCATTCTGGATCAGCATCTCGATATCGTTGCCGTCGGCCGGAAACACGCTGATGCCGATGCTGGGCGATAGCGCCAGTTCGATGCCATCGATCAGGTAGTGCTGCCCCAGCAGGTCGAGCGCCTTGGCCGCTACCACCGCGGCGTCTTCGCGGCTGCGGATCTTCGGCAAGACTGCAATGAATTCATCGCCGCCGAGCCGGCCGATGATGTCTTCGGCACGCATCAGCTGCCCGAGCCGGTCCGCGACTTCCTTCAGCACGCCATCGCCAACCCTGTGGCCGTAGGTGTCGTTGACGTCCTTGAAACGGTCGATATCAAAAAACAGCACCGCCAGCGACGCGCGCGCGCGCCGCGACGCAGCGACCAGGTGCTCCGAAAATTCATACAGCAGGCCACGGTTCGGCAAGCCGGTCAACGGGTCGTGCTGCGACATTCTGCGGGTATTTTCCTGCGCGCTCTTTTGCTCGGTGATGTCGTACTGGGTGCCCAGCAGCCGCAGCAGCCTGCCGCGTTCATCCAGGATTGGCATGCCGCGCACGCTGAGCCAGCGATAGGTGCCATTCTTGTGACGCACCCGGCACTCCAGCAAATACTCGGTGCTCGGTGACGCAATGAAGCAATTGAGATACTGGGCTACCCGCTCCCGGTCTTCCGGATGGATGCGTTCGATCCAGTTCTCCTTCCAGGCTTGCATTTCCGTGTCGCTGTAGCCGAGCTGCGTTTTCCACTCATCGGAATGAAAAACTTCACCGGTTTGCACATTCCAGTCCCAGAAGGCCAGTTGCGCAACCCGGGTGGCCAGCTGCAAATGCGACTGCGCCTGATCCCGTTGCTGCTCGATGATTTTCCTGGGAGTCTTGTCATCGATAATGCAAATCAGGTATTTGATGCGGCCTTCCTCATTCCGGATACAGGAAGCGGTAAGCTCGATCCATATCACGCTGTCATCGCGGCGCAGGCAGCGCGACTCCAGCTGCATGGCGGGGATCTCGCCGTCCAGAAGAGGCAGCAGCGCCGCGTCGAACCGGGCGGCGTCATCGGGATGCAAAAGCTGTCGGAGATTGCTGTGATGGCCGTTCAGCAACTCTGCCGAGGCATAACCGAAGATATCCGCCATTTTCGAATTCATGCTGAGCCAGCGGGTGGAAGGCGCCAGCGTGGCGACGCCGACCGGCGCCTGCGCCAGCGTGGAGCGCAGTTGCTCTTCGCTTTCACGCAAGGCGATTTCGGTTCGCTTGAGCCGGTCGATATCGAGCAGGACGCCGACAGCGCGCAACGGTTCGCCCCGCGCATTGCGCTCGCTGATCTGGCCGCGGATCTGTACCCATTTCCAGGTGCCCTGCCGCGAGCGCAGCCGGCAAGTCACCTCGGCTATCGCCGCATTGTTTTTCAGGTAGTCATCCCAGCGGTCGAGCAGCCGCTGCTTGTCTTCCATATGCACGATGCTGAGGAAGGCATTGAAGCTCGGCTTGATCTCATCCGCCTGGTAACCCAGCAGGGATAGCTGTTGCGTGTCGACGGTGCCCATGCCGGTGGCAATATCCAGGCTCCACAGCATCAGGTTGGCGCTACCGAGCGCAAATGTCAGTTTTTCCTTGCTATCGCGCAGCGCGCGCTCCGCCTTGCGGCATTCGGA
The DNA here is from genome assembly GCA_035255485.1 of Burkholderiaceae bacterium. Lineage (GTDB taxonomy): Bacteria > Pseudomonadota > Gammaproteobacteria > Burkholderiales > Burkholderiaceae_D > DATEZO01. The sequence goes on from DATEZO010000269.1 coordinate 2,166, forward strand.
AATATCGATGAATGTGACGAACACCTTGGTCACCGCGCCGGCGTCATCGCATATCGGGACGGCGTCCATCATGAAAAAAATGTGCTCGCCTTCTTTGGGGCAATAGGCCAATTCTTCCCGATGGACGGATGTTCCCGCCAGCGCGCGCGTAATCGGATAGTCTTCCGGGCGGCACGGGCTGCCGTCCGCCCGGTACAGATCTTTCAGTTGCGACTGCGGCAGGAAACGGGCAGCCGCATCATTCTGGCAGATCGGATTCCCGGAGGCCGCTTCCACGATAAGAATGCCGCAGGGCGCATGCGCGAACATGGTGTGCAACTCATGTTCATCAATATGCGATTGCAATTGCTGAGGATCAAGGAGAATGTTCATGCGGCAATATAAAGGTAATACGGACAATGCCAGTACGCATCAAGTTCGGCATCGGCATATGACGTAAATTGCCAAAATAAAGATATTAGAAGTGCGTGAAAGTACATTCGTTCCCCTGATTGTAATTATTGAGCATGATTCAACTGCCGCAGCGCTACCTTTGACGCGATACGGACGGTTTGTTGCGGGTTCTCTATAATTACCGGTTCGAAACTGCAAAAACAGCGCTATGCAAGCTTCATTCAAGGAAGCGAGGAATTGGTGGGCATTCCCGGCGATAAGCGTGCTGGTGGCCGGGACAATCCTGTCATTGGTACTGTGGAGCTCCAGCATGCTGGAGTACCGGCGCGCGCAGGAAACCGATTTCAGAGCGCGCGCCGCTGCCACCCAGCGCGCGACGCAACAACGGCTTGACGTGTATTCGCAGGCATTGCGCAATGCCGCCGCGCTGTTCAACGCGTCAGGCAATGTCAGCCGTGCAGAGTGGCGGCGGTTTGTCGCCGGCATGCGCCTGGAGCAAAACTATCCGGGCCTGCTGGCGGTGGCGTATGCGCCGTATGTGGACGACGCCGGGCTGGCTGCGGTCATCCGGCAGGCGCGGCGTGACGGCATCGACGATTATGCGCTGCGTCCGCCCGGCCGGCGCGCGCAGTATGCGCTGGTGACTTATGCGGAACCGTTCACCGAACAGAATCGCAAGGGACTCGGCTACGACATGTATCAGGATGCGGAGCGCCGGCGCGTGATGGACATGGCGCGCGATACGGGCGCACCCGCGATTACCGCACTGGTCAATATCGAAATCGATACCGAATCGAATCCGCGCCCGGCATTCATCATGTACATGCCGATCTTCCGCGGCGAGACGCCGCGCACGGTGGCGGAGCGCAGGGAACAATTGATCGGCTTCGTGCTGTGCCCGTTCCGCATGCCGGAGCTGATGCCGGCGGTATTGGGCGAGCTGGCCAACGATCTCGACTTTGCGCTGTACGACGACAATCTCAAGGACGACGCGCACCTGTTTTATCGCAATGCCGCAGCCGATCCGACCCGCGAGCCGCTGCTGCGCCAGCAGCGCCGGATGGCATTCGGCGGCCGCGACTGGACCATGGAATTCGCCAGCACGCCGGCCCTGGAAAACAGCACCGGCCGCTACTGGACCTACGCCATCCTCGGCATCGGGCTGGCGATCACGCTGACCTTGTCCGGCATGTTGTTTTCATTGGCATTGGCGCGCCGCCGGGCGGTGGTGCTGGCCGGTGAGATGACGGCATCGCTGCGCCTCAGCCAGGCGAAATGGAAGCTCTTGTTCAGCCAGGCGCCGCTCGGCATTTCCGTGCTCGACCCGGACGGCAGCATCACGGATTGCAATCAGGCCGCCTGCGCCATGTTCAAGGTGCCGCGCGAGCGCATGATCGGCTTCAATCCGGTGCGCGACGCGCGCGATCCATCGCTCAAGCCGTGGCTGTTGCGCGGCCTGGCGGGCGAACAGGTCAGCTTTGAGAGTCACTATGCCATGACCCACAGCAACGGGGAGGGCTATTACCGCTTCCATTTCCAGCCGCTCGAGCAAGAGAGTGAAGCGCCCAGGCTGATGTGCTTCATGGAAGATATTTCAGAACGTCATCTGGCCGCCGAGCAGATCGCGACGCTGGCGCAACACGACAGCCTGACCGGGCTGGCCAATCGCCTGCTGCTGAATGACCGCCTGGAACAGGCGATCCTGGCCGCCCATCGCGAAGGCCGGCAACTGGGCCTGCTGTTCTTCGACCTCGATCATTTCAAGACCATCAACGATTCGCTCGGCCATACGACGGGCGACGCGGTGCTGGTCCAGGTGGCGCAGCGCACTGCGGCGCTGCTGCGCGGCAGCGATACCGTGGCGCGCCTGGGCGGCGATGAATTCGTGGTCCTGCTGCGCGACATCGACTCGGCAGAGCACGTCGCGCAGGTCGCGCAGAAAATCATGGAAAGCATTGCGGCATCGATCGCGCTCAAGGAGCATACCCTGGATGTCACCTGCAGCATCGGCATCGCCCTGTTTCCAGCCGATGGCAAGGATGCCGAAACGCTGATCAAGAACGCCGATACCGCGATGTACCATGCCAAGGAAAGCGGCCGCAACAATTTCCAGTTCTTTACCGCCGACATGAATACGCGCGTGGTGGAAGCGCTGGCCATGGAAGCGGCCTTGCGCCAGGCGTTGCGCGAACAGGAATTCCTGTTGCATTACCAGCCGCAGGTAGCGATCGGCAGCCGCACCCTGATCGGCATGGAAGCATTGATCCGCTGGCAGCGGCCGGGGCACGGCATGGTGCCGCCCTGCAATTTCATCCCGGTGGCGGAGAGTCGCGGCCTGATCGGCGCGATCGGCGAATGGGTGCTGCACGAAGCCTGCCGCCAGAATCGCGCCTGGCAAGACCTGGGCATGCCGGCGATTCCGGTGGCGGTGAATATATCAACGCTGCAGCTGCGCAACAGCACGCTGGTGGAAACGGTGCGCCACGCGCTCGCGCAGAGCGGCCTCGATCCGCGCTGGCTGGAACTGGAAATCACCGAATCGGCGCTGGCGCACAATATCGAGTTTGCGATTGCGTTGATAGGCGAGCTGAAAACACTGGGCATCCGGATCTCGATCGACGACTTCGGCACCGGCTATTCGTCACTGTCTTACCTGAAACGCTTCCCGATCGACAAGCTGAAAATCGATCAATCCTTCATCCGCGACATCACGACCGACCGCGACGATGCCGCCATCACGCAGGCGATCGTGTCGATGGGCAAGAATCTCGGCATGAAAGTGATTGCCGAAGGGGTCGAAACCATCGACCAGCTGCTGTTCCTGCAGCAGCACGCCTGCGACGAGGCGCAAGGCTACCTCTTTAGCCGGCCGCTGGAGGCCAATGCGATGACGGTATTCCTGTGGCAGCATCAGGCGGACAATGCGAGCGCGGACCTGGCTGCGATCTGAGCGGCGCCCCTAACGCATGTCGCTGGAGCCATTTTATACACCGGCCTGTATTTTTAAACTGCCGTGAATTCATTTCGCATTTATATGGTTTTTTGCCTATACTCCCGCAAAAATCGAAAACGCACGTAACTCTCCAGGCAGGCTGGCACTCGATCCGGGCTACCGTTCTTCACGCCACCACCACCACTTCGATGTTGCCTTCCTTGCGCATTACGTTGATGCCGACATTGTTCGGATAGCGTTGCAGCAGCAAATCGACTGTCGCGCCATTGACCGACAAATCCCGGATTTCCACGGTTTCGAGGAATGGCGGCAAGCGCGGGTGGCGGAAGCGGATTTCGCGCCGTTCCGGATGAAACGACAGCCCGAGACAGGCCTGCAGCAGATAGAACACGCAGGCAGCCGACCAGGCTTGCGGCGAGCAGGCAACCGGATACAGCGTCGGCCCTTCGCCGGGGCGCTTGGAAAAGCCGCAAAACAACTCCGGCATGCGGTTCTGGTCGATGAACAGACTGGCTTCGAACAGGCCGGTAAATACCATCATTGCCTTGTCGGTAAAGCCGTATTGCGCCATGCCGTCGGCGATCAGCGCATTGTCGTGCGGCCAGACCGAGCCGTTGTGATACGCCATCGGGTTATAGCGCAAGGCGTCGCATGGAATGGTGCGGATGCCCCAGCCGCAGAAAAATTCATCGCGCAGCATCTGCTGCGCAATCCGCGCGGCGCGCTCGGGGGTTGCAATCCCGCTCCACAGCGTATGGCCGGCATTCGATGACGCTACCGCGCATTGCCGCTTGTCGCCGTCCAGCGCCATGGCGTAGGTGCCGATATCCTCGCACCAGAACACCTCGTTGAAACGCGTCTTCAGACGCTGCGCGGCGACATCCAGTTCGCGCGCCAGCGCATGTTCACCCAACAGCGCCGCCAATTGCGCGGCACGCACTTTCGCTTCGTACACATAGCCCTGCACCTCGCACAAGGCGATCGGCGCGCGTGCCAGCTGGCCGTCGCGATGGAACACGGAATCATTCGAATCCTTCCAGCCCTGGTTGGCCAGCCCTTCTTCGCTGTGGCGCGTATATTCGACGAAGCCGTCGCCATCGGCATCGCCGTATTTGTCGATCCAGTGCAGCGCGTTCCTGATGTTGGGCCAAAGCGCGCGGATCAGCTCGAGGTCGCCGGTCCGTTCGTAATAAGCGCCGGCCAGCCCGACGAATAACGGCGTCGCATCCACCGTACCGTAGTAATGCCGGAACGGAACTTCATCGAGCGCGGCCAGCTCGCTCTTGCGCGCTTCGTGCAGGATCTTGCCCGGCTCCGCATCCTGTTTCGGATTGACGCTGGTTGCCTGGGTCGCGGCCAGGAAATGCAATACGCCGCGCGCCAGGCTCGGGTCGATCCACAGATACTCGCGCGCGGTCAGGATGCCGTCGCGGCCAAAGGTGGTGGAATACCACGGTACCCCGGCATACGGATACGGCCCCTGCGGCAGGGTCGAGGTCAGCATCACCAGGTCGGAAGCAGAACGATCGATCCAGTTGTTGAACAGCGCATGGGACGTCACGATGGTGCAGTGTTCACGCAAGCGGTTACCGATTTCCGCATTGGAATACGTCAACGCCGAGAAATAATCCAGCGGCGGCGCTGTTGCCTGGTTGTCCATCTCGCAACGGATTGTCAGGTACACATGGGCTTCGCCCTTGGCTGGCAGCGCCAGTTGAAAGTCCGCCCGGTTCGACACGATGCGCTGCGGGACCGGGTCGAATCCGATGCGTGTCCGGCGCGTGACGCTATCCAGTCCGCGGTAGCCGAGCAGCAGTTCGCTGCCGCTCGCATCCGGCGGCAAATCCTGGCCGCGCCGGTGTCGCTTGAAGCCGCGCACCTCGAAAATATCCGCATAATCGGCGCCGAACTCGATCGACAGCATGACGTCAACCGCTTCCAGCCCGAAATTGACCACCCGCACGTGCTCATGACAGGTGCTGTCCCACAGCAGCTTGGCGCGGAAGATGTGCAGCAGGCCCTTGGCGATTTTATTCTTGCCTTCCGGATGCAGGTCGCCGTTCATCGCTTCGATCACCAGCAGGCTGTTATCGTTCTTGACGGTCGAGTTCAGATACATTGGCCGGACGCCATCGATCAACAGTTCCTGATGCGACAGAAAACGCGTGTCATTGTGATAGATGCCTTCCTCGCCCAAGCCGAGCGGCTGGATATCGCCGAACCGGTCGAACAGCCCGAACGTGTCGTTATGCTTGAGCACGCGGGCGCGTTCATCCGCGGGCGAGGAAGTGGCGAGGATGTACCACTGTTCGCCAAGTTGAATTTTTTCAACCATGATTTTTCCCGTAATCCGCCGATGCCGCCAACAGTGACGGCTCCCGGCTATGTGGGCGCAGCCCGCCGATACGCGCGCAGATAGTTTTCCGCCATGCGTGCCGCCGTAAAGCGGCGCTCGAATACTGCGTGGCAGCGTTTGCGGTCGATCGTGCCGATGCGTTGCGCTGCCTGTATTGCCTCATCCTGGTTGTCGACAATAAATCCGGTCACGCCGTCTTCCATGATTTCCGGAACCGAACCATGCCGATATGCAACCACCGGAGTGCCGCAGGCAAAAGCTTCGATAAGGACCAGGCCGAATGGTTCTGGCCAATCAATCGGAAACAGCAATGCGCGTGCATGGCCCAGCAGGTCGCACTTTTCGCTTTCGCCGATTTCACCGATGAAATGGATCAGCGGGTGATCGAGCAGCGGCTGGATAGCCTGAGTGAAATAAGCTTCATCCGCCGGGTCGATTTTCGCGGCGATATACAGCGGTATTTCGCAGCGCAGCGCAATCTCAATGGCGCGATCGACGCGCTTTTCGGGCGAGATCCGGCCAATGAAGACAAAATATTGGCCCACTTCCGGCTGGAATGCATACAGTGTCGACGGAACGCCGTGATATACCGTGGCTTGCCAGTTCACCTGCGCAAGGGGAGCGCGCTGGCTTTCGGAAATGGATACCAGCGGCACATGGCTGAAATGCCGGTACAACGGGACCAGTTCCGGCAAATCAAGTCTGCCATGCAAGGTCGTGACATGCGGCACAGGCAACGCCCGGGTCAACGGAAAATGCAGAAAATCGGTGTGAAAATGAATCACGTCGAACGTATCGGCCAGCTCCAGCACCTGATCCAGTTCGATCATGTGATACATCAGCCATTCCGGGCGCCGATAATCCTCTCGCTGAGTGTGGTCGATGATGGATATCAGGCGTGCCTGCGTGACCGAATCGCCGCTGGCAAACAGCGTGACTTCATGTCCTTGCCGGACCAGTTCTTCAGTCAGGTAGGAAATAATCCGTTCAGTGCCGCCATATCCCTTGGGCGGCACTCTTTCAAACAAAGGGGAAACCTGCGCAATTTTCATAGGGGTCTCAAGCGCCGTTCCAACCGGACGGAAACGGTCGCATTCAGCAATGGAAACCATCATGCGTGTGCAAGATGCGTACCCGCAGAATAGTGATTTCAGGCTGCCAGTGTAGTTGAATGCCGCCATTGCCCCATGACCAATGTCACATCCCGTACGCCTGGAATCGATTGGCCGCGTGGCGCATGAAACCCTCGCATCCGCCCTGCTTCCCGTCATTCTTTTACGGGAGCAATGCGCGATTCGTCAGGAGGGCGATTTCAGCCGTCCGGGCAGTACATCATGCAACAATGTCGCGGCATCGCGAATCATCTTTTCCGTGGTTTCCCAGCCGACGCAGGCATCGGTAACCGAACAGCCGTATTGCAGCTGCGACAGGTCGGCCGGAATCGGCTGCTTGCCGGCAACCAGGTTCGATTCGATCATGACACCCACCAGCGACTGGTTGCCGAGCCGGATCTGATTCACGACATCGGCCATCACCAGCGGTTGCAGTTCCGGATTCTTGAAGCTGTTCGCATGCGAGCAATCGACCACGATATTGGCCGGCAACTTCGCCTTTGCCAACGCCTGTTCGGCCATGGCCACCGATACCGTATCGTAATTCGGCCGGCCGTCGCCACCGCGCAGCACGACATGGCCATGGCGGTTGCCGCGGGTGCGCACGATCGCGACCCGGCCCTGGCCATTCAAGCCGAGAAAGGAATGCGGATGGGAGGCCGACAGAATGGCATTGATGGCGATGGCGATATCGCCGTCGGTGCCGTTCTTGAAACCGACCGGAGTGGACAGGCCGGAAGACATTTCGCGATGCGTTTGCGATTCGGTAGTGCGTGCACCGATTGCAGTCCACGCGATCAGATCGCCCAGGAATTGCGGCGAAATCGGATCGAGCGCTTCGGTCGCGGTCGGCAGGCCGAGTTCGCTGACGTCAAGCAGGAACTTGCGCGCGTTCTGCATGCCGCGCTCGACATGAAAGGAATCGTCCATGTCCGGGTCGTTGATATATCCCTTCCAGCCGGTCGTGGTGCGCGGTTTTTCAAAATACACGCGCATCACCAGCAGCAGTGTATCGGCGACGTCGTCCTGCAAGGCTTTCAGCCGGCGCGCATAGTCCAGGCCGGCAACCGGATCGTGGATCGAGCAGGGGCCGACCACGACCAGCATCCGGTGATCCTTGCGGTCGAGAATATTGCGCAACGCTTCGCGCCCCTGCATGACGACAGCGCCGGCCCGGTCCGAGAGCGGCAGGCGCGCATGCAGATCTTCCGGCGTGGGCATCGGATCGAAGGAAGTGACGTTGATATTTTCGATATTGAGAATGGTCATGGCGGGCGGTTCAGTGGATTGGCTGCAGAAAGCGGCCAGTTTACTCTGTCTGCAAGCGGCAGTGGCAAGCAGTGACGATACAAAACTTTCCCTGTTACGGCTTGCCTGGGCAATTTCCAGAATGCCGATTTTTCATCACTGTTTGAAAAATATGCCGATGCGTTTGAACATCGCGTTCCTTGGGCCCGGGTATATACGCCGGTCAACGAGATGTATATCTGCGCGGTGTTTTCAACATTATTCGGCTGGTGGAATGAGCAATTGGGCAGCGACGGACGCACCGAAAGCCCCGGTTAACGTAAAAGTCGCGCAGCGGTTCATTCCAGCTCCCTCACCCGCTTGCGGAACGGGGCAGGAGGAGAGGGCGGCCGGCCCTGGGACAATTGCAGGCACTTGGGTGGCCCTTCGCCATGACCGTTAGGGCAACGCTGCAGTCAAAAGGTGCTTGGATATGCCGGTTCCCAGCAAACTGGTGCACCGCGCAGCATCGATTGGCGGGCTGAAATAGTATCCTTGTCCCTCTTCACACTCCAGGGCATTGAGAAATGCGAACTGCTCCCGTGTTTCTATCCCCTCGGCAATCACTCGATGCATGAGACTGATGCCCATTCCGACTACTGCAGTGACAATAATGCGTTTTCCGAGGGTTCCTGTGATGCCGCGCACGAATGATTGGTCGATTTTCAGCACGTCAGTCGGGAAATCCTGAAAGTAGCTCAAGCTGGAATACCCGGTTCCGAAATCATCTATCGCCAGTCCCACGCCCATGTTCTTGAGCGCATGAAGGGTTTCCCTGCTGGACTGGGAATTGGACATCAGGACGCTTTCCGTCAGCTCAAGCTCAAGGAAGCATGGATCCAAACCGGTATCGTCCAGGATACGGCGGATTCCCTGTAAAAAATCCTGATTGCGAAACTCTAGCGCAGAAACGTTGACGGACATGGAAATTGGTTCCATTCCTGCATCCATCCAGATTCGGGATTGCCTGCATGCTTCACGCAAGACCCAACGCCCAATCGGGACAATCAGGCCACAGTCTTCAGCGACGGAAACAAACTCTTCCGGCCAGATCAGCCCCCGTTCTGGATGCTGCCAGCGGACCAGTGCTTCCACGCCGGTAATCATGCCGGTTTTAAGATTGACCTTGGGTTGGTAATGCAACACGAATTCCTGGTCGTTCAAAGCGCGATGCAGGCCGACTTCGATGGTGTGGCGCTCAACAGCACGCTGATTCATCTCGGCATTAAAGAATTCGTAATTATTCCGTCCTTTTTTCTTGACGTGGTACATCGCAATATCAGAATGCTTGAGTAATGTTTCCGCATCCTGGCCGTCCGCAGGATAGATGCTGATGCCGATGCTTGCCGTCGTATGGAAGTCATGTTTCTGGATGTGGTGGGGCAGGGCCAGCGAAGCAAGCACCTTCTCCGCAAGATGGGAGACATTTTCCACGCGCTTGTCTTCCGCCACCAGAATCACGAATTCGTCTCCGCCATGCCGACTGACCGTGTCGCTGGCGCGAACACAGGCCAACAAGCGATGCGCAGCCGATTTGAGCAATTCGTCACCCATCGCATGACCCAAGGAGTCATTGATGTTTTTAAAATTATCCAGATCCAGAAACAACACCCCTAGCGATGTGCCGTTGCGCCTGGCTAGCGTAATCGCGGAAGCGAGGCGGTCTTTCAACAGTATGCGGTTGGGCAAGCCGGTAAGCGTATCGTGTTGGGCCAGATAGGTCATTTTCTGGGCCATTGAAGATTGTGTCGGGCCAATGTTACGCAACACCATGACAGCACCGGTGATCCTGCCGCGCCGGTCGTAAATTGGCGACATGCTGTCTTCGATGGCGACTTCCCTGCCATCGCGCCGGACCAGAACGGAACTTGCAGATAAGGCGAGCGGCTTGTTTTCCTGAATCGCATGCGCAATTGGCCTGTTGCCAAGCTCGCAGGTATTGCCATCGATAAGGCGCAGCACCTCGTCGACCGGATGACCCGCAGCTTCATCCCTGGACCAACCGATCATGCGTTCAGCCGCCACATTCATGTAGGTGATCCTGGCGGAGGGATCTGTACTAATTACGGCGTCTCCAATCGAATTCAGCGTCACGGTGGCTTGTTCTTTTTCCACGAACAACGCGTCTTCTACCTGCTTGCGTTGAATCACATTGCGCAGCGCCTGCGGCACCAGTGCGTTCAGGAAGTAATCTTTCAACAGATAGCCTTGTGCGCCACGCCGTACGGCTTCGCTGGCAAGCTCTACGTGACCCGGTGAAACGATGGTCAAAATGGGCAGTGTCGGCGCGGTCTTGAACAGCAGATCGAATGTCTGAATGCCTTTACTGTCAGGCAAGAAAAAATCCATCAGGACGATATCGATACCGTCCGTGTCAAGCCGGTCAACTGCTTCCCGGGCGCCGTGAACCCATTCAATGTCAAAGGGACCATCCTGCGCTTTTGGCAATACGTCCTGTAGCGCCTCGGCATCAGCCGCATTGTCCGTAACAATCAGTACATGGTAGAGCATCGTTCCTTTGTATCTTCAATGGCAGCGCGCAGTGCCATGCTGATATGCCATAGCCGCGATAGTTAATCAGTATGTTTTCAAATCAACAACCTTAATAGACACAATGGGTAGAAACTAGTTCGATGCAATACCGCCGGGACATGCTACGTGCGCACAAAGCGGGATGATGTCGGCAGCAAAAGCGCGTAGCATTTTCTGCATTACGGAAGCCGTCCATGTCGGTGCCGCAGCATTTATATAAAATAGTTAGGGTTTTGCGGCGCGTGACGATCATGCTGCGCCGGCATTTCGCTATTTTATTAACCTGGACACGGCATAATGGATCAGCAATACAAAGATGGCTTGCAAATACGCAAGCAGGTAATGGGAGAAGAATTTGTCAACAGAGCCCTCGCCGGAGCAACTGATTTTACGCAACCCCTGCAAGAATTCATTTCGCGCAATGCATGGGGAACGGTCTGGTGCCGCGAAGGTCTCGACTTGAAGACGCGCAGCCTGATCACGTTATCGATGCTGACGGCGCTGGGTCGGGCTCATGAACTGAAGGGGCATGTGCGCGGTGCGTTAAACAACGGTGCGACCATTGAAGAAATTCGTGAAGTATTGCTGCATGCTGCGATCTATTGCGGCGTGCCGCTTGCGGTTGATGCCTTTCGTGCGGCACAGGACGCCTTGAAAGACATGGGAACCGTCGCTCCATGATTTCAACCAAATGATGCACATGCCGATTCCGCCAGCCGCGACTGCCGGAATCGGCACGATAGTAAATAAAGGTTATCTGTTGTCTGTCAGATTTTTTATGCTGGTGATGGCGTAACCTTTTGCATCAATTTGCTGGAATGGGTCTTCAATCAAAAATTGCTCCAGGTTATTTTCCCCTTCATTCAAGTCGAGACTGCGTTGCGCCGCTTCCCAATCAATATTGGTTGCTTCCTGTGGAATCAGCTTTCCTTCCGGAACCGCGAGGTAAGTAAAACGACCAGCAGGTTCAGCCCTTTTGTAAATATCCACTCGCATGATTACCCTTCATGAAAATAACGTAAGGATTATCTGTGACTCCGCGCCGTGGCAAAGGTTGCGTTTCCCTGGAATGGAACATTCGTTTTTTGCGAAGTAATTGTTCTGATATCTTCGCTTTTATTAGAGTGTAGTATCTCTATCATTGTCATATTGTTTTGATTGGGTCCGGCGTGCGCCATGCACCGAAATACGCACGGAAGTTTCGATCAAACGCCAGATGTGGCGGTATTCACATTGAAATTTACTTCAGGAGAAAGCATGAAAAGAATCTTGTTCGCGATGATGGCGTTGATCGTCACCTTCACGGTTGCAGTGTCGGCGGCCGATGCCAGGCGGCTGGGCGGTGGCGGCTCGTTCGGCAGGCAATCGCAAAGTGTCAGCCGGCAGGCTCATTCGCCAGCCAATAGCCAGGCAGTCAGGCCCGCGGCACCTGCCGCCTCACCAGCCACATCGCCCAAGCCGGCCAGTCCGTGGAGAGGCATATTGGGCGGCGCGCTGCTAGGCCTGGGCTTGGGTGCGCTACTCTCGCATTTCGGCCTGGGCGGCGCCATGGCAAGCATGATCAGCACGATGCTGATGGTGGCCTTGCTGGCATTTGCCGCGATGTTCATTTACCGCATGCTGCGCCGCAAGTCCGGCGATAACCGCATGCAACCGGCCTATCCAGGCGCATATTCACCAGGTGCTACTCCGGAGATCGGCTCTCGCATCGAACCGCTGCAGCCAGCCGCTTTACAATCTGCACCGCTTGCATCGGGAAGCGAGCCGGTCGCTTACACGCAATGGGGCGTGCCGACGGATTTCGATACCGCGGGTTTTCTGCGTCATGCAAAGACGCATTTCATCCGCTTGCAGGCAGCATGGGATAAAGCGGATATCAACGATATCCGCGAGTTCACTACGCCGGAAATGTTTGCAGAAATAAAAATGCAGCTGCAGGAGCGTGGCGCTTCGCCCAACAATACCGATGTACAGTCGCTGGATGCGGAATTGCTGGGCATTGAAACCATTGGTAGCGATTATCTGGCAAGTGTCAAATTTACCGGCATGCTCAAGGAAGCCGACAATGCGCCGGCGACCGCTTTTGCAGAAGTGTGGAATTTGTCGAAACCGCTTGCCGGACAGGGCGGCGGCTGGATCCTGGCAGGAATTCAACAATTGTCATAGCCAAATTGGCATACTGTTTCAACATGTAAAAAAACGGGCTCGCACCTTGCGAGCCCGTTTTTTATGGCATTTTCCTAAGGACAATGAGTATTTGCAGGCAGATTCGTAACAAAGCAACGTAACGGCAAGCCATGGAATTAACCCACTACAAAACTCAACTATTATTACTACAATTTTGATGAGAAGCAGGCTAAAGGCAAGTCTCGCAGGTGTACAATCCTTACCTATTTTTCGTATTCCCATGAAAACATTTCATGAGAATGCATGCCCTACAAGCTCGAATGATTACATTGATCGAGCCGCGCGGCCGGTTTGTCCGGTCGCCATTCGACAAGACCGCCGTATCGCTGAGAACAGCTAGCAGCTAGCCACAAGCTCACGACGATCCTGCCGTGCCGGGACAAGACGGAATTTCTTTTGGCATTGGAGGTAGTTTTTATGAATCAGCCCGTTATGGGCGGCATCGCCGCTTTGAACGCCCCGACTTACATCAAGCATCAAAAGCTGCTCAACTGGGTAACCGAGATCGCAGCCCTGACCAAGCCCGCACACATTGTCTGGTGCGACGGCTCGCAGGAAGAATACGATCGCTTGTGCGCCGGAATGGTCGCCTCTGGCACCATGAAAAAACTGAACGAGGCCAAGCGTCCGAACAGCTATCTGGCCTGCTCCGACCCATCTGACGTCGCGCGTGTCGAGGACCGTACCTTCATCTGTTCCGAAAAAGAAGAAGACGCCGGCCCCACCAACAACTGGATGGCGCCAGCCGAGATGCGCACCACCCTGCATGCGCTGTTCGACGGCTGCATGCGCGGCCGTACCTTGTACGTGGTGCCGTTCTCGATGGGCCCGATCGGTTCGCCCATTGCCCACATTGGCGTCGAGCTGTCCGACTCCGCCTATGTCGCGGTCAACATGCGCATCATGACGCGCATGGGCAAGGCAGTGTATGACGTATTGGGTACCGATGGCGAATTCGTGCCGTGCGTGCATTCGGTTGGCAGCCCGCTTGCCGCCGGACAGAAGGATGTCGCCTGGCCATGCAATCCGACCAAATACATCGTGCACTATCCGGAGTCGCGCGAAATCTGGTCGTTCGGCTCCGGCTACGGCGGCAATGCGCTACTGGGCAAGAAATGCTTCGCGCTGCGCATCGCCTCGACCATGGGCCGCGATCAAGGCTGGCTGGCAGAGCATATGCTGATCCTGGGCGTCGAATCGCCGGAAGGCAAGAAGCACTATGTCGCGGCGGCATTCCCTTCCGCCTGCGGCAAGACCAACTTCTCGATGATGATTCCGCCGCTCGCTTTCAAAGGCTGGAAAGTCACCACCATCGGCGACGACATTGCCTGGATCAAGCCAGGCCCGGATGGCCGCCTGTATGCGATCAACCCGGAAGCCGGCTACTTCGGCGTGGCGCCGGGTACCAACACCACCACCAACGCCAACTGCATGGCGTGCCTGACTTCCAACACGATTTTCACCAACGTGGCACTGACCGACGATGGCGATGTGTGGTGGGAAGGCATGACCAAGGAAGCGCCGGCGCACCTGATCGACTGGCAAGGCAAGGACTGGACCCCGGCCATTGCCAAGGAAACCGGCCGCAAGGCGGCGCATCCGAATTCGCGCTTCACCGTCGCGGCGACGCAAAATCCCGTGATCGACTCGGCGTGGAACGATCCGGCCGGCGTGCCGATTTCGGCCTTCATTTTCGGCGGCCGCCGCTCGACCACGGTGCCGCTGGTGACCGAAGCGCGCAGCTGGGTCGAAGGCGTCTACATGGCCGCGACCATGGGTTCCGAAACCACCGCCGCTGCCGCCGGCCAGATGGGCGTGGTGCGCCGTGATCCGTTCGCGATGCTGCCGTTCACCGGTTACAACATGAGCGACTACTTCCAGCATTGGCTCAACATGGGCGAGAAACTCGCCGCATCCGGCGCCAGTGTGCCGAACATTTATTGCGTCAACTGGTTCCGCACCGATGACAACGGCAAGTTCGTGTGGCCGGGCTTTGGCGACAACATGCGCGTCTTGAAGTGGATGCTGGACCGCATCGAAGGCAAGGCGGGCGGCGGCGAACACGTATTCGGCATCACCCCGAATTTCGACGACCTGACTTGGGACGGCCTCGAATTCACCGAAGAACTGTTCGAAAAAATCACCTCGATCGACCAGGCTGCCTGGGAAGCGGAAATCAGGCTGCATGACGAGTTGTTCGACAAGCTGAAGCACCGGCTGCCGAAGGAACTGGCGACAACGAAGGAAGAGCTGAAGAAGCGACTGGGTGTCTGATGCGCTTGCCGTGGCATTCACGGCAAGCAATCATAAAGCGCGGCGGGGTGACCTGGCCGCGCTTTTTCATTCAGTATTGCTTGCCGGGACAGGGCAATCAATGTCCGTATCAATGCACGGATGCCCATAGAATGGGCCTGACGCAAAAACCGTTGTAAATATCAGGTCGATGCTGCATGCGGGGTTTCAGCAGCCTGGCCGGACTGCGCCAACTCATGTGCAATACCGGTCAGCAACATGATATCCCGGTAAACCGGCATATCGAATCCGGTGCGCGTGCCGTTGCGGTCATCGTATAGCAGCTTTTCCAGGAACGGTATGATGTCGGCGGTATGCCATAAATCGCAGATCCGGTTGATCAGATACGGAAAATTATCAAGGGAAGACAGTTTTTCCATTGCGACGTTATCCTTCCACTCCGGAACGTTGACATTGAATTGATTTGCAAACCGATGCAGCAACTCGGTGTATTTTTCCTCTTCGCCAACTTCGCGATACAGATCAAGCAGGCACATCCAGGGTATCGGGGAACTCGGCTGATCACTATTGTTGAACTGCTCCAGGATCTCGATTGCCCGTTCCGGGACATTCAGCAGTATCCAGAATTCAGCCTCTTCCATGCCGCCTGAAATTTCTTCCGCCTTGAGTCCGTTCGACCGCCTGGAATAGGCGGGCAGCTCGCTCACCGTGCTATCGGCCGGCGAAACAGGCGAAACAGGCGAAACCGACGATGTTTCGCAGTCCGCCACGGCCAAGGGCGGCTCGGCTGGCATGGCAATACGGTCGGATGGTGGGTTCGAGCGATCGTTTTCTTGCAAATCTGCCGTTGCCGGTGATATGGAAGTATCTGTCGTCTGCGCGATTGTCAATGCCGATGATGCAGAATTCCGCGCAAGATCGGTGGTCGCCGTGTTTTCCCACCACGAGCCACGCTGGATGCCGTTCATTCCGTATACGCGACGCATCAGCCAGATGATCACGCCCAGGCTGAGCAGCAGCAAACCGCCCAGTCCCATAATCCAGCCGAATGAAAAGGTTTCCTTGCGGATTTGCTGCAGGGCGATTTTATCGACCTCCCTTGCCTGTGCGAGGCGTCCCGTTTCCAATTGCAATTTCTGCATCTGGCCTTGCAGCGCCCTGATTTGATCATCGGCATCCTGCAATGGATCGTGGCCGTTCAAAGCTGCAGCAAGCCGGGCCCGGGCAGCCCGTAATTCATTTTGCCTGCCAGGGTCGGATTCGATCCGGGCATCCGACAAGTGGTCGCTTAATCTGAGCTTGAAGCTGGC
Organism: Burkholderiaceae bacterium; assembly: GCA_035255485.1. Lineage (GTDB taxonomy): Bacteria > Pseudomonadota > Gammaproteobacteria > Burkholderiales > Burkholderiaceae_D > DATEZO01. The sequence goes on from DATEZO010000269.1 coordinate 18,549, forward strand.
CTCGATATTTGCATCCAGCGGATCGCTGTTCGAGAGCCGGAGTACGCTGCGCGCCGGTGCCCCCGGTTTTGGCCGGCCTGCCCTGGGGACTTTCTGGCGGGGTGCCGCCGGTGCCGCCGCCAGCGTTTCCTCGGAATGCATTTTAACGGCGGAGATTTGCCGTTTGCGGTTTCCCGATCTCGAAAGAGGCTCGTCCTGGCTGGCATTGATCTGCATCGCGGGCGTGGTTTCCGGCTGCGCGCGCTTGACGAAAGAATTGACGGGCGCCAGTCGCTGTGATGCATCAACCTCGGGCAATAACAAGGAGGGCGGGTCCAGCAACAATGGATAACTGCGCTGGATGGATGCTGCGCAATTGACATCGACAGAAACGGTTACTGCAGGTTCGTTGATATTCTGGCGCGAAGAAAGCAGAATGGCAGAAGGTGTGCCGCTTCGAATGGCAACTTGCAACATACCGATGAAAACACCATCGGACGATCCGAGCCGGGCCTGGACGCAAGTGCTGCGGATCTCGTCGGAATTGGCACCAAGCAGGGGAATGGTTGCCCGTAGCGGCTGATTCAGCCAGGATTGCAACTGAATGGCATCCAGTCCTATCGCCTGCGCAGCGGCTGCAGCGGCGAAAAATGCAATAAATGCACTCCAGTGCAATACCAATCCATGCTTGCATTGCCTCATGCCGACCCATGCGTTGCCAGGTTGACGTCGCGCAAACAAATCCGGTGTGCATGAAAAATCGAACGACACAGTGGCAAACCTTTATGGATCAGCCCGAAGAGAAGCTGAATTTAATGTTCAAGAAATTACATTTCCTTATGGGAGTACCGACGGTGCCTAAGAATTGAATTGTGATAATCAATTCTACGCTGCCAACCATTTTCTTGTTGAAAAGGAATGGCATTTTAATGAATTTATTGTCATTTTAATACTGAAAATCAGTATATATTTATCATGCCTGGACTGTGCAGCAACCAAGTAGCAATTGCTTCCTCGTCCTGGGGATAACGCCGTGTATCAGCTAAAGTCGCGTTTTCCGGAGTGGCCCGGCATTGATGCCAATGGGGCGTGGTCGCTTTTGCAAACACTCCTTTGCATCAGGACGACAGGAAGCAACGCCATTTACATGATCGCCATTGCACTGACCAGCGTTACCAATCCTTTACCTGCTCTCGCATAATTTCAGACACAAAAAACCCATGATTCCAATCCCTACACTCTCAACCTTTCTCGCCACTTCGCTATTGCTTGCCATGGTGCCGGGGCCGGATAACATTTTTGTCTTGACCCAGTCGGCGCTGCGTGGCCGCAGCGCCGGGATTTGGGTCACGCTTGGCCTGTGCACGGGACTGGTGGTCCATACCTGCGCAGTCGCACTCGGCGTTGCAGCGCTCTTCCAGGCTTCCACGCTCGCCTTCAATGCACTGAAAACCGTCGGCGCAGCGTATCTGTTCTACCTCGCCTGGCAGGCATTCCGGGCATCCGCCACCGGCATTCGCCTGGGGCGCGATAGCAACCTTGGCTCCTGGCAACTTTATCGGCGCGGCATCATCATGAATTTGACCAATCCCAAGGTTTCGATTTTCTTTCTGGCATTTCTGCCGCAGTTTGCCGATCCAGTGCGCGCTTCGCTCAGCACGCAACTCCTCTTGCTGGGCGGACTGTTCATCGTTGCCACGCTGCTGGTGTTCGCCGGCATCGCGCTACTGGCCGGTTCAATCGGGCAGCGGCTGGGTCAGTCCGAAAAAGCCGGGCGCATCATGAATTGGGTGGCGGGCACCGTATTTGCCGCGCTGGCATTGAAACTGGCGACAACCGCACGCTGAACCCGGCATGGCATCTGCCCTGTATTGAAAACCTCGGAAACTCTGTCGGGAATCAAGAAACCGGTGCGGTGCAGCAGCCAGCACCGATGCACGCAGCTAGAATCGGCAAAGAGCCGGCCTGGAAAAAGCAATATGCCAACGAGCAATACGGTATTCATGCTCATCCATTGGCCCCGATCATGGCTTTGGCATTGCTTCGTGCCGCTCGTGTCGTGCATGAACCAGGCGCCGCCTGCCAGCCGATGCGGGCGCCACAACCGCATCAGTGCAGCCGGCCAACTCTTTCGGAATATTCTGGAAAAACGCCATGCCTGTTTACCGCATCGAATCGCCGGTCCTGTTGATCACCTGTTGCATTTTCGGCATCCTGCCATTGGCGGCGTGTGACAACGATGCATCATGGAATACCGTGGAGTTGCTTCAGCCCGATGCCATGCATGTCGCGGCAAGAAGCGAAGCGAAACGAGGGCGCGCGCACCCTGCCGCACCGATGGAACGGATCCCGTACGGCCAGGATGGCGCCGAATACGAACTGACCTTTTCCGAAGAGTTCGATGACTACGACAGCCGTATCTGGAACGACCATATCTGGTATGAAGCTCCGAACCGGACCAGAAATTATGCAGTGGAAAACGGCTTGCTGAAAATCTGGCCCGAGCGCGATGCGTCGGGCAACTTCTTCAATCGCACCATCGATACCGATGGCAAGTTTTCACAGACGTACGGCTATTTTGAAATGGAAGCGAAGCTGCCCAGGGGCAAGGGCACATGGCCAGCCTTCTGGCTATTTGCGCATCACGGAAAACGCCGTCCCGAAATCGATATCATGGAAGCCTATGCCGGCGGTGCGCCGCCATGGGGCTTCAAGGATGGCGACGGTGTGGTGCGGCCACGCGCCTACGGCGTGACGGTATGGCATGACAAGGGCCACGAGGCCGGCAGGCGCCAATACGACACCCGCTCCGATCTATCCGCCAGGTTCCATAAATACGCCATGAAATGGGAGCCGAACCGGCAGACATTCTATTTTGATGGCAAGACCATCATGACGATCGATGTCAGCATGTCCGAGCCGATGTATCTTTTGCTCGACCTGTGGTTCGGCAGCGACAGCGGAAAACCGGATGATTCGACGCCGCAGGGGAAGGCCAATGCATATCAAGTCAACTATGTCAGAGCCTGGCAATTCCGGCTTGTGCCGCGCAAAGAGGAATAACACGATCCGGAACATGTGCCGCCATAAAACCCCGGACGGTGCAGCAGGGGTTATGCGGGGCCTGCCCCGAACCAGCAGCACGCACGCCGCTGACCAGTGGACAAGCGTCCGGCCAAGGCAGCATTGCGCCAGTCCGCAAAAGCAGGAGGCGCGGCATCAGGATGTCAGGCCGATCCTGCCGCGCCGACAATGTCGTAGTCGCCCAGATCGACTTCCCTGAACTTGACCCGCGCAAATCGCTCCTTCGGGGCGCCGTAAGGGATCAGCGCGTCCA
>DATEZO010000270.1:0-7931 GCA_035255485.1 Burkholderiaceae bacterium
TCAGGAGATTCCCTCGGACCGCAACCATCTGCATTTCGGCGCAGGTCAAACGGAAACCACATTGGAGCTGCCGCCGGGCAAGCATACGTTGCAGTTATTGATGGGAGATGACAAGCACGTGCCCCATCATCCGCCGATCTACTCCAGGAAAATCACGATTACCGTCAAGTGAAGTGGACCGGTCCCCCGGATAGCGTGCGCCTGGGCGTCGAACTAGCCGTCCTGGCAATGGTCTTATCAAGTCAGGTACAACACTTGGGGAGCGATCAAGCCGGTCGCAAGGCGGTGAGATGGAAAACGCAGCAACTTTTGCAGAGTCGGTCGGCAGCGTGATGGCGTACCTGGAAGTCATCGGAGCCGACACGGCCGCGCAAGCCGTATTCCCGCTCCATGATGAAGTTGTCATCGGACGCGACCCGCAGGATTCGCTGGCTTCTGACAAGTTTCTCTGCATTCCGGAGCATACGGTCAGCCGGCGGCACGCGCGCGTCCGACGCCGGCAAGATACTTATTTTGTGGAAGATCTGCACTCATCCAACGGCACCTTCGTCCTTGGCAACCGGCTTCGTCCTGGTGTCTGGCATCCTCTGCGGGATGGCGACGAGTTTACGGTGTCCTCGGCACAGATTGTGTTTCACTCTTTAGTGCTGCCAGCACGCGAGACCATGCCAACGATCATTACCAAGGCGGTCGACGCGACGCAAATGACAAGAAGCCTGGAAACCACGCGTGAGCTGGGCCAAACGGATCTGCAGAAAACCGTGCGGAAACTGCACGCAATGGCGCAGGTCAGTATTGCGCTTGGCGCAGTGACTGATCGAGCCACATTGATCGAGAAGATAATGAATTTTATCTTTGAGCTGTTTCCGCTCGCCGAGCGTGCTTTCATTCTCTTGAAACAGAACGAGCGCGACCCGCCGACGCCGGTCGCTGCGCGTCGGCGCGACGGCACGATCGAAGATCCGCAAAAGATCAGAATCTCCCACACGATCGTCGATGAAGTGCTCAACAAGAAGCAATCAATTCTCTCGGTCGATACTTTGTCGGATCGCCATTTCGCAGCGCACGAATCGATCGTCGCCCAGGCGATCCGTAGCGTCATGTGCGTCCCGTTGATCATGGAACAGGAGGTGCTGGGCCTGATCCAGGTGGATACGTCTTCCGATCCGTACGCATTCAAGGAGGCCGATCTGGAAATGCTGACTGGCGTATGTGCGGAGACTGCGGTTGCGCTAAAAAACTTTCAGCTGTATTCCGACATCGAGCGACTGCTGGATGGATTCGTGCGTGCTTCGGTGCAGGCAATTGAGGAACGGGATCCGGTGACCGCCGGTCATTCGTTCCGTGTTGCCGGCTACGCGGAGAATCTGGCAATGGCGGTGGATCGCGCCGATGATGCGCATCTGCGGCAAATCATGTTCAGCAAGGGACAGTTGCGCGAGATTCGCTATGCCGCGCTGCTGCACGATTTCGGCAAGGTTGGCGTGCGCGAGCACGTGCTTCGCAAAGAAAAAAAACTGCATCATGCCGATATGCGGCTGCTGGAGCAGCGATTCAAATATGCGCGCACTTGCCTGGAACAGCAAGCGTATCGCCATCTGGCCGATCTACATTTGCAGCGCGAATTGAGCATGGCGGGGTTCACCGAAGAAAAGCGCAAAATCGATGAGGCTCTGCACGAAGAATTTGACCGCCTGGATAAATTTCTCGACGCGATTCGGCGCGCGAACGAACCTGCAATCTCGAATGCCGACGGACTACCGGAGTTGCGCGATGTTCGAGAGTACGCGTACCGCGAAGCGAACGGCGCCGTGGTGTCCTTGCTGGACGAGGGTGAATTCTCGGCATTGAGCGTTGCCCGGGGTTGCCTCACCCCGGAAGAGCGTCAGCAGATCGAGTCGCATGTGGCGGACTCCTATTCGTTTCTGATTTTGATACCGTGGACGCGTGATCTGGCCGGCGTACCCGCGATCGCCCACGGCCATCATGAGAAATTGGATGGTTCGGGTTATCCGATGGGTTTGCGTGGATCGCAGATCAGCGTTCAAACCCGGATTCTGACCATCTGCGATATCTACGATGCACTCACCGCGGCCGATCGCCCTTACAAGAAGGCGGTGCCGATAGAGCAGGCACTGGATTTGATGGCCGCGGAATGTCGTGCGGGGCATCTTGATACCGATTTGTTTAACGTGTTTGTAGGTTCCAGGACCTGGGCCGTCGCATGACTTGCGCAAAATGTGTCGGGCAATGAGGTGAGTAAAATTTCAGAGTCGTCAGCGCCAGGATGCGTTCTGAATTTTTAGAAGGTCCTTATGAAACATTCAGCAATTCAAAACATGCCATGCGATTTACTGGAGATTGATCGTCGCAGCCGACATTCATCTTCACGCGTGCAGCACGCCATTCTTGCGGGGCTTTGTGCAGCTTTTCTGCCCGGTTGCGCAGACGTCAGCATGCCGGCCTACCAGCGTCCGGATACCCCTGCGAAAACTTCATGGACGCAGCAAACGGGGGTTCCGGTGTCGGCGGCGGATACCATCACGCCCGATTGGTGGAAAGAGTTTCGTGATCCCTATCTGGACCGGTTGGTGGGCACGGCGATCGCGGGCAACTTCGACGTCAAGATTCTGGCTGCACGGATTCAGGTTGCCGCCGCAGAAGTCGGCGAGGCGCGCGCGGGCGCGCTGCCGACCCTGGATGCCGGCGCTGGGGCGAGCTTTGAGAAAAGCACCGGGCAAAAATTCGCCAAGCAGTTCAATTTGGGCACCCAGGTCTCGTGGGATATTGACATTTGGGGCAAGGTTGAAAAAGGTGTCCAGGCACAGGCTGCCGAGTACCACGCATCCGAGGCAGACTGGCGCGCGGGATATCTGAAGCTCGTATCGGATGTCTCGACCACCTATTTCCAGATTCTCCAGTTTGATGAGCAAATCGATCAGCAGCAAAAAACGCTGGACAAGAACAAGCAGATATTGACCATTTATGAGGCGATGTTACAAAATGGCCTGCTGCCCAACACAAGGGTGCTGCAACAACGCGCAGAGATCAACCGGCTGACGAATGATCTGCTGGAACTGCGCCGGTTGCGCGCGTTGGCCGGCAATGCGCTCGCCACCTTGGTGGGTGTGCCGGCCGGTGAATTCAACGTTCCGCCCGGTCATCTGCAGGAAAAAGTGCAACTGCCCGTCGTGCCTGCCGGTTTGCCGTCGCAACTGCTGAAGCGCCGGCCCGATATTGTCGCGGCAGAATACCGGGTGCTGGAAGCCTATGATCTGGTGGGGCAGGCCAAGCTTGCGCAATTGCCCTCGGTCAGCCTGACCGGACGCGGGGGAACGTCCAGCTTTGCGCTTACCGATTTGCTGAAATCCTTCACTTTTGGCCTTCTGCCCAGCATCAACATTCCCTTGCTGAACCCCGGCGTCAAGGCGCACGTCAAGACCAGCGAGGCGCAAACCAAAGTCATCGAGCAGCAGTATCGGCGCACGGTCATGGGCGCTTTTGAAGAGGTGGAAAATGCGCTTGTGAATCTTGATGCCCACCGCAAGCAGAGGACCGAATTGCAGCAGCAGGTAGATTCCCTCAAGGTCGTTGCGGCGCAGGTCGAAGCGCAGCTCAAGGAAGGGCTTGTTTCGCAACTGGATGTGTTCGAGACGGAACGCTCGCTATTGGCAGCGCAACTTGCACTGCTGGCGAATCACCAGCAGATCTTATCGGATACGGTATCGCTGTATAAGACGCTGGGCGGCGGGTGGCCGGCGGTGGAAGTCGCGAATGCAACTAAATGAACGTGCATCAAAACATGGCGCCTGACGAAGCGCTGATTGCCGAGAGGCGCGCAACCGCTGACCAGCAGTTCGCCATCGTGCTCAAACCCCTGTCCCATCCGGAACTGGGCGATATCCGTATTGACGAAAACGTGTTTGCGATCGGGCGCACCGAAGCACCGTTTGCCTCCTATGCGCCAGAGATCGTCTCCGATCTGTCGCGCCGGCACGCACGTATCTTCTCCGAGTATGGCGCCGTCTATATCGCGGACATGGACAGCAAGAACGGGACCACCGTAAACAAGGTTGGCGTTCAGCAAAGAATCACCAGATTGCACGACGGTGACGAGATCTGTTTCGGAAAAGCACTGTCATACCGCGTGCAACTGCGCGCGCGCATGGAGCGTCCGGCGCCCAAGACAAGGCTCATCAGTTTAACGCTGACACCTGAGCGCAGCGACCTGGGGCTGCAGCCGATTGTCATTACCCGGTTTCCATTCCTGATTAGCAAAGCCGACGAGGCATTTTCGCGTTACAAGGACGTGTTCCCGCAGCAGGTGAATTATATTTCGCGACGCCATGCGCATATTTTCCTGAAGAGCGATGTGCCTTTCGTCGAGGATCTCGGCAGCACCAATGGCACGTTCGTCGCCGGCAATCGGTTGGACGAGCATGCCATTGCGCTGAAGGAGGGCGATACCATCGCATTCGGCGGGCATCATTTCGTCTACAAGGCAAGTTTGCAAAAGGAAGAAGCCGTAGCCGATCCCACGGTAACGAAGTTCAGCACGCTCGCATTGGGCGCCGTGAAAAATTCGGCTGATGTGGACAAGACCACGTTTGTAGCGGCGGCGGATTCATTTCTTGATATTTTTTGTGTCGACCAGGCGCAACAACAGGATGATGAGGTTAACGACGAAGCATCGCGTTCGGCCGGCGAAGCTGGAAAGAGCACGGGTAAGCGAGCAGGCAAGCGCAAGCGGGGCAAATACGCGGCTTTCCTGTCGGAGTTGGCGGACAGCCTTGTCGGCGGCGATCGGGCCGGCCTCAGACGCGGGCTCCGATGGGGAATATTGTCGGTAGCGTTGCTGGGCGTGTTGACGTTCGTGCTGTATCACAGCGGCGCGCCTGAGCGCGAATTGAAGGCGCTGCTTGCAAGCGGCGAATACGCTCAGGCGGCAACGCTTGCCAGCCAGAGCCTGGAGCGTGATCCGGATAATGCAGAAATCAAGGCAATGGGCACCGAAGCCTTGCTCAAGGCCAACCTGCCGCAGTGGATGGCGAGGCTAAACGCCCATGAATTCGATCGCGCGGCCGCGATTCTGGAAAGCATGAAAAAGCTCAGCGGCCATAATGCCGACGTACAGGCATTGGTGAAGGAGCTCGAATGGACTGGCGATCTGGAACACATCGTGCATGTCAGGGGCGGAGCAGATGCGCCGATTCAAAACCCGGAGGATGCGGCAAGGATCAAGGGCATCCTCCAGCAATGGGATGAGGATACGCAGGGACACCAACGGGCTTTCATCACGATTTCATCCTATGTGCCTGAGTTCAAGGATGCTTACGCCGAGGCGCTCAGCCATTTGCGTAAGCTGGCGCTGACAGGAGGCCGGAATGGCAACCAGCAACAATTCCCTTAGACCGTTGGTCGATGCGCTTGAGGATCACAGCGCTGAAGGTATTGCCATCCTCACTGCGGAGCCGTGGCGATTTACCCAGGCGGCTGTCCTGGCGATGCTCGCGCTGGTATTGTCTGCTTTGGTCTGGTCGTTTTTTGGGCACGCCGACGTGCTTGTGACGGCGCAGGGCGTACTCGTGCCAGAGTCGGAAGTGCGACGTTTTTATGCCCCTATCGACGGCGAATTGGCAAATATTTATATCGCTGAGGGCCAGCCGGTGCTGAAAAACGACGTGGTCGCCAGGCTTAATGCCAGAGGTGCAATCGAGGCCGCAAAAAATGCGCTGGATGCGCGCTTGAAACTGGAAGACGCCGAGCGGGAATGGAAGGAATTTCCAGATAAGAAAGCGCTGCTGGAGCGCAAGGCCGCCGCCCTGAAAGAAGCGGTGGACGTGGAGGAGCATCAGCACCAGAAGCGGGTTACGGAAGGCACCAGCAAACTGTCGGAAGGGCAGCGGGCGCAACTGCAGGAAGCGAGGACCAATCTTGACGATGCGCGACGCGCTCGCGACACGGCGAAGGAAGAAGCAGCCAAGTATGCACGTTTATTCGCGTTGCCCGGCGGCGGCGGGGTCTCCCAGGTTCAGGTGGAAAGCAAGAAAAATGCTGTGCTGGCGGCTGAAAATGCCGTTTCTGTAGCGCAGTCAAGGCTCAACGAACTGACCGCCCGGCAAGGCCTTGAATATGAGCAGGCCAAGGCGCAACTGGAAACCAGCGGCCAGCAACTGTCCAAGCTGCGGTTGGAGTATGAAGCGGCAACCAGGGAAGTGACGAACGTGGAAGACAAGCTGCGACTCCAGGTGCAAACCGCACGTCTGGTTGCTGATGCGGCAGCCAGAATCCGGTTTGAAAACATCGACAAGGATAATTTTCTCCTGATTCTTGCGCCGGTAGATGGCGTCATCACGGACGTTACCTCCACGCAGCCGGGCGATAAGATTCAGGCCAACACACCGCTGGGCGGGATTGCGCCAAAAAATGCCCGTCCGCTACTCAAGATCGAAATTGCCGAGCACGATCGCGCGTTCTTGCGGGAAGGGCTGCCAGTCAAGATGAAATTCAATGCCTTTCCCTATCAGCGATATGGCCTTATCAATGGCACGCTGCAATATATCTCGCCTGCGACAAAACCAGATCCGCAAACCAAGCAGCCGGTGTACGAAGGGCGCGTATCGCTCGAGCGCGATAGTTACCTGGTCGCAGACACCAGGTATCCGCTGCGGTACGGGATGACAGCAATGGCAGAAGTGGTTGTGCGCGAGCGACGCTTGATCGATCTTGCGCTGGATCCATTCCGAGACATCGGCGGGTGACACGGGCGTGAATTACTGCGTCGTGAGCATTTGATGCATGAAGTCATCTTCCGCTTACCGGATGGCACAAGCCGACGATGCGTCTGAAGTTGATCTCGTGGCATTGGCATTGTTGCAAGAAACACGGGAGGCGCTTACTCCCTCTGGAACAGGCGCATAGCGCACTTCAACTTCATTCTCCATATTTTTAAAAATATGGGAGTATATGTATATTTATGGATTATTCGCTTATATTTGTTGGCAATATAAAATATACTGCAGTATGTATATCGCGCCATCCAAATGCCTTCTTCAGCGTCTTTCGGCATCGACTCATGATCTTTCTTCTCATTGTCTCTGCCAGTTATACCAACCCTCACCCATGACATGAAGTCGCGTCTTTTTCCGTCGGGCGGCGATCCGCTTGCAAGTGGCGATCGTTACGCAGGCGGGGCGCCACGAAACTTCTGCTACGCCCTTTTTTGATTCAGCAAGTTGGCAATGCCTCCAAGGCGGCTGGGTACGGGGCACCGCTTCAAGCTAATCGCCGATGTATGCCTCAGGAGCATAGGAGATGGTCGATTGTTCATTGGACAGCCCCCCGGCAGGTTGCGGAAACTGCATGCATCCATCCACAATGACCACATCGGGAGCTGCGAACAAGATGAGCAACAGCACTGCTTTGACAACCTCCCTCGACATGTTTGAGCTCGGTGATTTGCCGACAGCGGCAGTAGAGCAGACCAACAGTGAGATCAGCGATGCCGACATCGACAATACGATCGAGATGCAGCGCAAAGAACGTCTTCGTTGTCACGTCATGACGGCATGTTCCAAGCCAGTTGCGTAGCCGCGGCGGGAAGGAATGCTGTCAACGCTACATAGGGATTGTTGCGTATATTGGTAATGGACTCTTCCGTCGCCATTCAAGCGCTCTCCGACCACCTGTATTCCGCCGGCTTCACTGCCATGGCCAGCCCGTGCGAGATTCTTGTCGACACGAACGATGCCGCTCTTGCCAGGGAAATCGGTGGCCTGGCGCTGGAAGAGGCGCGGCGGATTGAAGCCAAATTCAGCCGCTACCGCGACGATAGCGTCGTGTCTGCCCTGCATCAGGCGCATGGCCGGCCCATCACCGTCGATGCTGAAACTGCACGGCTGCTGGATTTTGCCCGGCAATGCCACTCCCTG
>DATEZO010000271.1:0-2768 GCA_035255485.1 Burkholderiaceae bacterium
AAGGTTGCGGTGCCTATTCCTCCGAGCGAAAACTGGCCCAGCTTGAGGGTGAAATCGCCCGCGCCGAGCACCAGCGTGACAGCGGCGACGATCAGGTTGCGATTGTTCGAAAAATCGACCTTGTTCTCGACCCAGATGCGGGCGCCGGCCACCGCGATCAGGCCGAATACCACGATCGATACGCCGCCCAGTACTGCGCCGGGGATGGTCTGGATTACCGCACCAAATTTTGGCGAAAAGCCCAGCACCAGCGCGATCAGCGCCGCCACCACGAACACCAGCGTTGAATAGATCTTCGTGACCGCCATCACACCGATATTTTCGGCATAGGTGGTGACACCGGTGCCGCCCACGCTACCCGACAGGATCGTGGCCACCCCGTCACCCACGAAGGCGCGGCCCATGTAGCGGTCCAGGTTCTTGCCGGTCATTGCGCTGACGGCCTTGATATGGCCGAGGTTTTCTGCCACCAGGATCACCGCCACTGGCGCCAGCAGGGCCATGGCATCTGCCTTGAATACCGGCGCCACGAAGTGCGGCACGCCGAACCAGGCGGCATTGGCGACTGCCGCGAAGTCGATCGGCTTGCCCAGCCCTGCGCCGTTGGTCAGCAGCGCATAGATGACGTAGGCCAGCAGCAGGCCAATCAGGATCAGCAGGCGCTGCACCATGCCGCGCGTGAATACCGCCACGACGCCAACGCAGAGTACGGTGGCCAGCGCCATCCAGGCATCGAAGCTGTTGCCGGTAACGCCCTTGACGGCAATCGGGGCCAGGTTCAGGCCGATGACGGCCACCACTGCGCCGGTGACCACTGGCGGCATCAGCTTTTCAATCCAGCCGGTGCCGACCGCCATGACCAGCAAGCCGATCAGCGCATACACGACACCGCAGGCGATGATGCCGCCCAAGGCGACTGCCGTGTTGGCGTTCGGCCCCTGGCCGGCATAGCCGGTGACGAGGATGACGAGCCCGATGAAGGCAAAACTCGAACCGAGGTAGCTCGGGACGCGCCCGCCGACGAACAAGAAAAAGAGCAGCGTGCCGATACCCGACATGAAAATCGCCAGGTTGGGATCGAAGCCCATCAGCAAGGGAGCGAGCACGGTCGCGCCGAACATGGCCACTACGTGCTGCAGCCCCATGGCGATCGTCTGCGGCCATGGCAGCCGATCTTCGGTGCCGATGACCGGGCCGAGGCCGTCGTTGGTATTGTGGCGCATGCGCCATTTCGGGAAATACTGTCCTGCCATCGGGATTCTCCAGGGTTGTGCAGCCGGCTGCGGACAGCCGCATATTGAGTCAGCAATAATTTACCGACGGAAAGTGTATTGAGGTCCGGAATAAATGACAATCGCCAGCGCGAAAAGCATTACACTTTCATGCTCTTCACGGGCCGGTCAGTCCGGTTCGGTGCCAAATTCATAACGTCAAACTTCGAAACGCCGATGAAACAAGATCCACGCTTCCCTAATCTGCATATCCTCGATCACCCGCTGATCCAGCACAAACTGACGCATATGCGCGACCGCGACACCTCGACGCGTACTTTCCGTGAACTGTTGCGCGAAATCACCCTGCTCATGGGGTACGAAATCACGCGCAACCTGCCGCTGACCACCCTGCGCATCGAGACGCCGTTGCAAAGTCTGGATGCGCCGGTAATCGCCGGCAAAAAAATGGTCGTCGTGCCGGTGCTGCGCGCTGGAATCGGGATGAGCGACGGTTTGCTGGAACTGGTGCCGTCGGCTCGGGTAGGGCACATCGGCGTCTATCGCGATCCGGACACGCACCGCCCAGTGGAATACCTGGTGCGCCTGCCGGACTTGGCGGAGCGTCATTTCATCCTGTGTGACCCGATGCTAGCAACCGGAAACTCTGCAGTGCACGCGGTCGACGTATTGAAAAAACGCGGCGTCGGCGACGACCAGATCGTGTTCCTGGCGCTGGTCGCCGCGCCGGAGGGCGTGCAAGTGTTCCAGGACGCGCATCCCAATGTGAAGGTCTACGTGGCGTCGCTTGACGAGCGCCTCAACGAGCACGCCTACATCGTCCCCGGTCTGGGTGACGCCGGCGACCGCTTGTTCGGAACGAAATAGGGAAGGGGCGCGCGCCAGGTTCGCCTGGTCGGCCCACTTCCTCACGCTTTTCCCGCAACTTATTGCTTGCGCGCCGCAAGCGCCTTCGCAACTTCCATTTGCGACTGCTGGAAGCCGGCGCTCGGGACGATTTCCTTGCTGCGGTCGGCCAGCGTATCGAGTTTGGCGACGAGCTGCTCGACCGCGTCCGGACGCTCACCGATATGCACGCCGTCGCTCAGCGTGACGTAGGAACGCGAGAATGTGCCTGCGCCAGCGCACAGGATGGCCCGGGTCGGTGCTTCGCGCGACGCCAGGTAGAGCATGCCGGGCGTGACGCTTTCCGGCGTCAGGAGCGCCAGCGCTTCGGCCGGCATCAGGTCCTCCGTCATGCGTGTCGCTGCGGTCGGTGCCAGGCAATTGACGCGGATGCCGTATTTTTCACCTTCCAGGGACAGTGTCTGCATCAGGCCGACCAGGGCCATCTTGGCAGCACCGTAGTTGGACTGGCCAAAATTGCCGAACAGGCCGGACGATGAGGTGGTCATTACGATACGGCCGTAATTTTGCTGTTTCATGATTTCCCACACCGCCTTGGTGCAGATGACGGCCCCCATCAGGTGCACGTCGACGATCGCGCGGAAGTCGTCGAGCGTCATCTTGGTGAAACTCTTGTCGCGCAGGAATCCA
>DATEZO010000272.1:0-6878 GCA_035255485.1 Burkholderiaceae bacterium
GGAAATTGCTAAAATGCCACCCCGGCACATCCTGTAGCGGCATAACCGATTCAGGATGTGCCGGCGTGCCCGGTGCAAACAGCCCGGACTTTCCCTTCACTATCCTGCATGGGAGTTTGATGAAACGTCTTTTCCACACTCGCACCGCCATTCTTTTTGCGGCATTTCTCATGGTTTTCCTTGCGCAACTTGCGATGGCAGCTCCTGTTCCGCCGGTCATGCGCCTTGGCGAGGCTGTCAAGCCCTTGGCATATGATGCAGAGCTGACCATCGTGCCCGACGCCGAAACATTTGAAGGCCGCATGGCGATTGATATCGATATCGCGCAGTCGCGGGACTTTTTCTGGATCAATGCCACCGGGCTGGATATCCGGCACGCCGTGCTGGTTGCCGGCGAACGGAGCTTGCCAGCCGAGATTGTGCCGGGCAATGCGGACTTTGTCGGATTCCGGTTTCCCGCTGTGCTGCCGGTCGGCAAGGCGCGGCTGACGATCGATTACAGCGGTCGGTTTTCCATCAACGATACGCGCGGCCTGTTCAGGCAAAAGGACGGCGCGGAGTGGTATGCATTCAGCCAGTTCGAGCCGCTCAATGCGCGGCGTGCGTTTCCGTGCTTCGATGAGCCGCACTGGAAAACGCCCTGGACGCTGACCTTGACCGTCAGGCGCGAGCATGTGGCGGTCGCCAACATGCCGGTTGCAACGGAGGAAAACATCGGCACGGACATGAAGCGGGTGCGTTTTGCGGCGACGCCGCCGCTGCCGAGCTACCTGGTGGCACTGGGCGTCGGCCCGTTCGATGTGGTGGAGGGCGGCGTCGCCGGCCGCAATAACACGACCTTGCGCTACATCACGCCGAAAGGCAGGGGAGCGGAAGCGCGCTATGCGGTAAAAACCACCCCGGCCCTGCTGAACCTGCTGGAGGATTATTTCGGCCGCCCCTATCCCTTCGCCAAAATCGACAGCATGGTAATTCCGGTGACGGTGAATTTCGGTGCCATGGAAAATGTCGGGTTGATTACCTACCGGTCGAACATCCTGCTGGCCAGCCCGGAACGCGAAGACGAGCGCTTTCAGCAGCGCTACGCCAGCATTGCCGCGCATGAAATGGCACATCAGTGGTTCGGCGACCTGGTGACGATGGCCTGGTGGAACGATCTGTGGCTGAATGAATCATTCGCCACCTGGATGGCGCGCAAGACGGTTGAACGATTCAACCCGGCATGGAATGCGCAGGAACAGCGAGAAAGCGAGCGGCACAAGGCGATGCAGACCGACCGCCTCGCCTCGACCCGCCAGGTCAGGCAGCCGATCGCAAGCCGTGACGATCTTGCCAACGCATTCGACAGCATTACCTATGACAAAGGCGGCGCGGTGCTGACGATGTTCGAAACCTGGCTGGGAGAAACGCGCTTCCGTGATGGCGTGCGGCGCTATCTCGACCGGCATGCGTTCGGGAATGCCACGGCAGAAGATTTCTTCGCTGCACTATCGGAATCCGAGCCGGCATTCGCCACTGCTTTTTCCAGCTTTGTCGAACAGGCGGGCGTGCCGCATATCGCGCTTGCACTCGATTGTTCCGGCGCGCCTGCGTTGCGCGTCCACCAGGAACGCTTCCTGCCCGGCATGCCGCCGACAGGCACGGCGCAACAACAATGGATGGTGCCGTATTGCGTGCGCTATGCCGGCCAGAAGAGCGACAAGCCGTACTGCGTCATGTTGTCCGGCAAGCAGGCCAGCCTGCCTTTGCCTGAAGCGACCTCCTGTCCCGCCTGGGTGCTGCCGAATCCATCCGGTTCGGGATACTTCCTCTCCAGCATGGCGCCAGCACTATTGAATGGGCTGTCACATGCGTCTTTGAACGCATCTGAAGCGGTGGCGTTATCAGGGGATATGACGATGCTGGCGTATTCCGCCGCTCTGCCGCAGGACCAGGTGTTGCGCATGGCGGCGCGCCTTGCCGCTGATGCCCGCCCTGAAGTGGCAAAAGCGGCTGCGGATGCGGCGGCAAGCGTGCATCCTGCCATGCTCGGAAAGAAGGAGCGCATCCGCCTGGCACGCTGGCTGAGCCGCCATTTCGGCAAGCGCGCCAAGGCGCTTGGATGGCTGCCGCAAGAGGCGGATTCGGATGCGACCCGGGCTTTGCGCGTCGCCTTGCTGCCGCTTCTGGCGGAAACCGGCGCCGACCCAGTGTTGCGCGTGGAAGCGAAGAGGCATGCAATGCAGTGGCTGGGTCGGAAAAATGCGCCGAAATTGGGCGGCATGCTGCGTCCGGTGCTGCAAAGCGCTGCCTACAGCGGCGATCAGGCCCTGTTTGATGCATTGGTTACGGCTGCTGCGACCTCCCGCGAAAGCGGCGATCGCAATGTCATTTTCCATGCACTTGGGTCATTCACGTCCCCGGCCTTGCTGCAGCAATCAATGAATCTCGCACTCTCGGACCGGTTCGATCCGCGCGAGGCCGTGACGATTTTACGGACGGCATCCGAAAGCCCCGAAAATGCGCAGGCAGTGAACCAGTTCGTCCGGCAGCATTACGATGCGCTGCTGGCCAGGCTGCCGGAAGACTATGGCGCCTTGCTGCCGAAATGGGGCAACATGCTTTGCTCGCGGTCGGAGCGCGATACATTCGACAGCTTCCATCGCCAGCGTGCCGCCCTGCATCCAGGCGGCACGCGCAATTTTTTGCAAGCGCTGGAAACGATCGATCTCTGCCTCGCCAACCGCCGGATGCAGGGAGGTAAAGTAAAGCGCTATTTGGCTGCATCCAGATAGCATTTGCCTGATCGGCCTGTATATCGCCCGCCATGCCGAGCGGGCGATGTCCGGCATCATTCTCATGACGGAAAGAAGCGGCAAGGGCATATTTTCCCTGCCGTTGACAGGATGTAAATTCCAATTTCGTGCAGGCTGCCGTGCCCGTGCTTGACGCGTCGCAACTTCCTTCTCGAATTACTCTGCGCTTTATCAGCGTGCCCGCCCCCCATCAATAGAAACTTGTCAACGCCTTGGAAATCCAATGGGATTGATATCTCTTGCGTGTGCATGAAGCTGTATGCACCGAGACGCATGGATGCCGATTTGCCGTTGCGATGCAGGCGCGGCTTGATCGCAATATTTGATAAAAGGTTTGAGAATATGGAGAAAGACATGGAAGCGCAAAGGGTTGCTGTAGTAACCGGTGGCATGGGGGGATTGGGAGAGGCGTTATGCCAGGAGCTGTTTCAGAAGAATTTTCGTGTGGTTCCCACCTATTCACCAAGCAATGATCATGCGTCGTCCTGGTGTGAGGCGCAGAAAAACGAAGGATTCGATTTTTCCGCCTACATGATCGACGTATCCGATTTTGCATCATGCCAGGCGGGTGTGCGCAAGATCATCAGCGATCTGGGGCGGATCGATGTGCTGGTGAATAATGCCGGCATTACCCAGGATGCCACGCTCAAGAAAATGACGCTGGAAAACTGGCAAACAGTGATGCATACGAATCTCGACAGCATGTTCAACATGACCAGGCAGGTGCTGGATGGCATGCTGGAATGCCAATGGGGTCGCATCATCAATATTTCATCCGTCAACGGTCAGAAAGGTGCATTCGGGCAGGCCAATTATGCCGCTGCAAAAGCCGGCATGCACGGCTTTACCAAGGCGCTGGCGCTGGAAGTGGCCCGCAAGGGCATCACTGTCAATACGGTTTCGCCTGGATATCTGCGGACCAAAATGGTCATGAAAGTGCCGCAGGATATATTGGAGAACAAGATCCTTCCCGAGATTCCGGTAGGGCGGCTTGGAGAACCACATGAAGTCGCCAGCCTGGTTGCTTATCTGTGCTCGGACGAGGCCGCCTTCATTACCGGGGCGAATATCGCCATTAATGGCGGGCAGCATATGTATTGATATTGAGTATTGGCTCCTTGCCTGCACGGGAATGCGGCTCTACTGGCGAAGAGGATAAGACGGGCGCAATAGTGTTGTAATCCGGTCCCGTATATTTTTCTGGTGATCGAAACCTCTGAACGTCTGTATGCGCGCACTGTCTTAACACTTCGACATAAAGTAGCGCCGCATCAATGTGCGTGGCAAGCCTGGCTTGCTCATGCTTTATTGTTTTCGATATTCATCGGATTTTTTCGGGAGTGCAGTCATGGCAAATGCAGTAAATCCAATCATGAACATGTATCAAACGCAGCTTGAAGCGTCACGTCGCTTTGCGGATGCAGTTTTTTCGGGCACAGAGAAAATCGACCGCATGATGTTAGAAGCTACGCATCGCGCCTTTACGGAACAAATGAATTTCGCCCAAGCCGTTGCGGCGGCACGCGATCCGCGTGGGGCAGCAAACTTGCAGACTGCTTTTCTTTCTCACCGGCCGGATAACGTAGCTGGTTATCAGAAAGAAATCATGCATATTTTTTCCGATATGCAAAATGAAATTGGCAAGTCGATGCAATACTATGCCGAACAGTTGATGCCGGATTCAGTCAGCAATGCGCAAGCGCCATTGAAAATGACGCAAACATCATCGGGTAGTCCGACACTGAATCCAATTACCGGATTGCTTTCGGTCTGGGAGTCGGCATTCAGGGAAGTCGCTTCAATGGCAAATCGGAACATGGCAGCCGCGCGCACAAATTTTGAAAATGCAGCAAATGCCGTTTCCACTTTGAATCGGAGCCAGGAAGCAGCAAGGGCGGATGCGGTCCGGCAAACCAGCGGCCGCAGGGTGACTGCCGGCAATGGCGCCGAGCATGCAATACGGATAAATGGGGCAAGCCGATCGACATCCACCGCTACCAGAAGAAATATCCATGCGCGCAAGAGTCCTGCGGAAAGAAAATCGCATTCCGGCGGCAAGCAAAAATAAGAGGAATGTGCATTGATGGACAGATAGCAGGTTCTGTCCGTGGGTTCATGAAAAGCCCGGCTGTCAGAACCGGGCTTTTATGACGTATCCAGCCAAACACTGCTGCCGGATAATTGAACATGCTGTCGGTGCGGCATGTTCCTGATTTCGTATTCCGGGCTTCATCGCCGGCATTGATTACATTGTTGCGAGCAGATCCTGATCGGGTGTATGCGGCAGGGTTTTCCCGCTGGATTGCCTGGCCCTCTTCGATGCCAGTTGTTTGGCGCGTGAACTGGATGGCGGAAGCCGGCGCAGCGTCTTGAGCGCTTCGGCATCCTTGATGCCAATGGAGCGCTGGTCCACGCTAATGAAACCGATTTCGTTGAATGCCGAAAGAGTACGGCTGACTGTTTCCAGGGTTAATCCCAGATAGCTGCCGATTTCATGGCGGGTCATGCGCAGATTGAATAATTTGCTCGAATAGCCCATGTCGCCAAATCTGTCCGCAAGGGAAACCAGGAAGCGCGCTACACGGGCCTCTGCGCTCAAGGTGCCAAGCATGCTGACCATGGCCTGTTCCCGTACCAGCTCGCGGCTCATTACGCCATACATGGCATGCTCAAGCTCGACATGGCTGCGTCCGAGTGCCGTAAATTTCTTGAATGGAAGCAGAATCAGGTCGCAATTGGATAGTGCAACAGCTTCGGAAGCATAGCGTCGCGTATGAATGCCATCAACACCGAACAAATCCCCTTTCATTGGAAAGCTCAATACCTGCTCGTTGCCAAATTCATCGATCAGCACTGTTTTTAAAAAGCCGGAATGGACAATGTAAAGTGTGTCGAATGCCTGGCCTATCGTATGAATGCGCTGCCCGGTCTTGAACTGCACATGCTGAAAAAGTAGCTCTTCATCCATAACGGCAGATACCGGAGGAATCCGCAGAAGCTCGCAGAGCTCCTTGAAATTCGACCACAGTTTTCCCTGACGCTGCCAACTTGCCTCGGAAGGAGATGAGAGCAAAGCTGAATGTGGGGGATCGGAACAAATTTCAGACATTTGCGTTGATAGCATAACCATCTCCTATTCATGATATTGACAAGAATTGTTGGTGCGGGAAAGGGGATGCCTTTCCGTGCGTGTTTTTAGCAAGCCACTCATTGCAGTCTGAGAGCGTTCAAGCGAACCTGGCGCTCCATGCAAACTTCCCTGACCAGGAATAAACAATGTCTAGCGGTGGTCACAAATCGATGGAAAGTTACAAATCAGCTACAAGACCGTAGTATGTCTAGCATGACAAATGATTACTATCAGTAGCCACTGAATCGGTTTGTAGGAACAAGCAACGATGTATAGGATTATTCCTACAAGCGTGTATGCGAGTGAGGGAAAACAGGAATAACGGCAGGAAACAGGATGCCTTGCGGCACTGCCTTGAGCGGTGAATATCGTTTAGGGCTGCAGGCGGATGTTCAGGTTTTTACGGGAAAAAGCAGGCGGTGTGCGACGGCATACTGCACCATTTCGGAAAAAGAATGCATGTTCATCTTGTGCATGATGCGCGTCTTGTGGGTGCTGACGGTTTTGGAGCTCAAGTGCAAAAGATCCGCGATTTCCGTGATGGATTTTCCGCTGACAAGAAGGTTGAATACTTCGAATTCACGATTGGAAAGTTCCTTGTGCGGCAGTTGTTCGCTTGACGACATCGCATCCATTGCAAGCTGTTCCGCCACTTCGGAGCTGATGTAGGGCCGGCCGGATGCGACCTTGCGGATGGCGCTGAGCAACTGCGTGCCCGCACTTTCCTTGGTCAGGTAACCGCGTGCGCCGGCGCGTATGGCTCGCACCGCATATTGCTCTTCTTCGTGCATGGTGAGAATCAGAATAGGGAGCTTCGGAACTTCATCCTTGATCTGACGAATCAACTCGACACCGCTGCGGCCAGGCATCGACAAATCAAGCATCAGAAGATCAAATCCTCCCTTGCGAACATGCGCCAGCGCTTCAAAGCCGTCGACTGCCTCCCCCACGAC
>DATEZO010000273.1:0-11451 GCA_035255485.1 Burkholderiaceae bacterium
GCAATGGTGCCGTTGATTGCATCCAGCAACGGCCAGAACGGGGCCTTGCCATCCTTGCCGAATTTCCCCGGCGTATAGTTCAGCCGGCCGTTATCGATCCGGCCGTTCACGCTGAATTCGCCTTTTGGCCTGGCCGCGGCATGCTCGGCACGAAACGGAAAGCTCGCCAGATCGCCCTTGAGCCGGATATCGACATCCCTGGCGGTTCCGCCGATCAGACCGCCAACCAGCCAGTGGCGCAAGTCTTCATGCGTATTCGATGGCAGATAACGGCCTATCTGCGCAATCTCGAAGCGTGCGATATGTCCGGTCAGGTCGATTGCGCCCAGCGCCTTGCCGGAATGCGGCGCAAGCGACATCAGATGCTTGCCGGACAAGGCGCCAGACAAACCCTCCTGCGCAAATTCCATGCTATGCACTTCAAGCAGAAGCTGATCGTTGCCCTGAAAAGTCCAGCCTGCGTCCATTGTCAATTGATCGAATGGCATGACAGGATCGGGCAAGTAGCCCGGCAGATTGAATGTGAGCTGGCTGGATGCCAAATTGAGGGTGCCGCCGCGATCACTGGCATCGATCCGGCCGGTCAGATTCGCGAATCCCGGAATCGCCGGCACTGCCGCTTGTGCCGCTGATGTCGCTGTTTTCGGTCGGGCCGGACGCGGCGCTTGCGCCTTCATGGACAAGCCGTTGAACTGGCCCTTGATGTTATACGACGAAATGGCAGGATAAGCGCCCTGCCATTGCGCGGAAAAATCCTGCAGCTTGCCGCTCGGTGAGAAATCGGCCAGCATTTTCAGTTGCGCTGCCGATAGCGGCAGGCGCTCCACGAAATTCGCCAGCATTTGCAGGTCCAGCGATTTCACGCTGACCCCGGTTTTTTCAGGCTGCCCGTTCCGGGCGGGGCGATATGTTTCGCTGACGGTGGTGGATGGCAGCACAAGGCCATCCTCGGTTTCCAGTGAAAAATCGGATAACGCAATCGTATGGCCGCGCGCGCCGAAGGCCGGTGCGGCATCCATTATCCTTGCATCAAAATCTTCACGCACCGAGACGCGGCCGCCCAGTCGCATCAGATTCAACGGCTGCAAGTCGGCGCGCAGGCGCGCCGACACATCGGACAGCATCAGGTCGGCGGTCAGGTTGGCGATTCTGGCGCGATCGAAATCGAGCCAGGCGCGCACCTCGCCTTTGCCTTGCCGGATATCGAACGGGTAATCGAAATAACGCTTCCAGGCCGCCAGATCAGTATGGCGCAAATCGGCATACAGTTCGCCCTTCCATTGCGCGGCATCGGATATGCGCTGCGCGAAATGCGGATGGCTGAACACGGCGCGTACATCGAGCGGCGCGGCAAACGATGCCGGCGGCGTTGCATTCAGTGCAAACCGGTGATGCAGCCATGCATTGCGCAGCACCAGGTTGACACCTTCCAGCGCCAGTTCCGGCGCATTGCGCTTGCGGTCATTCCAGCGCAGCCGGCCATCCCGGATCACGATTTCGCGCTGCGACAAGACCCAATCCGCTCCCTTGCCGTCGCCGCTCTTTTGCGTATCGATGAAAATACCGCCGACGAACAGCTTGCCGTTTTCATCTCGTTCGATATCCAGGTCCGGACGGCTGATCGCCAGCGAATACAACCGTACCTCGGCTGTCGGCACCGACCACCATGAAAACGTCGCGGCCACCCCCGGCAGATTCAGCGCCGTGCGGCCATTGCGATCGTGGATCGCAACACCGCCCAGGAACAGGTAGGGACGCAGGCCGCGCCACGAGGCATAAATCGTTGAAATCGTCACCGGCTGGCCGATGGTGCGCGTGGCCATCTGCTCCACCTCGCCCTTGTAGCGATCGATATTCGGCAGCACCGCATAACGCAAGGTCAAAAACAATACGGCAAAGAGAAAGTAGGCAACCACCAGCAGTTTGATGATGGCGCCCAGCACATGATGCGTAGCGATGTTGGTGTAGGCATAACATTGCCGCGCCAGACGCCAGTAATCGGAGAAACGATTGCCTGCCGCAGGGGAATTGACTTGATCTGTGGGCATCAATTAAAAAGGTGAATAAGGCGGCTCGGCGTAAAATAAAGCGAATGTGGCCATTATCGCGGACAGACGGTCCGGCCACGCAGCGAAATTTGGAAAACAGTCCACTCGATCCGCCCCAAAAGCGCCAACATCAACCTCAATTCTTTCATATATTGTGACTCGATCTTCTTTGACCAGCATGGTTGCCTCACGGTTCTATCGCCACTGGGCGAATGCGGATGCCACACGCGCCGACATGGTGGCGAATCTTGCCGAATCATCACTGCACCGCGCGATTTTCGCCGAAATTGTACAAAAAGAAGCCGCCAAAGGCATGCCGCTGCATCGCGCGATGCGCCGTTTGCGCAACCTGGTGATCGCGGTATTGATCGAACGCGATCTCTGCGGCCGCGCCGATCTGGGCGAGGTAGTCGACACCATGACGGCATTCGCCGATTTTGCGGTACAGAGCCATGTTACCGCATTGACCGCCGAACTGATCGCGATGCACGGCACGCCGATCGGTGAAGAATCCGGGCGCGAACAGCAAATGATCGTCATCGGCATGGGCAAGCTGGGCGGTGGCGAATTGAATGTGTCGTCCGACATCGACCTGATTTTCTGCTATCCCGAAAACGGCGAGACAGTCGCCACCATGCCGGAACAGCGATCGCTATCGAATCACGAATTCTTCACGCGGCTCGGCAAAAAACTGATCGGCGCCCTGTCCGAAATCGCGGAAGACGGCTTTACCTTTCGCGTCGACATGGCATTGCGGCCCAACGGCAACTCCGGCCCGCTGGTCGCCAGCTTCGGCATGGTGGAAGAATACCTGATCGTACAGGGCCGCGAATGGGAGCGTTATGCCTGGGTCAAGGCGCGCGCGCTGACCGGGCATGCCGAGGATATTGCCGCGCTGGAGAGCATCGTCAGGCCGTTCGTGTTCCGGCGCTATCTCGATTTCGGCGCGATAGAGGCGCTGCGCAACATGCATGCGCAGATCCGGGCCGAAGTCGTGCGTCAGGAAGCGCGCCACCCCGACCGCAACAACATCAAGCTGGGTCGCGGCGGCATTCGCGAAATCGAATTTCTGGCGCAGGTATTCCAGCTGATCCGCGGCGGCCGCGATGCGGCGCTGCGTGACCGCTCGACCCGCGCCACGCTGCGCACGCTGGCTGAAAAACAGCTGCTGGCACCGGACATCGTAGCCCAGTTGCTGGAAGACTATGCCTTCCTGCGCAACCTGGAGCATCGCCTGCAATATCTCGACGATGCGCAAACCCACACGCTGCCGGCCAGCGAAGCGGATCGACTGACGGTCGCGCAAATGATGGGATGTGCCGATACCGCATCGCTGCTGCGCGAACTGGACGCGCGCCGCGTCTTTGTCGCCGCGCAGTTCGACGCCATCTTCAGCGACAAGCACAGCGGCGACGCTCCCGATGCGGAAGCGGCTGCCGGCCGCGCCCTGCAGGCGGCATTGTCCGGCACCGATAACTGCGACGCCATCAAGGCGCAGTTGACCACGCTGGGCTTCGACGATGCTGCGACAGCGGCACAGCGCCTGCAAGCAACCTGGCAATCGCCACGTCTGCAGCCTCTGCCCGAATCGAGCCGCAACAAGCTGGCAACATTGATCAATGGCGCGCTGCCGCTGGTCGCCAAGGTCGCCGACAGCCATTCCGCGACGCTTGGCCGGTTGCTGGATTTCCTTGAAACAATTGCCCGCCGTGCCGCCTACCTGGCGCTGCTGATCGAATATCCGCATGCACTGGAGCGCGTGATCCGGATGATGAGCGCCAGCGATTGGGCAGCCAAATACCTGACGCGCCATCCCCTGTTGCTCGATGAACTGCTGGACGGCAAGGCGCTGCAGGCCGCACCCGACTGGCATGCCTTCGCAGCAGACTGCCAGCGTGCGCTGGAAGCCAGCGCCGGCGATACCGAGCGGCAAATGGATATCCTGCGCGAGATGCACCATGCGCAACTGTTCCGGTTGCTGGCGCAGGATCTCGAAGGCAATCTGACGGTGGAGCGCTTGGCCGATCACCTGTCGGCACTGGCCGATGTCCTGGTGGCGCAAACCATCCAGGCGGCATGGCGCACGATCGCCAGCCGGCATCGCGACATTCCGCGCTTTTCCGTGATCGCCTACGGCAAGCTGGGCGGCAAGGAGCTCGGCTATGCCTCCGATCTGGACGTCATCTTCCTGTTCGACGACGACCATCCGGAGGCGCCCGCCCTGTACGCGAAGCTGGCGCAGCGCTTCATCACCTGGATGACCAGCCACACTTCCGCCGGCATCCTGTTCGATGTGGATGTCGCGCTGCGTCCGGACGGCGCCAGCGGCCTCCTGGTATCGAGCGTCGCCGCCTTTGAAAAATACCAGGCAGCCTCCGCCTGGACCTGGGAGCATCAGGCCCTGACGCGGGCACGTTTCTGCGCCGGCGATGCCGCCATCGGCGCGCGCTTTGAAGCGATCCGTGAAAACGTGCTGCGCAAGACGCGCGATACGGCGCAACTGAAGCAGGATGTGCTCGCCATGCGGCAGAAGATGCGCGAGGCGCACCCCAATCGCAGCGCGTTGTTCGACCTGAAGCATGATGCCGGCGGCATGATCGACATCGAATTCATGGTGCAATACCTGGTGCTCGGCCACGCGGCCCAATATCCGCAACTGACCGGCGACATCGGCAATATCGCGCTGTTGAAGCTGTGCGGCGAACTGGGCCTGATCGATGCGGCGCTCGGCATCGATGTCGCCAATGCATACCGGACCTTTCGCAAGCTGCAGCACCAGATCCGGCTGCAGGGTGAAGACCGGGCGCGGGTGGAACCGGCCTCGGTGGCGGCCGAAGCAGAGCAGGTCAGGCGCTTGTGGGGCAATCTGTTCGGGTGAATCACACGCTTACATACTGGGGCTTGTATTCTTTAACAGCCGCATTTCTACTTCGTATTATCGATTTTTTTAAGCATACTCCCTATTTTTAATGACATTCCGGATCATTGGAGGACAGTACAATGGCGATCAGCATCGTGCGTTTGGGCAGTCCGCGTGCCCCGCAGGAAGGACTTCGCATCGGCACGGTGCGCCGGCCGCCACGCGGGGTGCGCAAGGAAGACTACGCGGCAAAGGATTTCTACGATGTCTGGTATCCCAATCTTTCCCCGAGCGAAGATTTGGTGAAGGAAGCCCAGGCCGCCGGCGATGACAAGTCCTGGGCCCGCTTCAAGCGGAAATTCGCCGCCGAAATGAAAAAATCCGAGGCGAGCCGCACGCTGGATTTGCTGGCAGCGCTTTCCCATCGCACCAACCTGGCGATCGGCTGCTACTGCGAGGATGAAGAACATTGCCACCGCTCGGTGTTGCGCGCCTTGCTGGTCGAGCGCGGCGCCGATATTCGTTGAGTTCCGCCGAGGGCGGCGACATTGCCATGCAAGCCCACGTCCATTCGTTCGACGGTGGCGTCCATCAGCCGACCGGCCGCTTCCCGATGCAACCGATTTCGAGAGACTACCGTCAGCCATGAAACACAACCACCCCATTCCGCACATCGGCATCGTCGCCTGCTCGTCCGAAGGCGCGGCGCTGTGTTATCGCACTATTTGCGCGGAAGGCGCACAATTCTTCGGCGCGCATGCGCATCCGGAAGTGTCGATGCATACGCATTCGCTGGCCGATTACATGGCCTGCATCGCCCGCGACGACTGGCAGGGCGTGGGCGAGCTGATGCTGTCTTCCGCGCGCAAGCTGGCACAGGCCGGCGCCGATCTGCTGATCTGTCCCGACAACACGATCCATCAGGCACTGCCCTTCATCGAGGCGCGTTCGCCAAAGCCCTGGTTGCATATCGCGGATATCGTGGCGGCGGACGCGGCCACGCGCGGCTTTCGCCGCATCGGCCTGACCGGCACCCGATTGCTGGTCGAGAGCGAGATCTATCCGGAACAACTGGCGGCACGCGGCCTTGACTACCTGCGCCCGGACCCGGCCGCGTGCGCGGAAATCGACCGCATCATCATGGAAGAGCTGATCCTCGGCGTGTTCAAGCCCGAGGCGATTGCCTATTTCCAGCAGGTGATCGGGCGAATGAAAGATTCCGGCTGCGACGCGGTCGTGCTCGGCTGCACCGAGATTCCGCTGATCATGAACGAGGCAAATTCGCCGTTGCCGGTACTCGATTCCACGCGCCTGCTGGCGCGCGCGGCGCTACGGCCCAATATCCGCAGCTGACCGGCGACATCGGCAATATCACGCTCTTGAAATTGTGCGGCGCGCTGGGATTGATCAATCCGAGACTGGCCGGCGAGGTAGCCGATGCGTATCGCCTGTTCCGCGAGCGGCAGCATCAGATCTGGTTGCAAGGCGCGGATCAGGCACGCCTGGAGCCGCAACGGGTCGCGCATGAAGCAGAACAGGTCAGGCAGCTATTGAGCGCAATTTTCGCCTACGGTCGACGATTTTATACACCGCCCTGTATTTTTAATACACCTCCGTATTCATTACGAATATGGCACTATTTTTACCTATACCCCACGTACATTCGTAGAATTACCCTGGTTTGCATGCGTCTGGGTCGATTACTCCTCTTTCCACCATTTTCGTGGCGTTCAGCGCGAATACCGTGATGCTCTTTGCATCGCATCATGCATCAACCCGCGTGACCGACACGCTACCAGCGACACTGGGGGCTGAAAAAAACGATCCTCGTACCTAACGATACTGATACGCGCTACGAGAGGTACCTCTGACATTGGTCAATCTACGCCTTGTGTCCGGCGGGATAATTGGCATTTCGACTACGTTAACGGAGAATTCGATGCCAACGCTTCTGAAACTCACTGTAACTGTGGTATTTGCTGCAATTGGCATATCCGCATTCGCGCAAGGAAAGTCGGATAGAGTGGACTTGGGCAAATACGAATTCCAGGCAAATTGTGCCAGTTGCCATGGTGTCGATGGAAAGGGCAATGGTCCTATCGTAAGCCAGTTGAAGAAAGCGCCACCTGATCTGACGGTGGTGGCAAAAAACAATGGCGGCGTCTTTCCGTTTTCCCGGCTATACGAAGTGATTGAAGGCGCAGACGTCGCGTCGCATGGAACGCGGGAGATGCCGGTATGGGGATGGGAATACAAGGTCCAGGCCGGCGAGTATTCTCTCGATCCGGCAAACAGCGAAACATTCGTGCGATCACGCATTCTTGCTTTACTCGAATACATAAACCGCCTGCAAGTAAAGTAGCGGGTATCGAAGTTCAACTTGGCTGTAACCAACAAGCATGGTAATGCCCTGGCTTTCCCGTACCTATCGGTGCATCCGGCGAGGCAACCGCCAGCGCCGGCATGGATCATGGATTGTCGGGAGTACATGAGAGCCGGAATGGCGAACAAAATCTGAAGAATTCTCTCGATTTCGCTGCTTTTCAAATTTTGAGCGGACAACAGCTGCAAGATGCTGTTTCCATATAAAAACGCCCCGGCCAGCGGGGCGTTTTCGCGTGCGTTACTACCAGAATTACTTGGCTGTCATCAGCGCAACCGTGGTATCCAGCATGCGGTTCGAGAAACCCCATTCATTGTCGTACCACGACGATACCTTCACCAGGCGGCCGGACACCTTGGTTAGCGTCGCGTCGAAATTGGAAGACGCCGGGTTGTGATTGAAATCGATCGATACCAGCGGCTCGGTGTTGTAGGTCAGGATGCCTTTCAGCGCGCCTTCGGAAGCCTCTTTCATGATCGCATTGACTTCATCGACCGTGGTATCGCGCGCCGCGATGAAGGACAGATCGACGATCGACACGTTGATGGTCGGCACGCGGATCGCGTAACCGTCCAGCTTGCCGTTCAGCTCCGGCAGCACCAGGCCGACCGCGGTGGCAGCACCGGTCTTGGTCGGAATCATGCTCATGGTGGCGGAACGGGCGCGGCGCAGGTCTTCATGCATCACGTCGGTCAGCACCTGGTCGTTGGTGTAGGCATGCACGGTGGTCATCAGGCCGGTAACGAGGCCGATCCTGTCGTTCAGCGGCTTGACCAGCGGCGCGAGGCAGTTGGTGGTGCAGGAGGCATTGGAAATGACGGTATCGGATGCCTTCAATACACCCTGGTTGACGCCGAACACGACGGTTGCGTCGACATCCTTGCCGCCCGGTGCGGAGATGATGACTTTCTTGGCGCCGCCTTTCAGGTGGGCCGATGCCTTTTCCTTGGTGGCGAAAAAGCCGGTGCACTCCAGCACCACGTCGACATTCAGCGCGCCCCACGGGATTTCCGCCGGATTGCGCTGCGCAAACACCTTGATCCGGTCGCCGTTGACGATCATGTAATCGCCCTCGACCGCAACCGTGCCGGGAAACTTGCCGTGTGCGGTGTCGTAACGGGTCAGGTGCGCATTGGATTGGGCATTGCCGAGATCGTTGATCGCAACGATCTCGATATCATTCTTCTTGCCGCCTTCGTAATGAGCGCGAAGAATATTGCGGCCGATGCGGCCGTAGCCATTGATTGCAACACGGATAGTCATGGTTTTCTCCTGGATGAAAAATCAAGCTGCGGATTCCGCTCCCCCGCCTTCAAGAGGAGGAGCCACACAAATCAAATTACGCCAAAACCGACTTCACCTTGGCCACGACATTCTCGGTCGTGAAGCCGAAATGCTTGAACAGTACACCGGCCGGTGCCGATTCGCCAAAGGTATCGATGCCGACCACCGCCCCTTCCAGGCCGACATACTTGTACCAGAAGTCGGTCACGCCGGCTTCGACCGCCACGCGCGGCAAGCCTTTCGGCAGCACGCTCGCCTTGTAGGCAGCGTCCTGGCGGTCGAACACATCGGTCGAGGGCATCGACACCACACGTACCGGCACGCCCTGCCCGGCCAGTTCTGCAGCGGCCTTGAGCGCCAGCTCGACTTCAGAGCCGGTGGCAATCAGCACGGCCTTTGCGCCGGCGGCATCCTTCAGCACATAACCGCCGCGATGGATATGGGTAATCTGATCGGCGGTCCGTTCCTGGTACTGCAGATTCTGCCGTGAAAAAATCAGGGTGGACGGGCCATGACGGCGCGCGACTGCATGCGACCATGCCACCGCCGATTCAACCGTGTCGCACGGACGCCAGTTGTCCAGGTTCGGAATCAGGCGCAGGCTCGATACATGCTCCACCGATTGATGGGTCGGGCCGTCTTCGCCGAGGCCGATCGAGTCATGCGTGAACACGAAGATCGAGCGGATCTTCATCAATGCCGCCATGCGCAGCGCGTTGCGGCTGTAGTCGGAGAACGTCAGGAAGGTCGCGCCGAACGGGATGAATCCGCCATGCAGCGCAATCCCGTTCATGATGGCCGACATGCCGAATTCGCGCACGCCGTAGTTGATATGGTTGCCGGCCTGGTCGGCGCGTACCGCGACGCATTCCTTCCAGTTGGTCAGGTTGGAGCCGGTCAGGTCGGCCGAGCCGCCCAGGAATTCCGGCAGTACCGGCGCCAATGCCTGGATTGCATTCTGGCTGGCCTTGCGGGTGGCAATGGTGTCCTTTTTCTCGACGCAGCTGGCGACATAGGCATCCACCGTTTGCCGGAAATTGCCCGGCAGCTCGCCCTGCATGCGGCGCAGCAGTTCGCCCGCCTGTTGCGGATAGCGCTCGTCGTAGGCCTTGAACAGCGCATTCCACTCACCTTGCAGCGCCTCGCCTTGCGCCTTGGCATTCCATGCCGCATAGACATCGGCCGGCACTTCAAACGGTTCGGAGGTCCAGTTCAATGCTTCGCGCACCGCGTCGATTTCCTTGTCGCCTAGCGGGGAACCATGTACATCGTGGCCGCCGGCCTTGTTGGGCGAACCTTTGCCAATCACGGTCTTGCAGCAGATCAGCGTTGGCCGGTCGGATTGCCTGGCCTGTCCGATCGCGGCATCGATCGCATCGACATCGTGGCCGTCGACCGCGCGAATTACATTCCAGCCGTAGGCTTCAAAGCGCGTCGGCGTATCGTCGGCAAACCAGCCTTCGACATGGCCGTCGATCGAGATGCCGTTATCGTCGTATAGCGCAATCAGTTTCGACAGGCGCAATGTGCCGGCCAGCGAACATACTTCATGCGAAATGCCTTCCATCAGGCAACCATCGCCAAGAAAGACGTAGGTATGGTGATCGACCACGTCAAAACCTGGCTTGTTGAACTCGGCGGCGAGCAATCTTTCCGCCAGCGCCATGCCGACCGCATTGCCGAGGCCTTGTCCGAGCGGGCCGGTAGTGGTTTCGATGCCAGGCGTCACATGTACTTCCGGATGGCCCGGCGTCTTCGAATGCAATTGCCGGAAATTGCGCAGCTCGTCCATCGACAGGTCATAGCCGGTCAGGTGTAGCAGCGCATAATGCAGCATGGAACCATGGCCGTTCGACAGTACGAAACGGTCGCGGTTGACCCATTTCGGATCGGCCGGATTATGGCGATAATGCCGGGCCCACAGCGCAACGGCGATTTCCGCCATTCCCATCGGCATGCCGGGATGGCCGGAATTGGCTTTTTGGACAGCGTCCATCGCCAATGTGCGGATCGCATTGGCCATTTTGGTAGTGGGGAGCATGGAAGTCATGGTATCAGGGAACGAATCGCGGGAATCGGATGAAAATGCATTGCTGCAAAGCCGCATATTTTACCAGAGGGATGCACCAGGATTAAAATCTGCAGGGGAATTCCCGTTTCCTTGCAGATCTTTCATGTTCATTTGTCATTGGCCTGCGATCCGGCTTTTTACTTTTCAATCAACCTGTCGCCTTGCGGCGAGCAATCAATGATGCCGCGTTTCTATTGCCCCCACCCATTATCCATCGGTACCGCAATCCTGTTGCCGGACAACGTTACCCGCCATATCCAGGTACTGCGCCTTGCGCCGGGTGAACACATTACCCTGTTCAACGGCGAAGGCGGAGAATTCACCGCCACGCTGACGGCAATCGACAAAAAATGCGCCACCGCCGACATCAAGACCTTTTCTCCGCGCGAAGCGGAATTGCGCTATGCGGTGACGCTGGCGCAGGCGCTGCCAGAAGCGTCGAAAATGGACTGGATCATCGAAAAAGCGGTCGAGCTGGGCGCGACGGCGATCCTGCCACTGGCCGCAGCGCGTTGTGTAGTGCGACTTTCCGGCGAACGTGCAGTGAAAAAACAGGCGCACTGGCATGGCATCGTCATTGCCGCTGCCGAGCAATGCGGCCGCAATCGATTGCCGCCCCTGTCCGAACTGATGGATTTCGACCGCTGGATCAGCCAGCAGGATCTGCATCGCCGCATCCTGTTGACCCCGCGCGCGGAGCAATCCCTGTCCGACTGGGCGCGCCATCACCCACCGCAGTGCGTGACGCTGGCGATCGGCCCGGAAGGCGGACTGACCGAGCAGGAAGAGCGCGCCGCGCAGGCGC
>DATEZO010000274.1:0-2421 GCA_035255485.1 Burkholderiaceae bacterium
CCCGGATCCGGTCGCGAACGCCGTGCAAGGCGTCGAACAGGCCGTACGTCTGCACGCCGGGGATGCCAAACAGCGTATCGACGCCGTGTTGCAGCAGCGACTCGACGATCGCCTCGCCTCCCGTCATTTTCTTTGTCATGCCAGCATGGTCAAACATAATGGTTCCTGTAAGCGAATGTTGCGAAAACCTCGCAATCCACGCCGCTATTATCTGGGCGCACTTTGCTTAACACAATTTAATATTATTTCGATATTATCGAGATCTCCTTACTAATAGAATCAAGAAAGAGATTAGGCAATGTCCATTCCGCGGTTCAGCACCAAACAACTCGATGCCTTCATTGCGGTGGCCGATGTTCTTAGTTTCGCCGCTGCGAGTGATCGACTGGCGCTAACCTCCTCCGCAGTCAGCCAACTCATCAGCGAACTTGAGATAACGCTTGGCTTTCGGCTTTTTGATCGCAGCACGCGAAAGGTCGCGCTATCGGCGGCTGGCCGAGCGTTTCTCCCTTCGGCAGAATCGGCGCTTCAGCACTTGCGTTTAGCCGAAAGCGCGGCGGCGGACATCCGCAATGGTGTCTCCGGCGTAGTACGCGTGGCTGCTCCTATGGTGCTTGCAAGCCACTTCCTGCCAAAATCGATACAAGCATATAGAGCCCTGCGTCCGGAGGTAGTGGTCAGAATTCGGGATTCGTCGGTGGAAAGCCTGGTCGATTTGGTTGGAAGGGGTGATGTGGACATGGCAATTGGCCCGGATCGGGTCGTAGAGGATGACGTTGCGCGACGGCCTCTTTTTCCGAGCCCGTGGGTATTATGGTGCGCACCGGAACATCCGCTCGCGGCTAAACGCACCATCACATGGACCGACTTAAAAAATTATTCCTTAGTTGCTGCAAGCCGCGATCACGAACGCAACGTAGCGCAAATGCGCAAGGGGTATGGGGACGACGACGCTGTTGTCCCCATGGACATCGTCGATAATATTTCGACTGCACTCGGTATCGCCGCAGCCAATCTCGCTGTTACCGTATCTCCCGCGTATGTCAGTTCGCTCGCATTATCAATGGGGCTTGTCATGCGCCGCATACTTGAACCGGAGGTGATGCGTGAGGTCTCCTTGTACCTTCCGTCTCGTCGATCCACCTCCCCATCTGCGTCCGGCTTTGCAGAGTTTCTGCTCAAATGGGGCAAACGTGGCGCTGGTACGCGGATACTCGGCGATAAGCGAATGCGACATGCAAGTTGACAGTAGAGCCGCGGCCGTCCATATGAAACATGCATTCCACCCTTGAAATCGCTACCTTTTGCGGTAATCGCCCCAATCCAAAGGAATCGCCATACTGCAAACACTGACCGGCGGAGATGCAATTGTGGAGAAAATCGTCAAGCCGAATAAAGAGAGAATTCGAGCCTGGTTGAAACGGCGCCAGAAGACCCAGACGCCTCTTCCGGATAGAGAGCAAATCAGGCGTCAATTAGGTTGGATGCTGGTGAGCGAGGCGAATACATCAGATTCCGCATCATGAAGAAGTTTCACCGAAAGTTGATAGTACGGACAAGACGTTCGAGATCCAGCGTAAACAACGCCTCCAATTTCACGTCCTGACCGCTTGTTCCAAGAGCCAGTTGCACAGCACGGAAAAGCTGCTTTCACGGGCTAGGTCAAATACAGTTTCATTGCAGGCACCAGTACTTCACGCCTTGCGCCACCAGGAAGTCGCGGGCGTGCTTGCCGTGCAGCAGGCTGAGCGTTGCCAGCATGCCCGCTGCCATGCAGCTGTCCGCTGCCACGGTGATAGAGCGCGGCCCATTGGCGACGGGCCAGCCGGTCATGGGGTTGAGAAGATGACTGTAGCGCCGCCCTTCCCGGAGCAGAAATCGATGCGCATCGCCGCTGGTGGCCAAGGCGCCCTGGCGCAACGCCAGAACCAGGCCTGCCCGGCCGACGGCATCCGGCCGCTCAATACCGACTTGCCAGGACCCGCTGCAGGGGGCACGGTTGGCGCACAGGTCGCCGCCAAAGGCCACCAGCATTGCCAGATCGAATCGGCTACTGAGCAGACCCAGAACACGATCAACCGCGTATTCCTTGCCGATGCCGCCAAAGTCCAACTCCATTCCTTCAGGCAGGGCGACCACCGGCCGCTGCCAGTCCAGGCGCTGGAACCCCACGAAGGGGAGCAATGCCGCGATCGTTGCTGGCGAAGGCAATCGGTCTGAACCATCAAATTTCCATGCGCGCCGCAGCACGCCGGAGGTGATATCGAACAGGCCGCCGCTCAGGGAGTGGCATTGCCGGGCAAAATCCAGCAGCCGTGCAGTTTCAGCATCGACGGTGATGGGCCGGCCATGCGCCTGATGCAGGGCAGACACGACGCTATCGTCGCGGTAGCGGCTGAATTTGGCTTCAATCCGCCGCGC
>DATEZO010000275.1:0-10446 GCA_035255485.1 Burkholderiaceae bacterium
GCCGCGCAACAGGTTCATTCCGGCCAACTCGCGGTGCCATGCGGACAGGCGCCAGCCTGCGGTGGCCAGCAGGGGCGGCATGCTAGTATTCATCAAAAAAGCGCTGGCCAGACGGCCCGTAGCGCGACAGACAAGAAAGGAGACGGATCATCGATATGGAACAGGCTTTTCCCTCGATCGATAGCCCGATCGACCCGCCGCACAAAATCGGGGTCCTGCTCGAGATCCTGAGTGAAGAAGGGATTACAGCAGAGGCGGTGCTAGCCGGCAGCGGGATCGACCTGCATCAGGTCGGCAATCCCGCGACCCGCATTTCAGCGCGCCAGTTGCTGGCGGTATTCGCCAATGCCCAACGCCTGTCACAGGATCCGACGCTGGCGATCCGCGCCGGAAAGCGCATTCATATCACGCACTTCGGCCTGTATGGCTATGCCTTGCTGAGCAGCGCAACGCCGCGCGATGCGGTCGATTTTGCGCTGCGATACCGGCCGCTGGCAGCCCCGCTGATCGGACTTGCCTTCGATGAAATCGATGGCAGCCCGGTCTGGACATTCACCGATATCCTGTCGCTCGGGATGGAAAGCGCCCTGTTTCGTTTCGTGATGGAATTCCAGTTTGGCACGCAACTGTCACTGCATGGCGATATTCTGGGTACGCCGGTAACGCCATCCGGAATCTGTGCCGTGTATCCGGCGCCGGCCCATGCCGCCAGCTATGAAACCCTGCTGGGCTGCCCTGCACGCTTCAACCAGGCGGCCAATGAATTACGTTTCAGCGGTGACTGGCTGCGGCACAAACTGACCTACGCCAATCCGATCACCGCCGCACTGGTGCGCGAAACCTGCGATCAACTGCTGGCTGGACTGCAAACCTGTTCCGGACTGGCCAGCAAAGTGTCCGGCATATTGATGGAAAGTCCGGGCCACTTTCCCGACATGGAAGCCATTGCCAGCCGGCTGCACATGACCTCCCGCACCCTTCGACGCAGGCTGCAGGCCCAAGGCGTTTCGTACCAGAAAATCCTGACGGATGTACGCAAACAGCTGGCCATCAACTATCTGCGCAAGACGCACATGAGTACCGAAGACATTGCCGTCTCGCTGGAATTTAGCGATGCTGCCAATTTCCGTCATGCCTTCAAGAAATGGACCGGCAAGACGCCAAGCGAGTATCGCTCGACATCTGCTTGAATTCAGGAAACTGATTTAGTTTATACTGTGTGGGTGTACAGTGTTTTGTTGCGGAAAGAGCATTAAATGAAAGGCATCGAAGGTTACAAGCTGTTTGCAGTAAGAGAAAGATTGGCCCTTGCAGTCAACACCATCGTGGAACGTCATCGAACCGATGGCCGGATCCTGACATGGCGACTGGTGCATGAAATCGAAAGTGAAGCGCTGAAAAAACTGGAACAGGCCGGCGACCTGGACATCAAGTACATCCGGATGATGCGCTCCTCGCGCTGGGGTTCGGTTCCCAGGGTGGACCAGCCGGCGGATCTGCAAAGCCATCAGGCCTTGCCAGTGGCGCTCACACTGATCCGGCATGCTTACCATACTTCGCATTAGCTGCCAGGATAAAAGACCTGAACGGCGCTGCCATCCGTTCTGCGCATTTGCGATTTTATAGGGAGTATAGGAAAAAAATCGCTATACTCGCAAATATTTCGCGGCAGCTTGAAAATACACAGCCGTGTATATAAAAGATGAAAAACCGATGTTAAAGCTATTCAACGCCGGCGCAGCAGCCTCAGCAGCCTGCTGATCAATGATGGCCGTTTGAGATAGATGCAGTTGTATAGTGTGCTTCCCATGATGTTCTCCTTGCAGACAAGAACAATTATAGGAATCTGCCGTGACAACACTGTGACAACCAACACAAAGAGAGTCAAATGTGAGTCAAATACAACAACCCGACTCAAACGTAGCCATTAAACCCATGGCGCCTCCCCGGCCTGGATCCTTTTTGGCTGGAAGAAAGGACAAGGCGACAGCCGACATCATTGCCGCTTCAATGCTTCCTTCTTGGTTTTCTTGGCTTCCTTTTTTTCCTTCGGCGTTTTGGCAGGTTGCTTCTTGACGGCCTTCTTGCTGTCCTGGCTCTTGCTCATGATGTTCGCTCCATTGTTGAATTTGACTGCGGCCATTGCGCCATCATGCATATGCGACTGATGGGATACGAAAAATATACCAGTGTGAAAATGACGACACTGATCGCACTGACAGGCGCACAGAGTATGCACTCTTTTCCACTGCACGCCGCAGTTTGATACTATCCGGTGTCCAGAAGATCCGAGGCGATTCCCGCCTTGCCCGCCTTTTCTACCTGCCGAGCCAGCAAGTCCCTATGAAGACACCGAAAAGAATCCAGCCGCTGGTTGAAGAAGGCCTGGTGGACATTGTAATCCGCCAGCTCATGAGCGGCAAAGAAGCGACCGTCTATGTAGTCCGCTGCGGCGACGAGATCCGTTGTGCGAAAGTATACAAGGAGGCGCACCAACGCAGCTTTCGGCAAGCCGCCGCTTATCAGGAAGGCCGCAAGGTGAAGAATAGCCGGCAGGCGCGCGCCATGGAAAAGGGCACCCGCTATGGGCGCAAGATGCAGGAAGAAGTATGGCAAAACGCCGAAGTCGATGCGCTCTACCGTCTTGCCGCCGCCGGCGTGCGCGTTCCGCAACCGCACGTCTGTTTCGAAGGCGTGCTGTTGATGGAACTGGTGACGGATGCTGCCGGCAATGCCGCGCCGCGGCTCAACGATGTGGAACTGACCGAAGCGCTGGCGCTCGACTATCACGCGCAACTGCTGCACCAGGTGGTCCTGATGCTGTGCGCCGGCGTCATCCATGGCGATCTGTCGGAATATAACATCCTGATTGACCACGCCGGGCCAGTCATCATCGATTTGCCCCAGGCAGTTGATGCGGCAGGCAACAATGCCGCCGGTGCGATGCTGGAACGCGACGTCGCCAACCTGACGACATTCTTCAGCACCTTTGCACCGCAACTGGCCGCCACCCGGTACGGCAAGGAAATCTGGACACTCTACCAGTCAGGCCTGCTCCATCCCGACACGCCGCTCACCGGTCGTGTCGCGGTCGACAAACGACCTGCAGACGTCGGCGCGGTCATGCACGAGATCGCGCTTGCGCGCCAGGAAGAAGAAGCGCGGCTTCGTTATCTGGAGCAGAGATGATGCAAGGCGACGCAGTCTCAGCGCCATAACGGCGCGCCGTGCAGATCCATGTGGGTCAGATACAAGCGCAGATCAAATTCGAACTGGTGATAATTCGGCTCCATGTATTCGCATAATTTATAAAATGCCCGATCGTGTTCGCTTTCCTTGAAGTGCGCCAGTTCATGCACGACGATCATTCTCAGGAATTCACAGGGCACATTTTTAAACAGCGATGAAATTCTGATTTCACGCTTCGACTTGAGTTTATTGCCTTGCACCCTGGAAATTGAAGTATGCAAACCCAAGGCATGCTTGATAACATGCAGCTTATTATCAAATATCACCTTGCTGACGGGTTCCGCATTTCCCAAAAATTCTTTTTTCAGTTGCAACGCATAGTGATAAAGCGCCTTGTCCGTCCTGATGTCGTGCGCGATCGCATATTTTTTCAGGAGGATTGTTGACAGGGTGTTGTTATCCACAAGAGACTGTACCTGCCTCTTGATTTCCTCCGGATAACCACCCAGGTATTTCATTTCCGGCATATGCCACAATCTTTTTGAAAGCCGACTTTGGCTTTTGGTAATTAAGGCCCAGTGAAGTTACTGCGGAAGTTACTGCGCCACAAGCCGCCAAAGCGACGTTACTTCCGCTGCACGCGCGACATGCAACGGATCGGCATCGTCCGAGGCGCGAGGATGATGCGGACGCACATCGCTCCGGCCAGCGACCTGCAATCCCGCCGCATCGATGAGAGCGAGTAATTCAGCCCGCGATCGCAGGCCGAGATGTTCAGCAAAATCCGAGAGAATCAGCCAGCCTTCACCACCCGGCTCCAGGTGTGCAGCCAGCCCGTCGAGGAATCCGCGCAGCATGCGGCTATCAGGATCGTAGACCGCATGCTCGATAGGAGAGTTTGGGCGCGCCGGAACCCAGGGCGGGTTGCACACCACTAGCGGCGCCCGCCCCTGCGGGAACAGATCCGCCTGCATGACTTCCACCTGCCCTGCCAATCCGAGGCGAGCAAGATTTTCACGCGCGCACGCCAGCGCCCGCACGTCCTGCTCGGTGGCCACGATACGCGTAACGCCTCGGCGCGCAAGCACCGCAGCCAGTACACCGGTTCCTGTACCGATATCGAAGGCCAATGCGCTGGAAGGTAATGGCGCCTTGCTCACCAGCTCCACATATTCGCCGCGCACCGGTGAGAACACGCCGTAATGCGGATGGATGCGATCGCCGAGAGCCGGAATCTCGACGCCTTTCTTGCGCCATTCATGCGCGCCGATCAAACCCAGCACTTCCCGCATCGAAACGATGGATGGATCATGACCCACGCCCCAGGCTTCAGTGCAGGCCTGCCGCACATCGGGTGCGCGCCGCAGCGGAATGCGGTAATCGGCCTCCAGCGGCAGCAACAGCATGGCCAACGTGCGGGCACGCTGGGACTGCGCCTGCCGATACAGATGGAACGCCTCGGCCGGTGACGCCGCTGTCAATTCAGGCTTATGCCGGCGGGGCTTGCGGTCGATGCGGCGCGCCAATGCCTGCAGCAACTGGCGCGCATTCTGGAAATCGCCACGCCACAGCAGCGCAGTGCCTTCGCAGGCCAGACGATACGCGCTATCGGCCGCCATGCGGTCGTCGGCGATTGCCACCCGCCTGGGCGGCGGTGTCCCGCTCTCCGAACGCCAGCGGGCGGAATGCGCCTCGTCCGCCTCGTTCCAGCCGACAACCGGATATTTACTCATGATGCCGCCTCGCCCGTGCAGCAATCGGATTCGCGCGGGATCATTGGTGCCGCAACGGAGTAGAGATTCAAATGCATGATCGTGTCACAGTGATAATGTGGGAAGGAAGCGAGACAAACAAGAGGGGATATTTCAAGACTACGGCATTTAAACATAGAATCGTCTTGAAACCCGTTTCAGCTGTGCTATCGCTTTTGCCGATTGCCATTTTTAATCAACAACACAATTTTCTTCACACCTGGAACAGGATGGCAGGGTGCATCGATCGGATAGAATCGCAGTCCCGATGCAAAGCAGGATAAGGCAGCACATCAACGCATGCCGAATTCGCCATCGCAAGCAACATCATGGCGCGAGCCGAGACCGATAGCGGTAATGCAATAAAGGAATATCACCGATGAATAACATCCCGGAAATCAAACCCGGCCAATCGATTGAACTATTGAAGGCGTTGCATATCCTGACGCGTGACGGCAAGATGAACCAGGATAGCAGACGTAAATTGAAGCAGGTTTATCATCTCTATCAGTTCATCGAACCTCTGCTGCAGGAAATCCGTCAGGATCACCCTGACATGCAATTGGTCGACCATGGCGCAGGGAAATCCTATCT
Organism: Burkholderiaceae bacterium; assembly: GCA_035255485.1. Taxonomy (GTDB): domain Bacteria; phylum Pseudomonadota; class Gammaproteobacteria; order Burkholderiales; family Burkholderiaceae_D; genus DATEZO01. The sequence continues at coordinate 5,535 of DATEZO010000275.1, forward strand.
TGGCTTCATTCTATATGATCTGTTTTTCAAGACATTGGGAGATCAATCGCGTATTTACGGTATAGAAACACGCGACGAGCTGGTTAATAACTCGCGCGAGCTGGCGCAAAAACTGAATTTCCCCGGCATGACATTTCTTAACCTGTCGGTGGCAGACTCAATCGAATCCAGCCAGTTGCCAGCAACAGTGGATGTAGTCACTGCGCTGCATGCCTGCAACACCGCCACCGACGATGCAATACGGTTTGCATTGGCAAAACAGGCAAAATTCATTGTACTGGTACCTTGCTGCCATGCCGAAGTAGCTTCGGTGCTGAGAAAAAACAAGGGCAAGGCGATCGCTAAAAGCGCCCTGACCGAGCTTTGGCGCCACCCGTTGCATACTCGCGAATTCGGCAGCCAGGTCACCAACGTACTGCGTTGCCTCCAGCTTGAAGCACACGGATATCAGGTCACCGTTACCGAACTGGTCGGTTGGGAGCACTCAATGAAAAACGAGCTGATTATTGCCAGCTACAAAAACCTGCCTCGCAACCGGCCAAGCGAACGCTTGCATGATGTATTGCAAACATTGGGTTTGGAAGAAATGACAGAGCGTTTCTTTACATCACCGTAGCGGGAAAAGAAAGTGATCACGCGGCGTCGGCGCAATCAGCATGGAGTCGCCGGCTAGATGTTGTAATGGTCCAGTGCGATCCTGGCCGACTCCGCGAGGCTGGCGCCGATTACACTGATCACGGGCTCGCCTGCCAATTGCGAAGACTTTTTCGCGCCTTTGCTGGAAGCTAGCGCCGTCAGGTGCTTGCGAACGTGCCGCGCCAAAGACACGCGCCTTGGCGACTTCGTAAGAGAATAATGTCCGTGGTATCGAAATCCGTCTTCAAAGACGATCTGGATGTCGCACTGGTCATTGCCCCCATCAGACGCGCCATTTGCCCAACGTTCGAGCACCACGTTGGCGGCTTCTAAGGATGACACTCTCGCTGTCGATGGCAAGCCTTCCACACGTCGGATCAGGACGCGTGAAATATCCACCTTTTCACATAAATTTGGTTGCACTTCCAGGATGAAATCTCAAAAATATTCTTATTGATTGACATGGTGGCACAGCCACGCATTTTCAAGTGCAAAATCAATATCTTGAGGTCTCTTATCATATGAATAACGGATGAGGAGCCGCCTCACATCTGCGAAACCGCACTGCTTCGCGGGTAGCTGCCCTGGCGAAAGCCTTTTATGAACAAGTTGGTTTTTTGAGGCGTCGCCGATCGATCCGATAGTGCTGCTGATTGCTCTTTCGGATTTGCAGGTCACGCCGAATCGATCCGCGTGCCGCCGGGACGGGAGGCGCTATGGCGCGAGTTTGCCGGCTGGTTCGCACTGATGCGGCAGGCATTCAAGGGCATCGACGCGCACCAGGCGTTCGAGAAAATTCGCAGTGTCATCGACGAAGTGCAGGACATCACGAGCGTCCAATTGGCGTTGGTGCTCAAGACGCTGAAAAAACCCGGCCACTTCCTGCTGTGCGGTGATTCCAAAGTAGCACCGAGGAACCCACTGCAAAGCAGAGTAGATAACAGAAATTAGATAGGCGGTAGCGTTGCGGCTTGTGCTGAACTTATCGAGTTAATGTAGTTAAATATGCCTTTGCGTTCGAATACATTGCTTGTCGATTGGAACGCATCGATGAACTTAGAGAAGCGGTCAGCCGTTACAGCGATTGATGCATGCGTTAAATCGATATTAAAGACGGTAATCGCTGGGCTAGGGCCTTGTTCCTTCGCATCATTGAGCGAAAAGCGTGAACGCTCTGCCGCTGCCTTAACTGCATCCATTGCAAGCCGAACAGATGCTTCGCTCCAACCGGAAAGAACAATGTCATCGACATAAACGCTTGCTCGAACACGGTACTTCTTTGGAAGTCCTGAAAGACATGTACCGAGTGCGCTCTGAGATAAACACAGCGATGCCAACATGGGCGACTGCACAAAGCCGAATGGAAGGATAAGGGTCTTTTCCACGGGGTGGATAACAGTCGATAGCGTAGCGATTTCCCTAGCCACCTTGTAGCTGATTAATCCGGTAAGCGCGCGCGTGACTCTGGACTTGTTGATGCTCCCGAAGAAGCGCTGTATGTCAAGGTGGGCAAAAATAGTATTTGATTGGTGAAACTTCAATGCGGCTACGTGACCGCCGGACCTAAGATGGAAGTAATTTTTGGGCGGGCGCCAGATGCTAGCGAGAAGGTTTTTAATCTGCTTGCCATCTTCAATAGATTTCGCTGTTGGAACGAAAACCCAAGTATTCGGTTTCAGCTCAAATCTAAGGTCCCATGTGAGTTGCATAGCGGCAATGATAGTTGAAAATCACGCCCAGCAAGTCGCAAACTTTTGACAAGAGTTTTACAACCCCTATCGCCAGCGCATACCGTGCCAGGATCAGACGATGGCTATGTTTTTTCATAATCATCTCTCCTTCAAGTCCATCCCGGCTTGTCTGAGCGCAGAGCGCATGATTCGCAAACCAACGAGATACTATGAGATAAAACTCAAGGGTATCGAGCAATCACAGAGTGGTAGGACTAGGAGTAGCCGAGCAGCGGGCTATCGCCGGGATGGTGCATCATAGCATTGTTATTTTGAACCGCCCCAGGAATTGTGAAGGCTCGAACATCTGAGAGAATGGAGCCATGAAGAAGCAAACCAAATTTTCCCCTGAAATATGTGAACGTGCTGTGCGCATGGTGCAGGAGAACCGCGGTGAGTATCAGCGCCGGCCACAGCAATTCGTTTAGCCGGAAAGCATCTGTGCAGGTATCACTAACGTCTGCAAACCTTCCGTGTCGATACAACGAAAGAGGTTCTTACCACTTCTACTCCACACCCATCAAGAAGCCGTATTCTTTGCAGCGAAACAATACTGAAAAGCAAGAATTAACTGTACTTCCTGTCGCATAATTGTAGTATTTCCAATTTGATCACTTCAGCAGAATAGAAATAAGGAAAGAAAGCGATGGGGGTCTGTAACGGACAGCATTTTTCTTGGAATAACAAGACAGTTCGGGCAGAGCTCGTTGCTTGGCGTTCCCCAGTACTGAAGGTGGAAACGATCAACCGGCAAAGTACATCCGTCGTAGGAGGCGGTGGTTCCGTTAGTGGAGGTGACGGCGACATCGATCCAATCAAGGTAACGCTACGTACAATTGTCCGGCGCCAAGTCTGGTTTAAGGGGCCGCACTCGATGGAATACAGGATCGAAGTGGCTGATTCGTTTTCCGTACGTGAAGGTCTTGAAATTACAATTCTGTATATGTCGCTTGACGGTAACGTTCTGCATAACACGCCGCTCGCATATTACTGCCATCAAACCGGAGCCCAGTACGTCGACAACATTCATGGGGACGCAGTGGCGATGGCTCTAGACATGCCTAAAGAGTTGCCGCCAAGAGACATGCTACGAGAGAAATGTCGGCCGTTCAGTTTATGTGTAGGAATCGGGTCGATTCTACCCATCTTTGTAGATGCATTGCGTTTACCTCCCTTACGCAACCTTGTCGAAACACTATCTGTCACAGGAAAAACTGCAATGGCTTTAGGGGTCGGCAGCCTTTCCTATTTCACCAGCTTGATGATTGCAGGCATTTTCTTCCGTTCCGAGGTTGCGTATAAGCAGCGACAATACGATGCCGAACGAACCGCCCTTGCCGAGCGATACAAAGATATTCGTTCTTGGATAAAGGATGGCGTTTACAACAAGTTAAAGAAACTTGCAGCCACCGACGCAGAGACTTTTGCTTGAATTCTATAGCCGATACGGACAATTTTTAGTAGGACATCAGCACTGATGCGAATGGAAGCTGCGGGAATCAAAGGGTGAATGAACTCCGTGTCAAAACGTGTCCGCATGACTTGCCAGGAATAACGCAACGTGCCTATGCCGTGCCAGATAACATGCGCCCCGCCACCGGCGAATGTCAAGTGTCGGAATCGCAGCCTTCAGATAGGATGGAGTTCACGGCTTCTGCATACGGCCCAGGCTAACGCAATTGTCGCCGCGTTCTTAATGGCATCGCAGTGCCACTGTGGAAGCAGCGCTAAGCACCATGTAAGGGAGCAAGTTAAGCAGATTGCGATGTTTGGCTTGGACCATGCCAAAGATGAGATCTATGGCGTAATCAAAGAGGTCTACGAAGTGGATGTCTAACGGGATGGCAAAAAACTCATTCCATTACACGGTACCAATGGGTGTGTCGCCAAGCCCAGAATAATCACGAGGGGCAATTGCTAGACTCGTTTACCAATCTACCGATTATTGGCGTCGTCCAACGAAGCTCAATACCGTGCAGTTGAAACCAAGGCCCAATGGCATACCTAATGGCATACCGATAAAACGCAAAAGCAAAAAAGCCCTGAAAAATCAGGGCTTTTTTGCTTTTTACTGGCGGAGAGAGGGGGATTCGAACCCCCGGTAGGCTATGAACCTACACACGCTTTCCAGGCGTGCGACTTAAACCACTCATCCATCTCTCCTGAATTCGGTTCGCTGCGGTCTTTTAGCGAAGCCTGCGATTATAGCAAAAATTTCGCTGAATATATTAAATTCCAAACCATCTCTTTACGACAAAGCATGAAAAAGCCGGCACCGCTTGGGCGGGCCGGCTTTTCTGATGAATTAACGCCGCGTGACAAACAACACTAGGAGGGCGCTTTCTCGGGGAGGGCAATTTAAAAGTTTGTCACGGCGTACCAATGTACAAGCCGCCATCCCACCCGTTTTACTGAGCCTGTTGCAGCTGTTCCAGGATAGCGGGGTTTTCCAGGGTGGAAATATCTTGCGTGATTTCCTCGCCCTTGGCCAAGACCCGCAACAGGCGCCGCATGATCTTGCCCGACCGCGTCTTCGGCAAATTCTC
>DATEZO010000276.1:0-10825 GCA_035255485.1 Burkholderiaceae bacterium
TGCGGCTGTTTAAAAATACTACACGCTGTATTTATTTCATCCGCAGACCGGCCAACACCCGCAATCGCGCCCTCCGGCAAGTCACGGCGCCTGAAGTGATGTAATACCTTACTGAATCACCAGCTTGAGTACGCTGCTGCCTGAAGTGAGCGCGAACGTGCCCGCGCCGACCCGGGCGATGCCAAACGGCAGTTCCAGGCTGCCGGGCAAGTCGCCCAATTCGATACGCTGCTGATTCGCCTTGCCGGCAATGGTGGCCATGGTTCCATCCGGCGCGATCCTGCTGATGGTGCTGACGTTGACCGGCAGAGCCGGATAGCGGTTTTCCAGCACATTGGTGACATACAGGTTGCCGGCCAGGTCCGCAGCAATTCCGTTGGCGCCGTAAAACCTGCCTGCCGTACCGGGCAGGGTCGTGACCAGTGCCGCCGGGGTAATCTTGCGAATGCTGCCATTGCCGGTATCGGCGACGTACAGATTGCCCGACTGATCGATGGTAATGCCGTGCGGGGATGACAACTGCGCTGCCGCGCCGATGCCGTCAGCGCTGCCGGAGAACTTCAGCGATCCGGCGAACGTCGTGACCACCCCTTGGGGAGTGATCCTGCGTATTGTCGTGTCTTCGCTGTCCGTGACGTACAGGTTGCCGGCCGGATCGATCGTGATGCCCTGCGGATGCGTGAACCGGGCCGCCGCACCCGTGCCATCGACCGTGCCGCGCAACCCGGGCGAACCGGCCAGCGTGCTGACCATGCCTTGCGGCGTAACTTTGCGGATGGTCCTGTTGCCGGCATCCGTGACATACAGGTTGCCGGATGCATCCACCGCCACATCGGTCGGCAGGTTGAAGCGCGCCGCCGCGCCAACTCCATCCGCATCACCCTGCATGCCCGCGGACCCGGCCCAGGTCGTGACTGCGCCGGCCGGCGTAACCCTGCGAATCGTGTGCATGGCGGTGTCGGCCACATACAGGTTGCCCTGCGCATCGGCCGCAACCCCTTGCGGATTGGTAAACTGCGCAGCCGCTCCGATGCCGTCGGCGCTACCGTAAATCCTGCCCATGCCGGTTCCGGCCAGGGTCGTCACCGTTCCATCCGGCTCGATCCTGCGTACAGTATGGTTGCCGGTATCGGCCACATACAGGTTGCCTGCTGCATCAGCGACGATGTCATGCGGAAGATTGAAGCGCGCGGCTGGCCCTGTGCCATCATCGCTGCCCTGGACGCCGGGACTGCCCGCAAGGACGACCGCCGCCCCCGCCTGCGTGATCGTGTAGATAACGTCGTTGCCGGCGTCCGCCGCATACAGGTTACCGGCGTCATCCAGCGCGATGCCATCGAACGACAAGCCGGTGCCCGCTCCGGCAGCATCGGTTATCTGGCCGGCCGGCGTCATCTTGCGTATTCTGTTCCCGTCCGGCGTGGACGATTCCGACACATAAACGTTGCCGGCGGCATCGACCGCAATCGCCTTCAGCATGCCGAATGTCGCGATCTGCCCTGCGCTGGTGACAAGCGATGCCAGCGTGCCATCCGGCGACAGCTTCTCGACGGTCCAGTAGCAGGCGACCTTGACTCCGCAATGCGTTTGCGTGAAATAGAGATTGCCGGCGCGGTCGATGGCAATCGCCGCGCCGACAGCTGCGTTGACGGTCGTTACGACGCCGGCCGGCGTGACTTTGCGAATGCCGGTCACATCCGCGACATATGCATTGCCGCTCGCATCGGCCGTAATCGCGCGGCCCGGATAAAAGCGCGCGGCCGCACCGATGCCATCCAGGCCGCTGCCGTCCCCGCCCTGCCCCGGCGTGCCGGCGACCGTCGCCACAACGCCTTGCGGCGTAACTTTGCGAACCGTCGTGTCATCCGTGACATACAGATTGCCGTCGCCGTCGGCGGCGATATGTTCCGGCCCGGAAAAACGTGCCGCGGCGCCCGTGCCATCCAATGTGTAACCGCCGCCGCCAACACTTCCCGCGATGAAATACAGGCCGGCGGCAAGTGTTGGCTGGGGAGAGGATTGTGTCGATGCCGCACCGCCGCCACATCCGGCCTGCGTCATGCTCGCGCCCAGCAGGCAACTCGCCAGTAGCCGAAACCATGGGAAATGCCGCGCCATCTTGTGCATATCATTATCCTCTTGTCCCGGCTAACGGCGATGCGCAGTCCAGGACCAGGCCGGGTTTCGTCTTGCCCAATGCGCGAAACAGCACCAAGCCGACCAGCGCGGCCAGGATCAGCACCGGGAGATGCGCCAGCAATGTCATGCTGATGAAAAACGCAGCGCCAGGCACGGCTTCAATGCGTCGAGGAGTTCGTGCGGGACGAGCGTAGCCGTAAGCATGCCCATGGTAACGATCACCAGCCACGCCAGAACAATTCCGACCAGGAACGAGACGAGATAATTGCGGAGCATGCACAACTCCTTTCGGATATGGTACATACCTGCTGCAAATCACAAATCGCAATACGTCGATCCGACATGGCGCGCCGTGCTCTCCGCATCTGCCCCAAGCGGCGTGATTTTGTGGATGCAGCCGTTGCCTGTACCGGCCACATACAAGCTACCCTGTACACAGCCGCCCAGCAAGCAGAACCGCAAGCATCTTCCTACGGCTTGACATGGATCATGACCCGCTCCTTGCCCTTGCCGACATTCTTACGCTGCAAGCTCAGCACGCCGACTTCGCCGGTACGCTTCAGATGCGTTCCGCCACACGGAACACGCGCAAAGCCCGGCACTTCCCAGTAGCGCCGCTGACCGGTTTCATCATCGAACGAGCTGATGATCGGCTGGTCGCTGTCGATCAGCTTCTGCGCCGCGGCCGTGATCTGCGGGAACAGCAATGCAATATTCTGCGGCCACTGGAAGTCGATGCGCGCCTTGTCGGCGGCAATATGTGCGCCGATCTTTTCCGCCGTGCCGACAGCATTGAGTGCATGACTAAACAGCTCCAGCACCACTTCCGCTGCGAAGTGCAGCCGCATCAGCCGGTAGCGCCTTTCCCAGTCGATCTCGATGCGCACCGGATCACCGGCGCGTAGCCCGTAGCCGTCCGCCAGCCGGTACACGATCTGCAACCCGTCCTTGCGCGCCTCCAGCACCGCATGGCCGCCGATCGTGCCGGCATCGCTCTCCTGCCCGCCGGAAAACGCATAAAAAATCGTCTCGCGCAGCGTGATGCAATCATCCATCACCGTCTCGACAGTCGTGTCGAGCATTCTCAGGTAAGGATCGTCCCAGAACAATTTGCGCGTCATAACAGTCTTGCGTATGGATCGATATCGGTGTCCTCGGTTGGCCTCCGGCGGCATAACGGCTGCCGTCTCAGCCATGCGGCCGAAGAAATGAAAAAGCCATCGGCTGCGCGCATGCGCAAAGTCGATGGCGCCGGGGACTTACACCTTGGCCGCGATCAACTTGCCCAGACGCTCCACGCCTTCGCGGATCTTTTCCGGTGGCACCGTCACGAAACTCAGGCGCAGGGTGTTTTTTTCCGGTGCATTGGCATAGAACGGCGCGCCCGGCACAAAGGCGACATTCTGTGCAATCGCCTCGTCCAGCAGTTGCATGCTATCGATATGCCCGGGCAGCGTGACCCAGATAAACATGCCGCCTTCGGGCCGGGTCCAGCTCGTCCCCGACGGAAAGAACTCCGCGAGCGCGCCCAGCATCGCCTGGCATTGATCCGCATACAGGGCACGGATGGTAGGAATGTGGCGCTGAAGGAAGCCGTCCTTGACCACTTCATGCACCACCATCTGCGTCAATTGCGCGGTATGCAGGTCGGCCGCCTGCTTGGCCTGCTCCAGCTTGCGCGCCAGCGGCAGCGGCGCGACCACGTAGCCGAGGCGAATGCCGGGCGTCAGCACCTTGGAGAACGATCCCATGTAGATCACGCCGTTCGGATTCATGGTCAGCATTTTCGGCAGCGGTGCGCCGCGGTAGCACAATGCGCCGTAAGGATCGTCTTCGATCAGCGGCAGGCCGATCCGGGCGCAGGTCTCAACCAGCGCAACCCGGCGTTCAACCGAGAGCGTGCGGCCGGTCGGATTCTGGAAATTCGGCAAGGCATACAGCAAGCGCGCACCCGACCCGATCGCACCAACCGCCTCCGGCAGCAGGCCGGCATCGTCGGTCGGCACCGAGACGAATTCAGGGCCGTACACGGAAAACGCCTGCAATGCGCCGAGATAGCTCGGCGTTTCGACCAGCACCCTGCTGCCTTCGTCGATCAGCACCTTGCCGAGCAGATCCAGCCCCTGCTGCGAGCCGGAAACCATCAATACCTGCTCCGGCATGATCCTCACGCCGTCAGCCGAGAGTGAATCCGCGATCCACTCGCGCAGCGGCGGATAGCCGTCGCTCGGCCCGTATTGCAGCGCGACCTTGCCCTGGCGCGACAATACCGCGTCGAATGCCGCGCGCATCTGCTCAACCGGGAAAGTCGCGGGCGACGGCAGGCCGCCGGCAAACGAAATGACTTCCGGGCGCATCGTCACTTTCAGGATTTCGCGGATGACAGAGCTTTGCAGCCGCTGCGCGCGTTCGGAAAACTGCCACTGAAGCGAAGTCGGGTTTTCAATTTTCATGCTGGTCTCACGAGATAAGCGGCCGGGCCGCATGGTCACAGGACTGCTTTTGGCGGCCCACCGGGGGCGGCACCGGATAAATGCCGCCCGTATTCTGGTTCATGCCGATAGCATTGCGCCGCGTGGCATCAGGCCAGTTCGGCGATGAGTTCGATTTCGACGCAGGCACCCAGCGGAACCTGCGCCACGCCGAATGCGGAGCGTGCATGCCGACCCGATTCACCGAAAATCTCGCCGATCAGTTCGGACGCGCCATTGGTCACCAGGTGCTGTTCAGTATAGTCGCCGGTGGAATTGACCAGGCTCATCACCTTGACGATACGCCTGACGCGATTCAGATCGCCGCCGCACGCCGCCTGCAAGGTGGCGATCAGGTCGATCGCGACTGCGCGCGCAGCCTGCCTGCCTTCGTCGGTGGTCATGTTCCTGCCGAGCTGCCCGACCCACGGCTTGCCGTCCTTCTTGGCGATATGGCCGGACAGGAAAACGGTGTTTCCGGTCTGCACGTACATGACATAGGCAGCAGCCGGCGCCGCGACAGCGGGCAATGCGATATTCAGGGCGTTGAGTTTTTCGTAAACGGACAAGATAGACTCCAGAAAAGACGATGGCGGAAAGGGCAAATTGTACTGCAAGCCAATCGCACGCCGGATCGGTCAGCGCCGGATGCGCATGCGCCGGCCGATTGCCACCACCGCGAGAATGGCGCTGGCAAACAGAAAATTGCCCGAATTCAGCGGCTCGTCCAGGATCAGCGCAGCCCCGATCAAGGTCAGGAACGGTTGCAGCAATTGCACCTGTCCGACGCGCGCGATGCCGCCCAGTGCCAGTCCTTTATACCAAAAAAAGAACCCGATAAACATCGAAAACAGGGATACATAGCCGAATCCGATCCAGGCCCGAACCGAAGCGCTGACGCCGTAATGCCAGCCGAGCCAGATCGTGGCAGGCAGCAACACCGGCACGGATAGCACCAGCGCCCAGGAAATCACTTGCTGGCCACCCATGGCCTGCGACAGGCTGCCGCCTTCGGCATAGCCCATCGCCGCGGCCAGCACGGCGGCAATCAGGGCCAGATCGGCCAGCTGCAGCTCGCCGCCGCCTTGCCGCAACGCAAACACAATCACTATCGCACTACCGGCCAGTGCCGCGATCCAGAACCCGGCCGAGGGCCGCTCGCCAAAGCGCAATGCGCCGAACAGGGCGGTCGCCAGCGGCAGGATGCCAAGTACGATGGCGCCATGCGACGCCGGCACGTAGCGCATGGCAATCGCGCTGAATACCGGAAAGCCGACCACGCATCCCAGCGCCGTAATCGCCAGCCCTCGCCATTGGCTGGCAAGCGGTTTCGGCGCGCGCATCCGCCACAGCAGCCATCCGGCGCACAGCGCGGCCACCATGGCCCGCCCCAGCGCGATGAATACCGGATTCAATTCGATCACTGCCATGCGGGTGAACGGCAAGGTCAGGCTGAACATCGCCACGCCGACCGTGCCCAGCCACATGCCTTTGGTTTCCTGCGTCATCGTTCCATGCATCGCGGTACCCTTTCCTGATGCGGCGTCATGCCGCAAACTGCCGTGGGCCAGCCTCGCCCAGGATGCGCGCGAACTGGTCGTGATCGACATTGCAGCCGCACAATGGCAGGCCAACCTTGAGATGCCGCAGGCGCTGCCGCATCTGCAATGCCGCCGCCAGCGGCGCTGCGCCCGCGCCTTCCGCCGTATTGTGGGTGGTGGTGAAATACAGACGCATCGCGGCGGCCACTTCCTCGTCGGTCACGGCAACCATGCCCTCGACATGAGGCCGGATCAGGTCGAGCGCGGCCTGATCCGGCACGCGGCATGCCATGCCGTCGGCAATCACGGTCGAGACCGGCGATTCGATCTTGCGGCCCTGCTCGAACGACAACTTGTAAGCCAGCGCATGCGCGGAAACCACGCCGATGATCCTGGTTTTCAGGCCGAGCGCCTCGCGCGCGGCAATCGCGCCGCAAATACCCGAGCCTTGCCCGACCGGTGCGAAGACGACATCCAGATCCGGCTGCGCCGACAACAGCTCGATCCAATAAGTGGCGACACCGCGCACCAGATCGCGATGGAACGACGGAATCATGTGCAGCGCCTGTGTTTCGGCCAGCCGCACGGCATGTTCCCGGCTTTCCTGGAATTCGCTGCCATGTTCGATCAGGGTGACGCCCAATGCGCGCATCGCCGCATTTTTTTCCTTGCTGTTGCCATGCGGAACCACGATGGTTGCCTGGATGCCATGCCGCCGTGCGGCAAATCCAACCGACTGGCCGTGATTGCCGCGCGTAGCGGACACCACGCCGGCAACCTGCGGCGCATGCTGCACCAGTTCATGCAGATACACCAGGCCGCCGCGCACCTTGAAGGCGCCGGTCGGCGTATGATTCTCATGCTTGACCCAGACCTCGGCGTCCAGCGCCTGGTTGAGCAGCGGCCATGAATATTGCGGCGTGGCCGGCATCGCGCCATAGACGATGCGGGCAGCCGATTCCAGCTCGGCCAGGCTTGGCAGCAGCGCTGTCATCGCGCCGGCTCCCATGAACGGAAATAATGCATTGCCATACTATGTCCTTGCGTTGTCGATGGTGTATCCTAATCGACAATACCAGTACAGAGCCAGTACACTTCTCAAAATAATTCAGACTACTGTCACGGCAACATGACCAATACAGCTACTGCGCGCAGACGCCCGCCTTCGGACGTGGCATTCACCGCGCCGCAGATACTATCGCGGCAAGCGGGTTCATCGCTGGTGGAACAGATCGTACGTTCAATCGAGACCCGCATCGACGACAAGCTGCTGCGCACCGGCGCGCGCATGCCGTCGATCCGGGCCTTCGCCGATAGCCATCGTGTATCGCGCTTTACGGTGGTGGAAGCCTACGACCGGCTGGTTGCGAAGGGTTTTCTGGAATCACGTCGCGGCTCCGGCTTTTATGTGCGTGAATGCGCGCCGATCGTCACGTCCCTGGCTGCGGCCCGGCCGGCGGGAGAAGCGCCGGCGCAGCAAATGGATGTGGCCTGGCTGATACGCAATATGTTCCGTCAGTATCCGCAGCAAAAAATGCCGGGCTCGGGGCTGCTGCCGAACGACTGGCTGGATGGCAAACTGATCGCCAACGGCTTGCGCGCAATCAGCCGGCAGAACCAGAACCTGCTGCTGCAATACGGTTCGCCGCAAGGATTTTTGCCGTTGCGCCAGCAATTGCAACTGAAGCTCGCAGCACTCGAAATCGCTGCAACGCCAGAGCAGTTCGTCACCACCTCCGGCGTGACGCAGGCGCTCGATCTGGTGGCGCGCCAGTTTACCCGGCCCGGCGACACGATTTTTGTCGACGATCCCGCCTGGTTCCTGATGTTCGGCTCGTTTGCAGCGCTCGGCGCAAAGGTGGTGGGCATTCCCCGCCTGGCCGATGGCCCGGATATCGCCAGGCTGGCGGAATTGGCGGCGTTGCACAAGCCCAAACTGTACGTGCTCAATTCGGTGCTGCACAATCCGACTTCGACTTCGCTATCGGCGGCCAAGGCATTCCAGTTGCTGAACCTGGCGGAGCAGCATGATTTCCTGATCGTCGAAGACGACATTTACTGCGACATGCATCCCGGCGCGGCGGTGCAGCCGGCCACGCGCATCGCCGCGCTGGACCAGTTGCACCGGGTGATTTACCTGGGTGGATTTTCCAAGACGCTGGCAGCCAACCTGCGCGTCGGCTTCATCGCCGCCTCGCCCGAGATGGCCAAGCGGCTATCCGATCGCAAGATGCTGTCCACCCTGACCACCTCGGAAATCGGCGAGCGCGTGGTCTACAAGATCCTGTCCGAAGGACACTATCGCAAGCATGTCGACCGGCTGCGCGGCAGGATCGATGCGGTGCGCGACAAAACCGTCCGGCAACTGGAGCGGGCCGGCATGCGAATCGATACCGCGCCTGCAGCCGGCATGTTCGTCTGGGCCGATACCGGCTACGACACCAATCTCCTGGCGGAAAAAGGCATGGCGCAAGGCTATCTGCTGGCGCCGGGCAGCCTGTTTTCGCCCAATCAGCTGCCATCGACGCGCACCCGCATCAATGTCGCGACCATGGCGGATGCCGGGGTATTGCGCTTTCTTGAGCGGGAAATCGGCAACACTTGAAATCCGGTTTTCCATACCCATGTTGCACGAAAACCACATGAACAATTTCCCGCCGCCTGATGCGATGCGCCAGCCGGCCGGCTCGTTCATTGCCCAGTATTCAATCAACCGTAGAGGTAAAAATGGTGGTATCCGAAAAGCAAACCCTTGGTTTCCAGGCCGAAGTCAAGCAACTCCTGCAATTGATGATCCATTCCTTGTATTCCAACAAGGAAATTTTCCTGCGCGAACTGATCTCCAATGCCTCCGATGCGGCCGACAAGCTGCGCTTTGAAGCGATCAACAATGCCGCGCTGTTTGAAACCGATCCGGAGCTGAAGATCAAGGTCACGTTCGACAAGGCTGCGCGTACCATCACGATTTCGGACAACGGCATCGGCATGAGCCGCGACGAGGCGATCGAGCATCTCGGCACCATCGCGAAATCGGGCACCCGGGAATTCTTTTCCCGGTTGTCGGGCGACCAGCAGAAGGATGCAGCGCTGATCGGCCAGTTCGGCGTCGGTTTCTATTCCGCCTTCATCGTGTCTGACAGGATCACGGTCGATACCCGCCGCGCCGGCCTGCCGGCTGATCAGGGCGTACGCTGGGAATCGGCCGGCGAAGGCGATTTCAGCGTCGAAGCCATCGACAAGCCGGCGCGTGGCACCGATATCACGCTGCATCTGCGCGAAGGCGAGGATGAACTGCTGTCGTCGTGGAAGCTGAAGTCGATCATTCGCAAGTATTCCGACCATATCTCGCTGCCGATCCTGATGCAGAAGGAAGAATGGGACGAGGAAAAGAAGGAAACCGTGGTGCAGGACGAGCTGGAAACCATCAACCAGGCCAGCGCGCTGTGGTCGCGCAGCAAATCCGACATCACGCCGGAGCAATACACCGAGTTCTACAAGCACGTCTCGCATGATTTCGAGGAGCCGCTCGCCTATACGCACAACCGGGTTGAAGGCCGCAGCGAGTACACGCAACTGCTGTACATTCCGAAGCGTGCCCCGTTCGACCTGTGGGACCGCAACAAGCACGGCGGCATCAAGCTGTACGTCAAGCGCGTCTTCATCATGGACGATGCCGAGCAATTGATGCCGATGTACCTGCGCTTCATCAAGGGCGTAATCGATTCCGCCGACCTGCCGCTCAACGTATCGCGTGAAATCCTGCAGGAGTCGCGCGATGTCAGGGTGATCCGCGAAGGCTCGACCAAGCGCGTGCTGGGCCTGCTGGAAGAGCTCGCCAACAGCGACGAGCAAGAGCAGAAAGACAAGTATGCGACCTTCTGGAAGGAATTCGGCCAGGTGCTGAAGGAAGGCATCGGCGAAGACGCGACCAACAAGGAGCGCATCGCCAAGCTGCTGCGCTTCGCATCGACGCACAACGATAGCGATGAGCAGAGCGTGTCGTTCGCGGACTATGCCGGCCGCATGAAGGAAGGCCAGGACAAGATCTACTACGTCACTGCCGATTCGTACGCTGCCGCGAAAAACAGCCCGCATCTGGAAATCTTCCGCAAGAAGGGCGTCGAAGTGCTGCTGCTGACCGAACGCGTCGATGAATGGATGCTGTCATTCCTGAACGAATTCGACGGCAAGGAGCTGGTTTCCGTGGCCAAGGGCGACCTCGATCTCGGCAAGCTGGAAGACGAGGCCGAAAAGAAACAGCATGAGGAAACCGAAGCCGGCTACAAGGAACTGGTCGAGAAAATGAAGACTGCGCTGGTCGACAAGGCAAAAGACGTGCGCGTGACTTTCCGCCTGACCGATTCGCCGGCCTGCCTGGTGGCCGACGAGCATGAACTGTCCGGCAACCTGATGCGCATGCTGAAAGCCGCCGGCCAGAAAGCGCCGGAGCTGAAGCCGATCCTGGAAATCAACCCGGATCATCCGCTGGTGCAGCGCCTGAAATACGAAGAGGCCAAGTTTGGCGACTGGTCGAACATCCTGTTCGATCAGGCCCTGCTGGCCGAAGGCGGCGCCCTGACCGACCCGGCCGGGTTCGTCAAGCGGCTGAACCAAATGCTGCTGAGCATGGCGGGCAAATAGGTACGAAGGGCGGGCAGGCGCGTGCTGCCCGCC
>DATEZO010000277.1:0-20902 GCA_035255485.1 Burkholderiaceae bacterium
GGTGATTGAAACAGTCGCGGTCAAGCCGGGCGGAAGCGCCGCTTTGATCGCACAACTGGATGCGCTATCGGGCCAGTCGCGGGTTGCGGTCAACACCGGTTCGGGTGACGCTTTCCATGCCGGCAATACCGCCGCGCTCGAGTCAACGCAACGTGAGGTGCGCCGGATTCTGGATGCGGCAATCAAGGAAAACGGCACTACGCACAATATCGGCGAAAAGATCGACGCGGTCGTGTTGCATCCGGTGATTGGCTATGTCGTTTTATCAGTATTGCTGTTCCTGGTGTTCCAGGCGGTATTCAGCTGGTCGAAATTGCCGATGGATCTGATCAAGGATGCGGTCGACGGCTTTGGCCAGGCCGTGCAGGCGGCCATGCCAGCCGGCATTTTGCGCAGCCTGATGGTGGACGGCATCCTGTCCGGCGTCGGCAGCGTACTGGTATTCCTGCCGCAGATCCTGATTCTTTTCCTGTTCATCCTGGTGCTGGAGGATTCGGGCTATCTGCCGCGCGCCGCCTTCCTGCTGGACCGGCTGATGGGTAGTGTCGGCTTGTCCGGGCGCGCCTTCATTCCGCTGCTATCGAGCTTCGCCTGCGCGATTCCCGGCATCATGGCGACCCGCACCATCCAGAACCCGCGCGACCGGCTGGCGACCATCATGATCGCGCCGTTGATGACCTGCTCGGCCAGGCTGCCAGTCTATGCGCTGATCATCGGGGCATTCATTCCGGAACGTGCGATCGGCATCTTCAATCTGCAAGGACTGGTGCTGTTCGGACTGTATTTTGCCGGCATCGTCTCGGCGATGCTGGTGGCGTATGTGTTCAAGCGCACGATAGGGAAGGGGCAATACCAGCCGCTGATGCTGGAGCTGCCGAATTACCACTGGCCCAATCTGCGCAATCTCGCCATCGGCCTGTGGGAACGCGCCAGGATCTTCATCACGCGCGCCGGCACCATCATTCTGGCACTGATGGTACTGCTATGGTTCCTGTCGAGCTTTCCGGCACCGCCCGAAGGTGCACTCGGCCCGGCGATCCAGTACAGCCTGGCGGGACGGATCGGACACTTTATGCAGGTGTTTTTCGCACCGATCGGATTCAACTGGCAAATCGCGATCGCATTGATTCCGGGGCTGGCGGCGCGCGAAGTCGCGGTCGGCGCGCTCGGTACCGTCTATGCGCTATCCGCGACAGGCGACCAGCTGGCGACGGCATTGACGCCGATGATCGCCGCGACGTGGACGCTGCCGACTGCATTGTCGTTACTGGCATGGTATGTGTTCGCGCCGCAGTGCATTTCCACGCTGTCGATCGTCAAGCGTGAAACCAATTCCTGGAAACCGGTGGCGGCGATGGCGGGCTACATGTTCCTGCTGGCCTACCTGGCCTCGTTCGCGACTTACCAGATCAGCCGCGCATTATTGGGAGCCGCATGATGCAGGAAGCGATTGTCGCCCTGGTCGTCCTGTATGCCGCCTGGGCCGTGGCAAAGCGCTATGTGCCAAGGCCGGTGCGCCGCTTTGTGCGCGCCTGGAGCGCCCGGATGGCAAGACGGGCGGGCTGGCATCGCATTGCCGCGCGCCTCGAAGCACCGGCGCAAGCGGCGACCTCTTGCGCGGACGATTGCAGCTCTTGCCATGGATGCGATCCGGTCAAGGCGGATGCAGGCAGCCGCGCCGCAATCACGCCCGAAGCATTACGGCACACGACCAGGCGGTAGTACGGTAATGCCCGCCTTCCAGGCGACCGGGAGCGTTGCGTTACTTTCGGGTCATGATTGTATTACCATGGCAACCCGACCTATTGGAATGTGTGCACCATGAGATACGATGTAATCGATACCCAAGTTTCCCCTGAAGGCCGCCTCGACATATTATCAAAGAGCGAAGTCAACAAGCTGCGCGATACCAGCCAGGGCGGCCTGTACGACACCTTCCGCAATTGTTCGCTCGCCGTGCTCAACTGCGGCAATTATCTCGATGACGGCAAGGAACTGCTGGAGCGTTATCAATCCTTCGACATCGGCATCATCCAGCGCGAGCGCGGCATCAAGCTCGACATCAAGGGTGCGCCGTCAAGTGCATTTGTCGATGGCAAGATGATCAAAGGCATTCACGAGCATCTGTTTGCAGTCTTGCGCGACGTGGTGTATGTCAGCGATGAGATTACCGGCAACCCGAAATTCGATCTGACATTACCGGAAGGCGTCACCGACTCGGTGTTCCATATCCTGCGCAATGCGGATGTGCTGCATCCGCAGATCGCGCCGAACATGGTGGTGTGCTGGGGCGGCCATTCGATCAGCCCGCTGGAATACGATTATTCGAAAAAAGTCGGCTATGAAATCGGACTGCGCGGTATGGACATCTGCACCGGCTGCGGTCCCGGCGCGATGAAAGGCCCGATGAAGGGCGCGGCCATCGGCCATGCCAAGCAGCGCATCGCCGGCGGCCGTTATCTCGGCATATCCGAGCCGGGCATCATTGCCGCCGAAGCGCCGAATCCGATCGTCAACGATCTGGTCATCATGCCGGATATCGAAAAGCGGCTGGAGGCGTTCGTGCGTACCGGCCACGGCATTGTCGTCTTTCCGGGCGGCGCAGGCACTGCGGAAGAAATACTGTATATCCTTGGAATCCTGCTGCATCCGGACAACCAGGGACTGCCCTTCCCGTTGGTATTCACGGGGCCGAAAAGCGCAGAAGATTATTTCAGTCAAATCCATCGTTTCATTGGCGAAACCCTGGGTGAAGAGGCGCAAAAGCGCTATCGCATCATCATCAACGATCCAGTCAGCGTGGCGCAGGAAATGCAGACCGGCATCAAGCAGGTACGCGAATTCCGCAAGGAAAAAAGCGATGCCTACTATTTCAACTGGGGACTTCGGATCGATCACGAGTTTCAAAAGCCTTTCGCGCCCACGCACGAAAACATGCGCAATCTCACGCTGCACAAGAACCAGGAACGGCATTTGCTGGCCGCCAACCTGCGGCGGGCATTTTCCGGTGTGGTGGCCGGCAACGTGAAGGACCAGGGCATTCGCGCCATCGAGAAGAACGGACCGTTTGAAATCCATGGCGACGCTGTCCTGATGGCATCGATGGATGCACTGCTGACATCGTTCGTTGCGCAGCATCGCATGAAGCTGCCCGGCACGGCGTATACGCCCTGTTACCGGATCATCCTCTAGTGTTTTGTTCTTGCCGTTACCCAAGGCAGGTCGTCAATCGATTTTGACGCTTGCCTTGCGTGATTCGATACGCTGCCCGGAACCACGCCTGATGGCAGGGCGTCTTATCCGTATCAATGGATGCCAGGAGAAGAATCATGAGGTTCGCCGATATCGGCCGCATCCTTGAACAATACAGCGGCACAGCATCCGGCCAACCGGCATCATGATCACCTACTTCAAAAGGAGAAACGCATGCAGATAAAGTATGGATTCGGCAAGACGGTGACTGGCTCTTTTGCGGCCGCCATCGAAAACGTCACCAATGCGCTGAAGAGCGAGGGATTCGGCGTCCTGAGCGACATCGATGTGGCGGATGCCTTGAAAAAGAAGATCAATGCGGATATTCCGCCTTATCGTATCCTAGGCGCCTGCAATCCGCCGCTGGCGCACCGTGCCATTTCCCTGGAGCCTTCCATCGGATTGCTATTGCCGTGCAATGTCGTGGTGCGGCAGGATGCCGAGGGCAAGGTGCATGTGGAATTCATGAATACCGATGCGATATTGCAACTGGTCGACAAACCGGAGATCGAGGCGCTGGCAAGCGAAGTGCGGGCGCGCCTGACGCGTGTGATGGACGCCATGTAGGCAGGCGCGATGGCTTGGGTGCAGGCGGCACACTCTGGGAAAATGTGTGCCGCCAAGGTACCGGACGGTGCCGCAGGGGTTGCGCGGCGCTTGGCAAGCCCCGCGCTTTACATCGGTGCGGTTGTGGCCTGGATAGAGCGCAACGCAATCCGGGGCATGTGCCGCAAGTAATGTTTTGTGCGCCGCATCTTGAAAAATGCGGGAGTATATTGATAAATATATTAATATACGCAATGAATATGCGGGTATTTAAAAATACAATAGCCAGTAT
The DNA here is from genome assembly GCA_035255485.1 of Burkholderiaceae bacterium. GTDB lineage: Bacteria > Pseudomonadota > Gammaproteobacteria > Burkholderiales > Burkholderiaceae_D > DATEZO01. Next base: position 4,091 of record DATEZO010000277.1, read on the forward strand.
ATTGCATGCTCCCAGAGTGTGCTGCCAGGCCTGAACCACAGGCTGGAAATCATTTTCCAGCCGCCTCCACTTTATTCCTGTGCTACCGGCGTGTAGCCGGCGTCCCGAATCGCTTCCTCGATTTCTCCGGCATCGGCAGCGCCTTCGATACGGACCAGATGATGATCCAGATCCGCTGTCACTGATGCCTTCGGGTCGGCATCCTTGACCGCTTTGGTGATGGTGCTGACGCAATGGCCGCAGGTCATGTCTTCCACATGGAATTTCAGCATGGTTTCTTCTCCGGAAAGGTGGGTAATATCGTTACTATAAACCTTCCTATTCTGGTAAGGTCAAGCGCTATCGCAGGATAAAAGGTGCTTGACCTTCCCATGATGGGAAAGCGTATTCTGAATGCATTATCCCCTGGAGTGTTTCCGATGAGTGCCTTGATTCAAGCAGAACCCGGTGTTACCGACTTTACCTTCAAGGTGAACGGCATGACCTGCGCCTCCTGTGTGGCACGGGTGGAAAAGGCGCTGGCGGCGGTGCCCGGCGTCATTAACGCGTCGGTCAATCTTGCCACCGAAAAGGCCAGCATTCATGCAGGTACGGGAGCCAGCACGAGCCTGCTTGCCGCCGCCATCGAGAAAGCGGGCTATCAGGTGGCGGAAGACGTGCATTCGCTGGCGATTTCCGGCATGACGTGCGCCTCCTGCGTGGCGCGAGTGGAGAAAGCGCTGAAGAAAGTGCCGGGCGTGATCGATGCGTCGGTCAATCTTGCCACCGAAAAAGCGCAAGTCAGGACTGCCGCCGGCGTCAGTATCGAGACCCTCATCGCTGCCGTTAAAAAAGCCGGCTATGAAGCAGCCGCTCCGGTCGCCGCGCCGCCGACCGCGCCGCGCGCAGCGCTTCCGGCGTGGTGGCCGGTCGCTGTTTCCGCATTGCTCAGCCTGCCGCTGGCCGCACCCATGCTCGGCATGCTGGCGGGGCGGGACTGGATGCTGCCGGGCTGGCTGCAATGGGCGCTGGCGACGCCGGTGCAGTTCTGGCTGGGCGCGCGCTTCTACAAGGCGGGCTGGAAAGCGCTGCTGGCCGGCTCCGGCAACATGGATCTGCTGGTGGCATTGGGTACCAGCGCCGCTTATGGCTTGTCTGTCTATCTGCTGTTCGCGCATGGCGGGCACGGCATGGCGCATCTGTATTTCGAGTCTTCTGCCGTCGTGATTACGCTGGTGCTGCTCGGGAAATGGCTGGAGGCACGCGCCAGGCAGCAAACCGTGTCGGCCATCCGCGCCCTGGAAGCGCTGCGTGCGACCACCGCCATCGTGCGCCGCGACGGCATCGAGAAGGAGGTGGCGGTAGCCGACGTGCGCGTCGATGATATCGTCATGGTGCGTCCCGGCGACCGGGTGCCGGTCGATGGCCGGATCATCGAAGGCAGCAGCCATCTCGACGAATCCCTGCTCACCGGCGAAAGTTTGCCGGTGGCGAAAAAGCCGGGCGACCCGGTCACCGGTGGCGCGGTCAATGCCGACGGACTGATCGTGATCCAGGCGACCGCTATTGGCGGCGCAACCATGCTGTCGAAAATCATCAAGCTGGTGGAGGATGCGCAGGCAGTCAAGGCGCCGATCCAGCGCCTGGTGGACAAGGTCAGCGCAGTATTCGTGCCGGTGGTTTTGGGGATATCGCTGCTGACGCTGCTGGGCTGGGGCCTCTTGAGCGGCGACTGGCAGCAGGCGCTGTTGAATGCAGTGGCGGTGCAGGTCATCGCCTGTCCCTGCGCGCTCGGGCTGGCGACGCCGACATCCATCATGGTAGGAACCGGGGTGGCGGCGAAATACGGCATCCTGATCAAGGATACCGAAGCGCTGGAAACGGCGCATGCCGTCACCACGGTCGCCTTCGACAAGACCGGTACGCTGACCGAAGGCAAACCGGCGATTGTCGCCATCGAAGGCGCAGGGCAGACTGAACAGCGGGTGCTGGAACTGGCCAGCGCGGTGCAGCAGTACAGCGATCATCCGCTTGCCAAGGCGGTGGCGGCGGAGGCCGCGCGCCGCGGCATCGTCGCGCCCGCGGCGGCAAACGCCAGGGCGCTGCCCGGCCGGGGCGTCCAGGCGGATGCCGATGGATGGGCCATCTACCTGGGCAATCAACGGTTGATGCAGGCGCTGACGGTGCCGACGCAGGCGCTTGAGGCGACAGCGGCCAGGCACGAAGCCGCGGGCCGTACCGTCTCATGGCTGGCCGCGGACACAGGCAGCGGCATGCAGCTGATCGGTCTGCTTGCCTTTGGCGATATGCTGAAAAAAACGGCGGCGCACGCCGTGGCAAAGCTGGCCGGGATGGGAATTACGTCCGTCATGCTGACCGGCGACAACCCCGGCAGCGCCCAGGCGGTAGCCGCTGCAGCGGGCATCACGCAGTTCCGCGCCGAAGTGCTGCCGGCCGACAAGGCGGCAGTGGTGGCAGAATTCAGGCGCGGCGGCCAAAAGGTTGCCATGGTCGGCGACGGCATCAACGATGCCCCGGCGCTGGCGGCAGCCGATGTCGGGATCGCCATGGCCACCGGCACCGATGTGGCGATGCACACTGCCGGCATCACGCTCATGCGCGGCGATCCCGCGCTGGTGGCCGATGCCATCGATATCTCGAAAAAAACCTATCGCAAGATCCGGCAGAACCTGGGCTGGGCCTTCATCTATAACATCATCGGCATTCCGCTGGCCGCGTTCGGCTATCTGAATCCGGTGATTGCCGGTGCGGCGATGGCGTTCAGCAGCGTCAGTGTCGTATCGAATGCGCTGCTGCTGCGGCGCTGGCAGCCGCGACAATCAGAGGAAAGCTGACATGAACATCGGCCAGGCGGCGCAGGCGTCCGACGTTAACGCCAAGATGATCCGCTATTACGAAAGCATCGGATTGATCGCTGCGGCCAACCGCAGCGATGCCGGCTATCGGCAATACACGGACAGCGATGTGCAGACGCTGCGCTTCATCAAGCGCTCGCGCGACCTCGGTTTCTCCATCGAGCGCATCAAGACCTTGCTGGCATTGTGGGAAGATCGCACGCGCAAAAGTGCCGACGTCAAGCAACTGGCCAATCAATATATCGCCGAGCTGGAACAGGATATTGAAAAACTCCAGTCGATTCGCGCCCAACTCCAGCGCCTGGCCGATTGCTGCCACGGAGATAATCGGCCGGATTGCCCGATTATCGAAGACCTGGCAAACAGGGCAGGGCGTTAATAACGGTATCGGCTCCGATAATAGAAACTTCCTGCCTGAAATACGCGCCTGATTATTGTGCGTTTCATCGGACAGGATGAATTGCCGCTAAAGACTTCTGCCTTTTCCCTTCTTCTGCCTTCGCGAAAGCGACAAGGCCAGGTAAGACTGCCACGATTTCCGGCCTCTTCAATAATACGCTCGTCTTTACTGTCCATGTTTAATCCAGGCAGACACATAATTAGCCGTTTCAGAGACATAAGAGATTAAAACCGGATTCTTATAATAAAATTAATCTCTGCTTCAATAATCCGGATTCGGAGCATAAAAAATCCATAAAGTGGAAAAAATGAATTAATATTCACATCGATGAATATCTTTCCATAACTTTTCTTTTAAAAAACCCGGATATAAAATCATTATGAAGACATACAAGGAATTGCAGGCTGAAATCGAAAATTTGCAAAAGCAGGCAGAACAGGCACGTCAGCTTGAACTGGCGGAAGCCATTGCAGACATCAGAAGCAAAATGCAGGAATACGGCATTACCGGTGCGGATCTATCGACTGGACTTAAAAAACAGTCCACCAAGGCACCGACCACGGTGAAGCCGAAATATCGCAATCCTGACACCGGTGAAACCTGGAGTGGACGCGGGAAACCGCCAAAATGGATTGCCGGTAAGGGTAAAGAGCAATTTCTGATTGAAGATAATCTCTGACACTGCCGCTCTCTCTGACATGACAGTCTGAATCGACTGTCATGCCGGCCTATTTTCGTCAAGAAGATCGCGTGATAATAAATACGCAACAATTGCGATATCTTCCTGGGCTCCGGTGAAACTCTTCATCGTCCTTATCGTGCCGATTATCAGGCAATCGCCTAGACGTGGTGATTAACAACGGCGCGCATCAATATTTTCGGTGGCCTGGATAATCTCGTAGCGGGCGCGGCCTTGGCATTGATTTCAATGATGCCATGCAGCATCCGGAAAACGGTTGAAGCGGAAAAATACATAACTGATTTCCAGCCTCGAGCCCGATGCGAATGCGGAAACCGCTTTACCGACCATCCTCCATGGTGAGGCGAAGCGCGGCGAAAAGGGATCTGCGGTCCATTTCCCGTTTCGAATGCCGCATTCCTGATTCGGAATATACTGCCTGTTGTATTTTAAAATACCCGCATACTTATTGCGGGTATTGCCACATATTTCAATATACCCCAATAATTATTTCAATTGCGACCTGAAGGGTGGGCGTGTGTCGACATATTGCCTTTCCCCGGTACTGCTTCATGCAATGGCAAGGATTTTATTTGAAACCGCAGGTAATGAAGAACAAGAGGCATGAGCGGTGAAATTATTCATTGGCTTGAGCCCTGCATTTTTCGACATTATTTGAAACGGGCCGAAATGGTGGGAAAAATGAATGATGAAGATCATGGATAGCGTTGATTATTGAAAGGGTGAATAAAGTTATTTTGCAAAGGGCTGTTGATATTTTTTATTCAGGAATAAGAAATCGCAAATCTTGTGCAGGTTGGTGAATCAAGGATAGAACTTCCAACAACCAGATGCATCCTTACCATCATGGTTTCCCTATCGTTCGGTGATACATGATGTTACTACCCCCGACAGGCGCTGCATGAGTCTTGATGCCTTATTGTTGTCACGCGTGCAGTTTGCATGGGTCATCGCGCTGCATATCATCCTTCCGGCCTTTACCGTCGGATTATCGTGTTACATCGCAACGCTGGAATTTCTGTGGTGGTTCAAAAAGGAGGATGTCTATCGCCGGCTGTCGGCGTTCTGGATCAGGATTTTTGCCGTTTCATTCGGCATGGGCGTTGTATCCGGTATTGTCATGCCATTCCAGTTCGGCACCAACTGGAGCCGGTTTTCGGACACGGCATCCAATGTCATCGGCTCATTGATGGCGTATGAAGTATTGACGGCTTTTTTCCTGGAGTCTGCATTTCTGGGCGTATTGCTCTTTGGCCGGAAGCTGGTGCCGCAATGGGTCCATGTATTTTCCGCCGCCATGGTGGCGCTTGGAACCATCCTGTCTTCATTCTGGATTCTTGCCGTGAATAGCTGGATGCAAACCCCGGCCGGGCACGAAATCGTTGAAGGCCGTTTCTTTCCCGCCGATATGTTTGCGGTGATATTCAACCCGAGCTTTCCGTATCGCCTGTCCCATACCGTTATCGCCTTTCTCGTAACGACGGCGTTCGTGATTCTCGGAGTCGGCGCACGCTACCTGCGCCTGGGCCGCTTCGAGGCGGAGAGCCGGGTGATGGTAAAGATGGGCCTGTATTTCCTGACGATCGCGGTGCCACTGCAGATTGCCGTCGGCGACCTGCATGGCGTGAATACGCTCGAATACCAGCCGGCCAAGCTGGCCGCGATGGAAGGGTTATGGGATACTCAAAGAGGCGCACCGGCCTCGCTGTTTGGGATTCCCGATGAAACCGGCGAGCGCAATGCCTATGAAATCGCGATTCCGAAAATTGCCAGCCTGTACCTGACGCACGATCTCAATGGCGAAGTCAAAGGCTTGAAGGAGTATCCCAGGCAGGATCGGCCGCCGGTCGCGATCGTCTATTTTGCTTTTCGCATCATGGTGGGAATCGGCCTCTTGATGCTGGGCCTCATCATCTTTGGGTGGATCGAGAAGCGGAAAGGGCGGCTGTACCAGTCTCCGGTATTTTTGCGGCTGGCAACATGGGCCATGCCCATTGGCTTTTTTGCCGTGCTTGCCGGCTGGACCACGACCGAAGTCGGGCGGCAGCCGTGGGTAGTCTACGGACTGATGCGAACTTCGGCGGCAGTGACGCCAAGCCTGACTGGAATCGACGTGCTGATTTCGCTGGCCGCCTATACGGTCAGTTACCTGTTCATGTTCGGTGGCGGTTTCATATTGCTGCGCCGTCTGGTTCGGATCGGCCCGGACACTGCCGCGCACAAAGAGGACAACGAGCCGGATGTGCGTGCAGCGCGACCGTTATCCGCTGCGACTGAAAGGCGCGGCCGATCCGGCACTGCGGGAGGCAAGCATGTCTCTTGATCTGGTCCCGTTATGGGCGGTGATTATTGCCACCGCAGTCTTCATGTATGTCCTGCTGGATGGATTCGATCTCGGCGTGGGGATGCTATTCGCTTTCAGGCGCCGCGCCGAAGACCGGAATTTGATGGTGGAAACAGTTGCGCCAATTTGGGATTTCAATGAAACCTGGCTGGTATTGGGTAGCGGCGGCCTGCTCGCTGCCTTTCCTCTGGCGTTTTCTATTATCATGCCGGCGCTGTATTTTCCGGTGCTGGCCATGCTGCTTGGCCTGCTGTATCGCGGCGTGGCATTCGAGTTTCGCGAAGTTGCGGGTGCGCGACGCGGTATCTGGGATCGGGGCTTTTACATTGGCTCACTGGTCGCCACCTTTGCCCAAGGCGTCATGCTGGGTAACTTCATACTCGGTTTTCCTGTCGTCGGACGGCAGTTTTCAGGAACCAGCTGGGATTGGCTCGCGCCGTTCCCGCTGCTGGTCGGAGTAGGGCTGGTGTTTGGCTATGCGCTGCAGGGCGCCACCTGGCTGGTGCTGAAAACCGAGGGTGAGTTGCAGCAATGGGCGCGGGTCGTATCGAAGTGGTGCTTGCTTGGCGTGGTTGCATTCATTGCCGTTCTCAGCATCTGGACACCGCTGGCCGAACCGCGGATTGCCGCGCGCTGGTTCAGCTTTCCCAATCTCCTGTATTTTTCCCCGGTGCCGTTATTGACAGCGGTGCTGGCATGGTGGCTGTGGGATTCCCTGAACAAAGGCCGTGATGCCGCGCCTTTTTTTGCCTCCATCGGCCTGTTCTTTCTTGCCTATACCGGCCTTATCATCAGCCTGTGGCCATTTGTCGCGCCTCCTTCCATCACGCTATGGGACGCGGCGGCCGGGCCGAAGTCGCAAGGCTTTCTGATCATCGGCACCATGTTCCTGCTGCCTGTCATTTTTCTCTATGTCGCCTGGTCTTATTATGTATTTCGCGGCAAGGTGCGCGGGGATCTCGGCTATCACCATTAGATGCCTGACGCCGGAAATTCAGGCAGCATGCTGCCTGGACACCCCCGCCACTTCCATGAAAATGGCTTGTTCAACGCAGCTTTAGTGCATATGTTCATTCTGTGCAGTAGCCAATGGCGTGAAACGTACCTGCTCGGTCTGCTTGCCAGGCAGCGTGATTGAAATCACGCCTTTCATGCTGGCCGTGGATGCATACCTGGCGATGCCTTTCATGCGGTTTTCTCCGTCCGGCACGAGTTTCGTGGTTGTCTTTTCCTTGCCGGAGAGAATCGTCGCAGTGCCGGTGGCACCGGCGGTAGAAATTTTCTGCCCGGCGTGATCGGTCACGAACACGATGACCGGGTTGTCCTTGAGCTCCTTGCTATTTTTTTCCACCACCAACTCGTAATGGTAAATGCCTGCCATGCGCAACTGACCGCCGTTCGGGGCCATGATCGTGTCGAGGTAGGCGCCGTCGTGCGCGTATGCGACTCCGCCCCCCGCGAGCAGGCCGAGCAAAATCGCTGATAGAAAACCTACTTTTAGAAACCCTGCTTTTTTCATGACATGCTCCTTTTGTAATAACAGGCCCGGATTTGGGCCGATAATTGAAAGAATCTAAAAACTCTCCTGTGATTTCGCTTCCAGCAACCTTTCCAGTGGGTTTTGCCCCCAGCGCCAGAACATCAACGGCGTGACCAAGGTGTCAAGCAGAGTGGCGCTCACCAGTCCGCCAAAGATCACTACTGCCACCGGATGCAGTACTTCCTTGCCTGGCGCATCTGCCGAAATCAGCAACGGCAACAGGGCGAAAGCGGCCACCAGTGCCGTCATCAGCACCGGGGTTAAACGTTCAAGCGAGCCGCGCACGATCATTTTTTTCCCGAACGATTCACTCTCGAAAGCGCACAAATTGATGTAATGGCTGATTTTCAGGATGCCGTTGCGGGTGGCGATTCCGGTTAGCGTGATAAAACCGACCAGTGTCGCGACCGATAGCGGTTGGCCGGAAATCCATAGCGCGACCACGCTTCCCACCAGCGCCAGCGGAATGTTACCCATGATGATCAGCGTCAAGACTGTAGAACGGTAGCGGCTGTACAGCACCAGAAAAACCATCGATAGCGACACCAGCGCCAGCAGGGCGATCAGCTTCGCGGCCTGTTCCTGTGCCTGAAACTGGCCTTCGAGTGCCGTGAAGTAGCCTTCCGGCAGTGGCCTGGCCGAGATTTCGGTGCGTATGTCGCGTATCACGCGTGCCATGTCGCCGCCGCTGGTATTGGCTGAAACGACAATCCGGCGGCGCGAATTTTCGCGGCTGACCTGATTCGGACCGTCACTGTCTTCAATTGACGCCAATTTGGAAAGAGGGACATATCCTCCCGGTGTTGCGATCATCAAATTCGAAAGCGCATGCAGGCCGCGGTCGCTCTCCGGCAAGCGCACCATGAGGTCAAAGCGTCGATTGCCTTCGACGATCTGGGTGAGGTGTTCACCTTCGATCATCTGCTGTAGCGAACGCAACAACACACCGGGCGCTACGCCGTAGCGCGCCACCTGTTCATAATCGACATGGATCTTGAGCTGAGGAATCAATACCTGTTTCTCGATCTGCAAATCGGTAATGCCCGGTATCCTGGCCAACCGCTCGCGCAGGTCGGATGCCAGGCCGCGCAAGGTATCCAGATCGTCGCCATATACCTTGAGCGCGATCTGGGCGCGCACTCCGGAAAGCAAATGATCGAGACGATGCGAGATTGGCTGTCCGACGTTGCTTGCTGCCGGCAATACGGCCAGCCGTGTGCGGATGTCGTTGATAATCTCATCGCGGCTGCGCGCGGAGGGTTTGAGATCCACGTCCATCTCGGAGTAATGCACACCCTCGGCGTGCTCGTCCAGTTCGGCGCGGCCGGTACGCCGCCCCACCTGTGTCACTTCCGGCACGCCCGCCACAATCTGTTCGGCCAGGATGCCGATGCGGTTGGATTCGGCCAGCGAAGTGCCGGGACTGAGCAGCACGTTGACGGTAAGCGTACCTTCGTTGAAAGGCGGCAGAAAAGCGCGTGGAAACAACGGAACGGTCGCGGCCGCAACGACGACAATCACCAGTACCGTGATCAGGATCGTGCGTGCATGATCGAAGGACCAGTGCAACAGCCTGGCGTCCCATTGCTTGAGCCTGGCCACCAGTGGACTATCCCCATGCCCGATCTGCTTCATCTTCGGCAAAAGATAGAAGGCCATCACCGGGGTGAGCGTTACCGAAACGATCATGCTGGCAAGAATTGAAACAATGTAGGCGATGCCGAGCGGCGTAAACAAGCGTCCTTCGATGCCAGGCAAGACAAACAGCGGCACGAACACCAGCACGATGATCACGGTGGCGTAGACGATAGCCGAACGCACTTCCAGGGTGGCCTTGGCAATGACTTCGGCGACCGGTCGCGGCTCTGGCAGGGCACTATTCAGCTTGAGACGGCGCAGCACGTTTTCCACACCGACCACCGCGTCGTCGACCAGTTCGCCAATGGCAATTGCGAGCCCGCCCAGGGTCATGGTGTTGATCGACAGGCCAAAATAGTGAAATACCAGTGCCGTCGTCAGCAATGACACCGGTATCGCCGTGAGCGAGATGAGCGTGGTGCGCAGGTTAAGCAGGAACAGGAAGAGAACGACCGCCACCAGGATCGCACCGTCACGCAGCGCCTCCCTGACGTTGCTCACCGAATGTTCGATGAAATCCGCTTGCTTGAACAGGAAGCGTGGCGCCTCGATACCCTGCGGCAGGCTCTTGCCCAGTTCCGACATGGCGCGTTCGACTTCGCGCGTAAGTGTCACGCTGTCGGCGGTGGGTTGCTTCTGCACAGAGAGAATTACCGCCGGTTTACCGTTGTAGCCGGCATCGCCACGCTTCAAGGCCGGGGCGAGTTTGACATCGGCGATCTGTTTCAGCAGGATAGGCTGGCCGTTCCTGACTGCCACTACCGCATTTTGCAGATCATCGATCCGGCTGGTACGGCCGATCTGCCGGATCAGGTATTCACGTCCCTGTGCCTCCAGGAAACCGCCGCTGGTGTTGGCGCCAAAATCGCGTAGCGTCATCGCAAGTGTTTCGCGCTCCACGCCCAGTGATTGCATTTGCGCCGGATTGATCTCGACCCGGTATTGGCGCACCTCGCCGCCGATCGGCGTCACTTGGGCGATACCGGGGATGGTGAGCAGGCGCGGCCGGATCACCCAGTCGGCGTATTCGCGTACCTGCATCGGGCTTACCCTGGCCGGATCGGCTGGTAGCGCAATGAGCAGGATCTCGCCCATGATGGATGAAATCGGCCCCATCTGCGGCACAATCCTTGACGGCAACTGTTCGCGCACCAGGTTGAGGCGCTCCATGACCTGCTGGCGATTGCGGTAAATATCGGAGCCCCACTCGAATTCGACATAAACAACCGACAGGCCGATGCCCGACACCGAGCGCACACGGGAAACGCCCGGCATGCCGTTCATGCTTGATTCAATTGGAAATGTGACCAGTTGTTCAACTTCTTCCGGCGCCATGCCGCCAGCTTCGCTCATCAGTGTAACTGTCGGCTTGTTCAGGTCGGGAAAGACATCGACCGGCATTTGTCTCACGGTCAGCACGCCGTAGACAACCAGCAACAGCGAGATACTTAATACGATCAGACGTTGCTTCAGACTGGTGTTGATGATGAAGTCGAACATGTCACCGCACCTGGGCCAGCAAGCCAGCGCCTTGCGTGACAACCCGCTCGCCATTCGCAACGCCGGAGACCAGGACTACGGTGGCTGCATCGACCGGCTGCGCACGAACCGTGCGCAGGAAAAAGCGCTCTGCGCCGGTATGGACCCAGACTGCCACTCCACCGGCCCCCATTTTTACCAGCGATGACTGCGGTACTGCCACACCCTTGCTGGTGCGGGAAGTCTTGGCAATGACCTTGACCGGCTGGCCGACCGCCACCGCTGCACTGACGGATTTGACGCGAAACAGTAACGGAATGGCTTGTTCGCGCAACTGCCTCCCGCCGCCGACAAACTGTAACTCCAGGACGCCGCCGGATACCGCAGCGCTTGCCGCCGCAATATCGGTTACCAGCACCGGATCGTACGCCAGCGCTTCGACTGCCAGGCGCGCAGGATCAATCACTTCGAACAGAATATCCCTTGCTTCAACTACCTGCCCAACCACTACATTGGCTGCACTGATCATACCTGACGCTGGCGCAATCAGCGTCTCCGGCGTATTGATACCGGCCCTCACGGCGGCACGGCGTTTTTTTAATGCATCAAGCTCGAGGCGTGTCGCCTCGATGACGGATTGCGGCACGGCACCCTCGAGCTGTTCATAACGTATTGCCTTGCGCTGGGTAATCGCCAGTTGGGATTCGAGTTCGGCAAGCTGTGCCTGGCTGTTGCCGCGTTCGATACTGCTAGCTACCGGTCGCAAATACGCCAGCACTTGTCCTTTGATCACTCTCTGCCCCAGCATTGGCAAGCCATGCGGGCCGGGTTCTATACGGCCGGATTGACCTGATTGCACGCGCCCGCCAGCATTCGGATCAGCGATCACCTTGCCGTTGAATTCGACGGTGGTCGGGATATCCCTGACTTCGGTCAAAACCGTGCGCAGGCCGAGCTGACGCTGCACGACTTTCGGCACGAACAGACTGCCATCGGCAAGCCGATGGGCGGAAACGAAATCTTCCTGGGCACCATACGAAGTGGCATTAGCGGTTGTCGGCGGCGCAGCTTGGCCGTGATCCTCGTCGCCATGGGCTGCTGCCGACCGGTAAGCTCCCAGCAGGGCGATCGCCAGGATGATTGCAAGATACGTCTGTTTCATTCGATTCATCCCTCGGTGACTGTGTTCTTTTTGCGGCGACGCCTGGCAATGAACCCGGCACCCACAGCAAGCAGTGCACCCGATCCGCCCCAAATGGCCCACTGATTCCACGCTTTATTTTGTTTGATGCCGGCAACGGCAGGAGATGGAACATCAAGGGTGGCCGTGAGCAGGTCAGCAGACTCGCCTGCTTGTACTGAAATGGCCAGTGGGTACTTCCCCGGGCGGGCAAAAGCATCTCCTGGAATCGAATACACGCCGGGTGTGACTTGCGTCGCCACAAGATTCGATGCGCCGCTCTCAACTTCAATTTGCGCATCGATTACAGGCTCGTTGGTCGCAAAACGATCGAGGACGAGCATCAGCCTTTTCTCCTGCAGCGCCGCGACCAGCTCAAATTCTTCGGTCTGGGCGGTCGCGCGCGGTACCTTCGCAGCAGGTAGTATCGGCGTTGCCACGCTGCCATGATCTTCTCCACCATGAGCCCAGGCAGAGAGGGATAACGCGGCAAAAGCCGCGGCCACGAAGAATGCGCTGATGTGCCTCAAGGTAGGACTCCCAGAATTTGGTTGATGCGGGATCGGGAAGCCGCCAGCGTGACCTGCTGGCGATTGAGCAATGCTTCCGCTTCGAACGCGGCAGCGCGCGCCCGTAACACTGCAGGCAAGTCGGACTCGCCAATGCTGAAGGCCTTCTCCGCGAGTCGCAAGGTATCGGCAGTCAGTTCCCGCCGCTGCTGCGCCATGGTCAACTGCCTTTCTGCCGTATCCAGGCCCCGTTCCGCACTTTCTCTTTCGAGATCCAACTTGAGATGGGCAAGGGCCAATTCTGCATCAGCCTGATCAACCTCGGCTCGGGCCGCAGAATTCTCTTGGCGCACGCGCGGGCCGAAGGAGAATGGAATCGTCAATTTCACACCTATGGCATTGGAATAAGGCTCAGTGAAGTCGCTGCGGTCTCGCGCCACACGCATGGCGAGCTCGGGCGCATCGCGTTGAGCCTTTGTTGCGGCCTTGAGTTTGGCTCGTGCCAGTTGCGCAGCGGCGGCGAGGGCGGCCAGTTGCGGATGGTTGTCGCGGGTTTCGCGAGTCGCAACGGCATTCTCCGCTGCCAGTACAGCGGGAGCAGCAACACCGGTCAGGCTACGGTAGGCGTGTTCCGCCTGGAGCAGCAGGGTTTCTGCATCGGCCAGCTCCGCGTCCGCAGCAAGGCGTTCATTTTGCACGAGATTGGCGTCGATCCGCGCCAATTCGCCCGCCCTGAAGCGACGCAGCACATCCGATTCAAGCGCACGGGCAGTAGCAACGCGGTGCCTGGCCAAAGTGCTGGCATTGCGTGCAGCCGCGACGGCCCACCATCGGTCACGCACTTCACCTGCAATCTGCAAACGCAGAGCACGGTAGCGTGCCGCCATTTCACTTTGCGCGCTGAATGCTTCCGCCTCCCGTGCCGCCTTCTGCCCCGGCAACCATAGCGGCACAGCCATCTCGATTTCCCACTCTTGTTTTCCGAGATTCCTGCCTGCCCGGTCATTCAGATTGGAGAGCGAAATCGAGGCGGGTCCCGGCGTCATGCTTGCGGCGGCTTCGATGCGCGCCTGCGCCTCGGCTTTACGCACCGTGCCGGCAGCCGCCGCCGGATTGCGGGACCAGGCCTGCTCCAGGGCGTCGGCAAGGCTCTGGGCCTGTATCGGCAGAGTGAAGATAAGTCCGAATATCAATGTGATTGTTCTATTCATCACAGCATTCCGTTTAGAGGGATATTGCGAACTTGCAAGCTGAATCGGAAGACTGGAATTTGCATCCATTTCCCACTGGTAGCTATCTTGCTATGTTGTACCTAACCTCTGGCTGACGACATCATTACAAATTTGTAATGTAGAACCCATACTGCTCTGTACCAATGACATGGCGAATGAAATTGATGTATTTTCCTGTTGGCGAGGATAAGGCAGGGATTTTGCAAGGCACTACTACCCGGCGCCTGTGGAACGTGCCCATTCGCAAGAGAAAAGACATCCTGCACAAGGGGAAAAAGCAGAAGCAGCAACGACCAATGCCTGCATCATGAGTAAAAATCGGCATAAGACTTTGGTGCCAAAGGTAAGATGGCAACGTGTAATTCCTGAGGAAAAGAGATCGGTCATGAAAATCCTGATTGTTGAAGATGAGCAAAAGACCGGCGATTACCTGAAACAGGGATTGTCGGAGGCAGGTTTTGTGACGGATCTTGCCCTTAATGGCATCGATGGCCTGCATCTCGCACTCACTGGCGATTATGACCTGCTGGTCCTGGATGTCATGCTGCCCGGACTTACCGGCTGGCAAATTCTGGAAGACTTGCGTCGCCGGGGCCAGGAAATGCCAGTGCTGTTCCTGACCGCCAGGGATCAAGTCGAAGATCGGGTGAAGGGGCTGGAACTCGGCGCCGATGATTACCTTGTCAAACCCTTTGCTTTTTCAGAGTTTCTGGCGCGCGTGCGCACTCTGCTGCGCCGGGGAAAGAATGGCATGGAGGTAAGCGTACTGCGCGCGGCTGATCTTGAGCTCGATCTGCTGCGCCGCCGAGTTAGCCGTTCCGGCAGTCGAATCGACCTGACGGCCAAGGAATTTGCCTTGCTTGAATTATTGCTGCGGCGCCAGGGCGAAGTGCTGCCACGTTCGCTGATCGCCTCGCAAGTGTGGGACATGAACTTTGATAGTGACACCAATGTGATCGAGGTCGCGATGCGCCGCCTGCGCGGCAAGGTGGATGACAATTTCGAGCCGAAGTTGATCCACACCATGCGTGGCATGGGTTATGTCCTGGAGGTTCCCGATTGCGCCTGATTTCCAACCTGTCGTTGACCGCGCGCCTGACATTGCTGTTTATCACGGGGTCAAGCGTCGTATTGCTGGCGCTGGGCTGGCTGATCGGGGCTTCGATTGAACGCCATTTCAAAGAGCTGGATCGCGATGCCCTGGCGGGCAAGCTGATGTTGGCCCGGCATGTAATCGAACGGGTTGCCTCATCTCGGGATCTGGAGCGCCTGCCGGCGCAATTGGGCGATGCGATCGTCGGGCATCACGATCTCGCGGTTCAGGTATTGGGCCCCCAAAAAGAGATTTTGCTCGCGTCATCTGATATCGCCTTTCCGGACGATTGGCTTGCCCATGTTGCGAATATGCCCGAAACACCGTTATTCGAATGGTCGCAGGACGAGCGCAGCTACCGGGGCCTTGCGGCATCGATCCCGACGAGTGTTGCGGCATGGCAGCCCCTGGTGGTCGCTGTTGCTATCGATATTGAGCACCATAAAGCTTTCATGCAGACTTTCATGCAAACCTTGTGGTTGTTCGTTGCCTGCGCTGCACTGGCGAGTGGTTTGGTAGGATGGTTCGCCGCCAACCGGGGCTTGGCGCCACTGCGGGCCATGCGTAAGCGAGCAGCGGGAGTGACGGCGCAAACGCTGGATCAGCGTCTGCCGGTGGACGCGGTGCCTGCCGAACTAGCCGCCCTGGCAACGACATTGAACGAAATGCTGGAGCGGCTGGAGGACGCCTTTTGCCGCCTATCCGATTTTTCCTCGGATCTGGCTCACGAACTACGCACGCCCATCAGTAACCTGATGACGCAAACGCAAGTATCGCTCTCCCGTACACGGGATGCGGCAAGTTACCGCGAGATACTGGAATCAAATGCCGAAGAGTTCGAACGCCTGGCACGCATGATTTCCGACATGTTGTTCTTGGCGAAAGCGGAAAACGGACTCACCATTGCCAATGACGAGCAGGTCGATCTGGCTCGTGAGGTGCGTGACCTGTTTGAATTCTATGAGGCGTTAGCGGATGAAAAAGATATCCATCTTCGACTCCTCGGGGAAGGCACGGTTCGGGGCGATCGGCTCATGCTGCGTCGCGCCTTGAGCAACCTGTTATCCAACGCGTTGCGTTACACGCCTCGAGATGGGGATGTTCTTGTGACAATCGCGCCGGAAGAAACGGCGATCGTGCTTTCCGTCGACAATTCGGGCGAGACGATACCGCCACGGCATCTTACCCGCCTTTTCGAGCGTTTCTACCGTGCCGACCCATCCCGTCAACATGTCACCGGAGAGGGAACAGGGCTCGGCTTGGCAATTACCCAGGCAATTGCACGCGCACATCACGGGCGGGTTTCAGCAATTTCAACGGCAGGTCGTACACGCTTTTCGATTCAGCTCCCTCACATTCAAGCTTGATTTATCCATTTGTTAAATGGCTTCGTGAGAGGAGTGCCGGCTCCGGATGGGATTTTTGCATGTCGATGAAGACGTGCAACAACGTAAAAGTTCCCTGCTTGCATCCTGTTTCATCTTCGCTCCAGGGAGGAATACCATCTCCAAAACCGTCAACTTGTCAGATCAGGATTGCCTATACTTTTAAAAAGGGGACATCCTGCGTGAAGGAGTTGCCATGAAAGGATTTCAGTTGGCGTTCTTTATGGAGCAGAACAAGCGCCATGGGCATCAGGCGTTATGGGAATGGCTGCTGGAGACAGCCCGCTCGCATGGTATTCGCGGTGCGACTGTGTTTATGGGCGCCATGGGGTACGGGCATCACCGCCGTATTCACTCGGCACACTTTTTTGAAGTGGCTGATCAACCGGTGGAAGTGACGATGGTCGTGACCGAAGAAGAAGCAGGGCGGTTATTTGCGTTGCTGATTGAAGAAAAA
>DATEZO010000278.1:0-11804 GCA_035255485.1 Burkholderiaceae bacterium
CCGCAACAACTGTCGCTCGTCATCCGTCAATGCCATCTCCTTGCCGAGCGTCAACAGCGTCAGATCGGCGGTAAACTGGCGCAGGAACAGGGCTTCCCGAATGCCTTCCTTGCCATGGCCGATCACGGCCACTTTCCGGTCAATCACTTCATAGCCGTCGCAGATCGGGCAATGCCGCACATAGCCTTGCCGGATCGCATCTTTCTGGTTCGGCAGATCCGGCTCGATATCGACCACGCCGGTAGCGAGGATCACCTTTTTCGCGTGGCATGTTCCGCTATCGGTCTGCACGGCAAAACCTTCATTGCCGATACGCCTGATGTCCTGCACCTTGCCGCTTCGGATATCGCTGCAGTATATCAATGCCTGTTGCCGCAGGCGCTGCAGCAACTCATTGCCGCTGATGCCGCCCGGAAAGCCGGGATAATTGTGCGACACCGGAATCAGCGACGCGCGGCTGTTGCCGGCATCGATCACCCTGATCTTGCGCCTGAACCGCGCCAGATAGATGGCCGCGGCCAGGCCGCCGGGGCCGGCGCCGACGATCAGGCAATCCAGCATGTCAGCGGGATGCGTTTGTTCCATGGTCGATCATGCCTTTCTGTGTCGATGCTTGCCGGTTGGCATGCCCTGTACTGTGTCGTGAATGCGCACCGCGATGGCGTTGCCGATCTGAACGCGTCGTTATGCGTATTTTTTATACTACGCGCTGTATTTTTAAAAGCCAGCATAATCACTACGCATATTGATATATTTTTTAACATACTCCCTGTTTTTACGCGACAGCGTTTTCAGCACGATCGGCTGCCTGAGTTCGCTGATGCGGGTGATGCAGGCCAACCGGTTCTTGCCATTGATGTTCATGGCGTCGGAACCGCACACGCCTTCGCGGCAGGAACGCCGATACGACAGGCTGTCATCCACTTCAGCCTTGATCCGCATCAGCGCATCCAGCACCATGTGTTCCCGCAGCCCCATTTCAACCCGCACCTCCTGCATGTAAGGCGATTTTTCCGCTTCGGGGTCATACCGATAGATCCGTAAATGCACTGCAGACCCCTGGCTGTTGCGATCATCCATTGCGCCTCTCCTTGTTCTCCTTGTTGCACACGTGTCCGGGCAATGGAAGCAGCATCCATACCATGAAAATATCCGATGGCAGCCACTGTCGCAGGCGGCAATTGCGCCAGCTCAATCCGTCATTGCGGCGTCAATTTTGTAAATTGGATAAGCCGATACAATAGAACCGATGATTCCCTATCGCACCACCATTCCGCGCAGCAGTCCGCCGTTCAGCTTCATGCAAAGGCTTTCGCACGGCATGCGGCATGGCTGCGCATCGCTACGGCACGGCGTGACGGCGTGGCTGCTCGGCATGGCGGCGTTCTTTTCATGCTTTCCGCTGCCGGCGCATGCTCAGGGACAACAGTCCATTGCGGGTTATGCGGTCGAGATCAATGGCGCGGGAGAGTTGACCGCCCTGCTGAACGATTACCTCGACATCGCCCGGCATGCGACCGATGCCGCCATGAGCCGTGCGGAATTGCAGCGCCTGGCGGGCAGCGCCCCGCAGCAGATCCGCGAACTGCTGGCGACCGAAGGCTATTTCTCGCCCGCCGTCCGCCATGCGTTACAACAGGAAAACGGGCGCTGGATCGCCCGCTTCGACATCACTCCCGGCCCTGTCACCCACATCGATGCCGTCGATATCCGCTTCAGCGGCGACATCGCTGCAGGCCCGCATGCAGATCAGGCCCGCATGGATCGCCTGCGGCGTCGATGGCGGCTCGACCCCGGCCAGCCATTCCGGCAGGCTGCGTGGAATGAGGCAAAAAACGCGCTCCTGAAAGGCTTGCTGAACCAGGATTTTCCGGCGGCGAAAATCACCCATAGCGAAGCGCGCATCGATCCGGAGCGCCATATCGCCACCCTGGAGATCGAGCTGGATTCCGGTCCGCTCTTCACCTTCGGGCCGCTGGAGATACAGGGGCTGAAACGCTATTCGCGCGAACGGATCGATGCGCTCAATCCGATCCGCGATGGCGAACCCTTTTCCCAGGACAAGCTGACCGAGCTGCAGGCGCGGCTGCAGGACAGCGGCTATTTCCGCACGGTATTTGCGACGATCGACATCGATCCTGCGCATCCGCAGCATGTGTCGGTCCGGCTCGACCTGACCGAAAACGAGCGGCGGCGCCTGGCATTGGGCATCGGCTTTTCCACCGATAGCGGCCCGCGGGTCCAGACCAAGTGGCTGGACCGCAACTTTCTCGGCCACGACTGGCGGCTGGAATCCGAACTGCGGCTGGATCGGCAGACTCGCGTGCTGGGCGCCGATGTGTATTTTCCGGCGCGCGCTAGCGGCTGGTATCCGAGCCTCGGCACGCATTACGAACGCACGGATATCGCCAATGAAGTCGACAACAAGATGCGCATCGATGCCCGCATGACCGGTCCGGTCCGGAACGACGAGGAAATCTGGGGCGCGTCCTACCTGACCGAGCAGCAGCGCATAGGCGACGCGCCTGTCAACCATCGGCAGGCCGTGGTCGGCACTTATACCTATACCCGGCGCCGGATCGACGATCCGATCTCGCCGCGACGCGGTTATGTCGCATCGATCGAGCTGGCGGCCGGGCCGCGCGGCCTCCTGAACGAAGCCAACATCGGGCGCGTGCTACTGCGCGGCAACTGGCTGTCGCCGACCCGGCGCCGCTGGCAATTGCAGGCGCGTACGCAGGTCGGCCAAGTGATCGGCGCCAGCCGCGAAGCCGTGCCCGGCGACCTGCTGTTTCGCACCGGCGGCGACCAGACCGTGCGCGGCTATGCGTACAACAGCCTGGGCGTGGAACAGAGTGGCGCGGTGGTGGGTGGCCGGGTGCTGGCGATATTCAGCGCGGAACTGGTGTATCACCTGACGCCCACCTGGGGCGCGGCAGTGTTCCGGGATGCCGGCAACGCAGCCGATTCCTGGCATGATTTCCGCCTGAAGCAAGGTACCGGCGTCGGGGCACGCTGGCGCAGTCCGATCGGGCCGGTCAATCTCGATGTCGCCTATGGCCACGCGACGCGCCAGCCGCGGCTGCATTTCTCGATCGGTTATGGCTTCTGACGCCCGCCAGCCTGCGCACCGGCACTGGTGGCGAAGCGCGCTGCTGATCCTTGCCGCGCTGGCCGGATTGGCGGCGGCACTGGCGGCATGGCTCACCGGCAGCGAAAGCGGCGCGCGGATGGCGCTTTCCGCATTGTCCGGCAGCAGCGCCGCACCGATACGGTTCGACGGCATTCACGGCCGCCTGGCCGGGCCGCTGCGCATCGACCGTGTGACGATCGCGCGTCCCAACCAGAACGTGCTGCTGGAACAGGTCGAACTCGACTGGCGGCCGACGGCGCTGGCCAGCGGCTTGCTGCATGTCACCCTGCTGCACATCGGACAGGCCAGCGTCAGCAGCAAGATAGACCAGCATCCGGAACCGGCCCGGATGCCGGACCGGATCGGATTGCCGTTCGCCCTGCAAGTCGATGAAGCCCGGCTCGACGGCGGCCGGATCGACTGGGGGCCGCTCAATCTGATCCGGCTCGGCGGGCTGAGCTTCAGCCTGGATTTCGATCAGGCCCGTTATCGCTTGCGCTTGCACCGGCTGTCCGCGCAATCCGCGCCGGCGACAAGCGCCTTTGCCGGCAATGCCAGCGGTACGGCGACACTGGATACGGCCAAGCCGTATGCGTTGCATGCGCAATTCACCAGCGATGCCGCCACCAGCCTCGGCAGCCAGGCGATCGCTGCGCGCGGCCATGTCAATCTCGACGGCTCGCTCGCCGAACTGACCGCCAATCTCGACCTGACGCTCAACCAGGCGCGTGCGCAGGGTCATGCCACGCTGCGGCCGTTCTCGCCGCAACCGTTGGGCGACACCACCCTGTCGATACAGGCGCTTGACCTGGCTGCATTCGGGCACACCCTGCCGCATACCGCGCTGGATGCCAGTCTGCGCATGGCGCACGGCGGCGCGGGCGAAGTGACGCTGCTCAACCATGCTGCGGGCCTGTACGACGAGGGCCGCTTGCCGCTTGCCGAACTGCATGCGGGAATCCGCCAGGATGCCGGGCAATTCCTGTTCGAGCGGATCGTGGCGCGCACCGGATCGGCGGCACAACCAGCCGGCGCCATCACCGGCGACGGCCGCTACGGCAATGGCGGGTTGACGCTTGTGCTGGCAGTGGATGCGCTTGACCTGCATCGCATCGATGGCAAGATGCTTTCGACCCGCCTGGCCGGCAAAATCGCACTGGAACACGGCGCCGGCAAACAGCATGCCACCGTGGAATTGAGCCAGCCGCTGAATCGGCAGCCATTATCGATTTCCGCAAGTGCGACCCTGGCCGATATGCAACTGGCGATCGATCATGCGGAGCTGCGGCTGGGCAATGCCCGCGCCGCCATTTCCGCGCAGGCGGATCTGGCCGGCACGCAGCGCTTTAGTATCGAAGGCGAGGTCAACCGCTTTCGGCTGCAGGATCTGGGGCGATTCGCATCATTGCCGACCCTGGATTTGAGCGGCAATTTTTCGCTCCACGGCGAACGCCTGCCCCGGCTGTCTGCCGATGCCGCCTTCCGGATCGTGGATAGCCGGCTGGCCGGCCGTGCATTGCAGGGAGAAGGCCAGGTGCAATTACGGGCCGACCGCCTTCTGGTGCCGACACTATTCCTGTTTGCCGGCGACAATCGGATCGAGGCCCATGGCGAATTGTCGCAGCGCAATGCGCAACTTTCTTTCCGCATCGCCGCACCGGCACTGGCGCAATTCGGCCCGGATTTCGCCGGCGCGCTGGAAGCATCGGGGACAGCCAGCGGCAGCATCACGCAACCGCGCATCAGCGTCACATGGCAAGGCGACAAGCTGCGCATGCCGGGCCGGTTCCAGGCCGAGCACACCGAAGGAAAACTGGACGCCACACTGGACCGCAGCCGGCCATCCCCAATTAACGCCGCCACGCTGGATGCATCCGCACGTGGCATCAATGCCCCTGCCGGGCAACTGGGATCGTTGTCCGCGCATGTCCGGTTTGCAACGCGCCCGGACGCACCGCTGGCGCTGGAAGTGCATGCAAAGGAATTCGTGAGCGCAGCATTGCGCGCCGACGCATTCGATGCTGCTGCCCAGGGAGTGACGGCGCGGCATACCCTGAATGCAACGCTGGCGGAGACGGGCGGCAATCAACGCTGGGCGGTCGGCGCCAGCGGCGGCCTCGATCAGCATGAAGGCGCCATGCGCTGGCAAGGCACGCTCGACCGCTTCGATGCCAGCGGGCTTTTTGGCGCGCATCTTGCCGCGCCCGCGGCGCTCAGCCTGTCGTCGCAGCGCGTGCAGCTCGGCCGGTTCCGGCTCGATGCCGATAGCACGCAAATCACAGTCGAACAATTCGTGCGCGATGCGCATGGCGTCGCGACGCAGGGCCGCGTCGATCGCCTGCAACTGGCGCAATTGCTGAAATTCGCCGGCAACCCGCCCGCCCTGAGCACCGATTTGCTGATGTCCGGCGCGTGGGATATCAGGCTGGCGGAAACGGTCAACGGCAGCATCCGCCTACAACGCGAAGGCGGCGATATCGTGATGCATGGCGATACGCCGGTGGCACTGGGCTTGCGCCGGCTGGATGCCAGCGCGACAGCAACCGATGGCGCGCTGCACGTACAGCTCGATGCCAACGGGCAGCAGCTCGGCCGCATCGAGGCCTCGATGCGTACCCGCACCGCAGGCGGCAAGCGCCCTTTCGACCTGCCGCCCGAGGCGCCGCTGACAGGCGCCATCAGCATCGATATCCCAACCCTGGCATGGCTGGGCCCGATGATTGCACCGACCATTGCCAGCGAAGGCCGCCTGCAAAGCGACATCGCGATCGGCGGCACGTTCGCCCAGCCGGCGCTCAGCGGGCGCATCACTGGCAGCGGCCTGCGGCTGCTCGCCAGCGCGTTGGGCCTGGACTTGCGGCAGGGCATTCTCGACAGCGAATTCCAGGGTGACACGCTGATGGTGAAAAATCTCGCCTTCCAGGGTAGCGAAGGTAGCGTGACGGTTGGGGGGCCGATTCGTTTCTTCGATGGCAAGACCAGCGCAAACATGTTACTCAAGGCGCAACATTTTGCATTGTTGAACCGCAGCGACCGCAGGCTGGCCGTCAGCGGTGCCGCCCGGATCGGATGGAACGAGGCAGGATATGCGGCAGCCAGCGGTACGTTCGACATCGATTCCGGTTTTTTCGATATCGGGCGCGAAGACATGCCGCAGCTGTCCGATGATGTCGTGGTCATCGGACGCCGCAGGAAATCCGCGGACCGGATCGCCGCATCGGTGGACCTGAATATCAATCTCGGCAACAACGTCGTGGTGCTGCGCGGACGCGGTCTCGATGCCGTACTGGCGGGCCAGGTGCGCCTGACAAGCACGCCGGATACGGCGCTGCGCGCGCAGGGTACGGTACGCATCCCGAACGGCACGTATACTGCCTATGGCCGCAAGCTGGCAATCGAGCAAGGCGTATTGCGCTTCAATGGCCCGGTCAATAATCCCGCGCTGGATATCCTGGCCATGCGACGCGGCCAGGAAGTGGAAGCCGGGGTCGCGGTGCGCGGCACCGTACTGGCGCCGCGCGTCACGCTGGTGTCCGAACCGTCGGTGCCCGATGCGGACAAGCTGTCATGGCTGGTGCTGGGACGCGGCTTGTCTTCCGCGGGCAGCGCGGACCTGGACGCATTGCAAAGCGCGGCCGGCGCGCTGCTGTCGCAAGGCGCCGCCTCCGGCGTGCAATCGCAGATCGCTACCGCATTCGGCCTGGATGACTTGCGGATTGCAACTTCGCAAGACAACCTGCAACAGCGTATCGTGACGCTCGGCAAGCGCCTGTCTTCCAGGCTCTATGTCAGCTACCAGCAAAGCCTGCAGAGCGCCAGCAGCGTCGTGCTGCTGCGCTATACCCTGAATCCGCGGCTGACGCTGGAAGCCGAAGCGGGAACGCACAGCGCCATATCGCTGTTCTACAACATCGCATTCGATTGATGGCATTGATTGTGGATCGGCCATGGATTATCCATGCGCAACCGGCAAAAAAAACGATGCCGCCATGATGCGCAACAATACGAAAAATGCGCCATGAGAGATCGTTATCGCTATCCGTCCCCTTGAATGCAGACGATCTCCGAAAGCAGAAAATGACGCCAGAAGAAATTATTGCGGAAATCAATAGCAAGAATCGCGCAACGCTCTACATGCACAAGGATCATCAATCGCTGTCGACCGAGCAGGTGCTCGCATTGATGGATGCGGCCGCCATGCACGGTTTTCAGCACGGCAGCAATGTCGCATTATCGATGGTGCAGGGAGCGCTGCTGGTGCAGCTTGCCCGGGAGCCGGAAACCAGCGATAAGCCTGCCCGCCAGAATGCGCCTTGACGTGAACTGCGCGTGAACTGCACCGGAACGACACGGCTCCTGACCGGTCCCGGTAGGACGCGCCAGCGTATGCGCTTTTAGAATTCTTCCCAGTCCGTATCATCCCTGTTTCGGGTATCGGCAATGCTGCGCATATTGCCGGCTGTGCTGGCCACCTTGATGACAGGGGATTTCCGTACAGGGGTGGCAGGCCGGGAAACGGGCGGCTGCGCCACGGAAGGCGTGCCCGGCGCATCCAGCCTGAATACGCTGACCACATGCGCGAGATGCACCGCCTGCTCCTGCATTGATCCTGCGGCGGCAGCGGCTTCCTCCACCAGCGCCGCATTCTGCTGCGTCGCTTCATCCATCTGATTGATGGCCTGGTTGACTTGCTCGATGCCGGAGCTTTGTTCAAGGCTTGCGATCGCGATCTCGCCCATGATGTCGGTCACGCGCTTGACGCTGTCGACAATTTCCGCCATGGTGGCGCCGGCCTCATCCACCAGTTTTGCGCCGGCATCGACTTTTTCGACCGAATCGCCGATCAGGACCTTGATTTCCTTGGCAGCGGCGGCCGATCGCTGTGCCAGATGCCGTACCTCGGATGCCACTACCGCAAAGCCGCGCCCCTGTTCGCCGGCACGCGCCGCTTCCACCGCGGCATTCAGCGCCAGGATATTGGTCTGGAACGCAATCCCGTCGATCACGCCGATGATATCGACGATTTTCCTGGCCGATGCATTGATCGACCCCATGGTGGTGACCACTTCCGCCACTACCGTGCCGCCCTTGATGGCGACCGCGGAAGCGGAGGCAGCCAGTTGGTTGGCCTGCCGGGCGCTGTCGGCATTCTGTTTGACGGTCGAAGTCAGTTCCTCCATCGAGGAGGCGGTTTCTTCCAGTGAACTGGCCTGCATCTCGGTACGCGTCGACAGATCGATGTTGCCGGAAGCAATCTGCCCGGAGGCGCTGGCAATCGTCTCGGTACCGGTACGAACCTGCCCCACGATATTCACCAGGCTCGCATTCATGTCTTTCAGCGCCTGCATCAGCTGGCCTGTTTCATCGTGCGATGTCACGTCGATTTTCTGTGTCAGATCGCCCGCCGCCACGCTCTTCGCAATTCTTACCGCCTGGTCGATCGGGCGTGAAATCGCCCGGATCAGCCATACGCCGATTGCCGCACCAAGCAGTACGCCGAACAGAATGCCGCTCAGGCAACCCGCGCGAACGACGCTGTAAACAAATTGCGTTTTTTCGAAATCCTGCCTGGCGCTATCGATTTGCAACTGCATCAGGGTATTCATGCTGTCGCGCACCGGCGCAAATAGCGGGTTCATCCGGTCGCGCATGACGCGGGCTGCCTGCGGCAGATCTTGCGCGCGCAATGCCGCAACCGCAGGCTGCAATCCTTCCATCACGAACTTGCTGCGGCTTTCCGCAAACTTGCCGGCCAACGCCTTCTCTTCCGCACTCAGGCTGGTCGCCATGTAGCTGTTCCACACCTTGCCGATTTCCCTTATGCGCGCATCGACTTCATCCATGTCCTTTGCGAGCGCCGCAGGGTCGTTCGTCAAGCCTTGCGCAATCGCCAGCTGATTCGCATAGATCAGCCGCACGATCTGATCGAGCTGCGCCATCGGTAGCAGGCGACCCTCGTAATTCGCTCGCAAAGCGCCATTGGCGGCGCTCAGGCTGGTCAATCCGATAACGCCGCCGGCAATCAGCCAGACCGACAAAAAACCGATGACGAAAACAAGCCGCGTTCTTATGGTGAGATTGTTCAGCATTTCATCCCTTTGTGTATATAAAGATGCGGCGATCAACCGACAACCGGAGTCGGCATGTAGTCATTTGCCAGGAGTCAAATCCTGTCAGTACGCCATGCAACATGAACGACATGGATTGTGGATCGTGCCCATACCGCTCTCGATCTTGACGGTGGACAATATTGAAGCTCAGCAAGAATGAAAACTTTGATCTGGCTCAATCATGACAGGGATACAGTTCTACCAGCGTTGCCGATTCGACCGGGCCTGCAATTTCCGCCATCGGGTGGCAGCGCGCACCGTAGCACAACTGATAATCGGCAACATAGGGCGAGCGCGCCAGTCGCAGCCGCGGCACCGATTTGAGGGCCGGGGCATAATGCCACACGCCGTTGACCAGCACGGCATCGTCGGGAATGTCCATGCCGGCGCCGGAACCGCGAATGCGGGCTTCGACCAGCAGCAAACGCTGATCCTCGACTCGATAATCCTCTTCCCAGCGGATTTTTTCGATCGAATGGGTCCATGCCAGCGTAAAGGATTGCAGCGGCAAAGTGATGAGCGCGCCAGCGGCGGCGATGCACAGCGCAATCACGCGACGGCCATCCTGCGTCTTTGCCAGACATGCCAGCCAAGGAAAGCGGCCGCCATGGCAAAGCCGATTTCATCGGTCAGCGGTACTGCGGCAACCAGCATCAGCGCCGCCACGGCGATAAACCCGCGCTCCGCAAGCCTGAGCGGCATCCAGAGATAGCCTACCGCCGCCCCGCCCCATAGCGTGATCGCCAGCAGTGCCTTGAAGACGACATAGATCACTGCCGCCATTGTCCAGTCGCCTTGCAGCATCAGCGCCGGCGTATATACGGCCATGTAC
The DNA here is from genome assembly GCA_035255485.1 of Burkholderiaceae bacterium. Lineage (GTDB taxonomy): Bacteria > Pseudomonadota > Gammaproteobacteria > Burkholderiales > Burkholderiaceae_D > DATEZO01. Next base: position 10,076 of record DATEZO010000278.1, read on the forward strand.
GGAATCACGAAACCGGCGATCGCGATCTGGGTCGCCTTGAAGCCGATCTTCATCGGTGACGCCTTTGCAATCGAAGCAGCGGCGAATGCTGCCAGCGCCACCGGCGGCGTCAGGTCGGCCATGATGCCGAAATAGAACACGAACATGTGGCTGACGATCAGCGGCACGCCCAGCTTCAGCAGCGCGGGCGCGGCAATCGAGCTGGTGATGATGTAATTGGGAATGGTCGGTATGCCCATGCCGAGCACCAGACACACCAGCATCGTCAACAGCAGCGACAGGAACAGGCTCTTTGCGCCGACTTCCAGGATGAAGCCGGCAAAGCTCGACGCCGCACCGGTCAAAGTCAGCACGCCGATGATCACACCGACGATCGCGCAGGCGATGCCGACCGGCAGCGCCTGCCTGGCGCCGTCGACCAGGCTCGTTTTCAGCGTGTGCAGGGTCTTCCTTCCGCCTTTCGCCTTCAGGCATGACAGCGACAGCAACGCGATGATGACAAGAATCGGATAGATGCCCCATTTGACGAAGGTTGCTGCCGCCAGCCCGAGCCCGAGCCAGAATACAGTGCGAAATGCCGTACCCGACACGCTGGCGGCAATCGTGGCGCCGAGAATCAGGATCGCGGTCAGCGCCAGGCCGGTCATGCCGGCGAACATCGGCGTGAATCCGTGGAACAGCATCGCCACCAGCGCCGCCAGCGGCAGCATCAGATACCAGCTTTCCTTCAGCGCGCGCCACGGGCTCGGGCACTGATCCTTCGGCAGTCCGACCAGTCCGGCGCGCCCCGCTTCCAGATGCACCATCCAGAATGCCGTGCAATAGTACAGGACCGCGGGAATCACGGCGGCCTTGACGATGTCGATATAGGGCACATTGAGCGTTTCCGCCATGATGAACGCGACCGCTCCCATCACCGGCGGCATGATCTGCCCTCCCATGGAGGAAGTCGCCTCGACCGCGCCGGCGAATACCGAGGAATAGCCGAAACGCTTCATCAGGGGAATCGTGAACTGGCCGACGGTCAGTACATTGGCCACGCCGGAGCCGGAGATCGTGCCCATGAAGCCGGACGAAATCACCGCGACCTTGGCCGGGCCGCCCTTGGCCTGCCCCACCAGCCCCAGTGCCAGCGAATTGAAAAGATTGATCATCCCCGCATGTTCGAGAAACGCGCCGAACAGGATGAACAGGAAAATATAGGTGGCCGACACCATGGTCGGAATGCCGAAAATGCCTTCGGTACCGGTAAACAACTGTCCGATGATCTGGTCATAGCCGTAGCCGCGATGCGCCAGCGTGCCGGGTAGATATTGCCCCAGCAATCCATACAGCAGAAAGGTGCCGCACACGAGCGGCAATGCCATGCCGAGAATGCGTCGTGTCGCTTCGAATACCATCACCACCATGAGGGTGCCGGCCACCAGGTCGGCCATGCTCGGGTCGCCGGCGCGCTGGATCAGCTCCGCCTCGAAGATCCATTGATAGGTCCCGAGCGCGAAACCGGTCGCCGCCAGCAGCCAGTCATGCCAGGGAATGACGGCAGTCTTGCCGTGCTTCATGGCCGGATACAGCAAAAAGGTGATCGATAGCAGGAATCCGACATGCAGCGAGCGGATCACCAGGCTCGACAGCGGGCTGAATGCAGCGACCACCAGCTGGTAGGTCGAAAACATCAGCGCCGCAGCGACCAGTATCCGCAGCGGCGCGCCGCTGAGATGCCGCTGCA
>DATEZO010000279.1:0-3563 GCA_035255485.1 Burkholderiaceae bacterium
TACCATCCGCTTTGGTTGTTGCAGTTCCTGATCCACCTTGGCATTTAACGCTGACTGAGCTATTTGCAATAGCCAAGCCCGTGGCTGCCGTGCCACTGAGAGTCAAACTTGATGGTGTGCTCGTGGAGGAGGAGCCACCGCCGCAAGCCGCAAGAGCAGCAGCTACCGCACTTGCGAGGACTAATCCCTTCAGCCTCATTTTGCCTTGTGCATTCATGATGTAAATCTCCCTCTGGGTCTTTAATGGGTTAGTTAATTTTTATAGGAAATTGCACATCGGATGCTAATTGATTTATGTCAAATCGAATATCACCCGAACGGGTGACTTACGGGCGGGAAGGCCGGCAGCGCAACACCGACCGGGTTAAATTCTTTAATTCAGGCTCGAGCGATCGGCCACAAAATACGCCGGGCTGGCCAGCAGCATCGAAACCAGCTCGGTCTGGCGGTTGGTGCCGGTCTTGGCAAAGACGCTCTTGAGCTGGGATTTCACTGTATTCGGCGAAACCTTGCGTTCTCGGGCGATGTCTTCGAGAGTGCGTCCTGCGCACAAGCCTACCGCCAGGCCGGCTTCCGCCTCGCTGAGGCCAAACAGCTTGCGTACACGGTCTGCGGTCAGGCTGGGGGCGTCGTCGGGGTCGAAGACGAAGAGCAGGGCTGCGCCATGTGCCTGTCCCGCTTCGAGCCGCAGCGGTGCCACCATGAGCATCAGGGGTAGGCGGTCCGGTCGCGGCAGCAGCACGACTTCGTTCAGGGGCGCCGCACCGCCGCGGCTGGCCTGGATCGCGCTGGCAATCTCGTAATTCAGCTTACGGCTGGCGTCCACATTGCTTGCCACCAGATGCCCGTCCTCCAGGCGTAATAGATTGTTCTCCGCCAGCAGTGCCTTGGCACGCTTGTTCAGGTGGGCTGCACGGCTGTGCTCGTCGAAGAAAATCGTCGGCATTGCCAGCAGGTCCAAGCCGCCGGCGAGGAAATCCTGCCCCAGCTGCAGTTCGACAAAGCGCTCCCGCATTTGAAGTGCGCGCTGCATGTGCGGCATGAGCAAGTCCAGCATGTCCACCTCGGCGCGCGAAAACGCCGGTTGCGCCGGAGCGCGTTGCAGGATGATCTGGGTGCACCAGGCGCCTTCGCGCAGTACAATGGCGCCGGCGGCATAGGCTACGCCTTGCGGCTCTAGCCATTCGCGGAAAAACCGGGTCTGTGGGAATCGCTCCGGATTTGCGACGTCGAGGTTACTGGCGTAGAAGTGCGCCACGGGAGATGCGACGATATGCTGCGCCAGCATGTCTTCCTGCGCGTAGTCGAGCGCGTACCGCTCCACCCAGTCCGGTGTGATTCCGCACAGCCAAAGCCCTTTGACTTCATGCGTTTCGGCGTGGTGAACGATCAGCGTGACCGCCTTGAGGTCGAAGGCGGTAACCAGCGCCTCGATAAAGTCTTGGAAACCGTTGGCTGACGTGACCCCGTCATATAGCTTGGCGAGCAATGGGTCGATGGAGATGTGCAACGGAGTTTGTGCATCTGTATTCATCGCTTGCTTCCCTGTCAAAGGCCCGCCCGGCAAAAAGGCTATGCTATCGGTCTATACGTTAATGGCTTGTTCGTCGTTGTACACCGCCACGCCATTGCGCCCGGAACGTTTGGCCTGGTACAGCGCGCGGTCAGCGGCGTGGATTAGGCTGCCGCTCTTGGCGGTCAGCTCTGGCACCATCGTACTCACGCCAAGGCTGACTGTCACCTGCGGAGCAGTGCCAGAGTGACCGTGCTCAAGCGACATGGCCTCGACCTCGGCGCGCATTGCCTCGGCAAGCTGCAGCGCGCCGTTATTGTCGGTATCCGGCAAGATAACCGCAAACTCTTCACCGCCGTAGCGCGCCAGCAGATCGCGCGAACGATTCAGTACCGCGCCGAGCGCGCTGGCGATGCGCACCAGGCATTGGTCGCCGCGCTGGTGGCCGTAGTTGTCGTTGTAATCCTTGAAGTAGTCGACATCGATCATGATGAGCGACACCGGCATTCTGGTGCGCTTGGCGCGGCGGAATTCGTCCTCCAGGTGCAGGTCGAAGTGGCGGCGGTTGGCGATGCCGGTCAGGCCGTCGACCAGGGTTTGCGACTCCAGTTCGACCGCCATTTCGCGCAGCTTTCGTTCCCGCGACACCGCCATGCTGACGTCGGTAATTTGCACCATGCAGTGGCGCGGTAGGCCGGGAACCTCCAGCGGCATGACATGGATCGCCTGCTGCAGCCGCGCGCCGCCGGCTGCATCAGCCGGAGCGGCAAAGAGCGGGAAGGGCGCCTTGTTCAGGGTCTGGGAAATCAGCGACGCGAAATTGTTGCGCAGGGCCTCGCGGATCGCGATATGGGTGCGTCCATCCACCATGTCGGGAAACACGTCCGCAAACGGCTTGCCGAGCACCGATGGTGCGGGTAGGTGCGAATGCTGCTCGATCCAGTGATTCCACAACACGACGCGCTGCTCGCTGTCGAACACGATAATGCCTGTGCGAACCGCAGTCAGGACGCTGGTGAAAAGCTGCAGGCGGGTTTCCGGGAGCGTGGTCGGCATGTTTATCCCATCAGCCTGGCGAGATAGTCATCGACGTACTGCTGCAGGTCGTGCAATGCCGGCAGGTCGAGCAGGAAGGCGACATAGCCGTGGATCTGATGCTTCTCGATATTGAAATCAATCTTTAATGTCAGCACCACGCCGTCCCATTCCTTGCCGGAGACAGCGAGGATGTTGTCGCCGGTGCCGACGTGGTACAGCGGCAGCGAACCGTGCAACTCCTTGCCTGATGCATTGGCAAATGCGCCCATGCAGCAGTTCAGGATGATGTTGCCGATTTCGCTCATCGCCTCCTGCTCCATTTCCGACAGCTCTTCCATGGACAGGCTCTGGCCGACCATCAGGCGCACGATCTCCAGGCTTTTCTCCTCGGGGAACATGAGGAAGGCTTCGGTGTTGAAGGCACCTTCGAAATGCTGGGTAATGGCACAGATGCGGCGGCCTTCCTGGCTGCCCAGGGTTTTTGCAACTTCGGCGCGGCTCTGGAATGCGATCATCGGCACCGACATGGTGACTTCTTCATTCACGATGCGGCTCATGGCCGCAGCGGCCTGTCCCACACCAAGATTGAAAATTTCAAGCAGGGCGTCGTGCTGAAGTTCGCTGAGCTGGAACATGACTAGTTCCCGAGAGTGGCGATGATCTGGTCGATGCGGACTTCGGTGATCGGCTTTTCGGCAAACCCGATGCCGAGCGCGGCGGCGCGCTCGCGGATTGCATCTTGTACATTGGCAGTCAGCAGCGTGATGCGCGCCGTCGGGCACTTTTCCTGGATTTTCTCAACCGCCGCCAAGCCGCCCATGCCGGGCATATTGAGGTCGAGCAGGACCAGGTCGGGGGTCACGCTTTGCAGCTTGTCGATCGCTTCTTCGCCGCTGGCGGCTTCCGCAATGGTCCAGTCGGAATGCTTTTGCAGGATGAATTGCCGCGACAGCATGCGCGAAACCCGGCTGTCGTCTACTACGAGGACTGTTGTCATTTTTGCACTGCAGGT
>DATEZO010000280.1:0-6250 GCA_035255485.1 Burkholderiaceae bacterium
GCCGGTCGTGAGGCCGAACACGACGTGACGCGCTTCACGGCCCCTGCCGTCGAGCGCCAGCTGGCTCAAGATAAAGAAATTCGGTCCCGGGCTGGCCAGGATCAGGAGATATAGCCCAGCAAGCAGCAGAAGGGCGGGCGCGTAGGTCATCGGTGGGTGCTTTCGTCGCGGAGCGCGTCGGATAGTTACTGTCGGCAACTTATCACAAATGGCGGCTTCTGGCCGCACTTCGCCTGTATGCCAAACATGCACGCCGGCATTTATGTACCGTGCGCTGACAGTCGTGCACGGGCCGCGAACTGGCATACCCGCGCCACAGATGCATCCAGGAGATGGCTAACATCATTCGCTTCGGAGGCGGAATAGAGTAATATCCGCTCGCAGTACAAAAAATCCAAGCCAGGGAAAGACGAGAGACACGAGCCCGCACGCCACAAGCGTCACGGGCTTTTTTCTTGCCCTCGCGTGTTATTCGCAATGGAAATATCTGTTATTCGATCACTGAAGCAGATTTTTTACTTACATGTGAGTATTATTCTCTCTGTCTCCTCCAACTCTCCTTGAATTGGATTTACCCGCTACCGCAAGGCTAGCGGGTTTTTTTTCGCCCTTTACCCGCCTCCTGCATTTATCCCTCTTGGGGAGCAACGATCCGCTATCCGCCAGGCAGCTTTTGCAGACGGAAGGGAATTGTGAACATCCGTCGGCAGATCTGCGCAACCGCAACCAGCCCCGTCCGGCCCCTGACTGGGCAGCTTAGTTTTCCACAAGTTATCTACAGCTTACCCCCAGCCTGTCCACAGCTTTCATGCATCACTTTTGATGCGCATGAAAAAGATGTACTTGCGCATAATGCTGTATATTTATACAGTATAAAAGAATAAGAATTCTTCAAAGGAAGTTCTCCAATGAGCTTCACCATTTCTACTGCCGCCGCGCGAGGCGATGCCGGTATTGCCAATGCTGTCCCTGACGTTTGGTATGCCAACCAGCTTGCGTCGTATCGGACGCACGCGGTACCGACAGGGCATGCGCCGCTCGATCGCGAGCTGCCGGATCGCGGCTGGCCATCGCGCACCCTGATTGAATTGCTGGCCCAGCAGGCGGGCATCGGGGAGATGCGCCTGCTGCTGCCGGCGCTGCGGCGCATCGCGGATCGCCCGATCGCGCTGGTCCAGCCGCCGCATCAGCCACAGGCGGCTGCATGGGCCAGCGACGATTTTCCGGTTGGACGCATGATGTGGGTAAAAGCCGGGAAATCGGCAGACGCATTGTGGGCGGCGGAGCAAATCTTGCGCAACGGCACATGCGGCGCACTGCTGTTCTGGCAGCCGCGCATCCGGAACGAATCCTTGCGCCGGCTTCACCTTGCCGCACAAGGCTCGGATATTGTCTTCTGGCTGATCCGACCGCTGGCATGCGCGCAGGATGCCTCGCCGGCGCCGCTGCGCATGGCGTTGCGCCCCGCCGCCGGCGGCATCAGCGTTGACATCGTCAAGCGGCGCGGCCCACGCCGCGCAGATCCCCTTGTCCTGCCGTTCGAGCGCATGCCGGCGGCCTCCCCCACCTTTGCCGACTTCGACCATGCGCTTGTGGATAGTCGTTCATCTCCCGCTGCTACCGTTGGAAACGTATCGCCCGCGCTGGTCTGAGCCCGGCCCGCACGCCGTCCTCGAGCGCGAGCGGGTGCTGGCAGCCAGCGCGCAAGCGCTGCAGGCCGGCGTGCGCAGCGGGATGAAGCGCAGCGGTGCGCTGGCGATCTGCCCGGACGCCGTGCTGCACGAGCGCGACGACAAGCGGGAGCGCGCGGCATTGGACAGCATCGCGCTGTGCCTGCTCCAGTACACGCCGGAAGTCGCGTTCGCCGCACAGCAGAGCCTGGTCATGGATGTCTCCGCCAGCCTGCGCGCCTTCGGCGGCATGCGCCGCCTGTTCCGCCTGGTGCAAAGCGGCGTCCTTGCGCTCGGCTTCACCGCCTGGATCGGCATGGCGCCGACGGCGCAAGGCGCCTGGCTGCTGGCGCATGCCGCCGCGGCAGGCCTGCGGCGGCGCCGGGTAGCCAGGATGGAGACGCTGGTCAAGCGGTTAAACCACGTCTCCTGCGGTTTGCTGCCGTCGCTGCGCCCTTATCAGGACTGGCTGCACGGCATTGGCTGCCGCACCCTGGGCGACTTGCGGCGGCTGCCGCGCGCCGGCTTGAAGCGCAGGTGCGACGATGCGGTGCTGGATGAACTGGACCGGGCGTATGGCCAGGCGCCGGAACTGTTCAACTGGATCGCAACGCCGGAACGGTTCTCCGCCAGGCTGGAGCTGCCGGACCGCATCGATGATGCCGAGGGCGTGCTGTTTGGCGCCCGGCGCCTGATCCTGCAGATGACCGGGTGGCTAACCGCCAGACAGCGGGCGGTGGAGCGTTTTACCCTCGCGATGGAACATGAACGCGGCCGGCAGGCTGTGCCGCCCACCCTGCTGGAAATCGTGCTCGCGGAAGCGGCCTGGCAGGAGGCGCATTTGACGCGCCTCCTGCAGGAGCGCCTGACGCGCATGACGCTGGCGGCATCGGTGATCGCGCTGCGCATGGAAGCAACGCAAACGGTGGCCATGACGCCGCCCTCCGAATCGCTGTTTCCGGAACCCGGCGGCACGCCCGCCGACTTCAAGCGCCTGGTCGAACTCTTGTCCGCCCGCCTCGGGGACGATTGTGTCCTCGTGCCCGCCATGGAAGCGGATCATCGGCCCGAGGTCTGCAACCGCTGGCTGCCGGCGGCGACGGCCAGGCGGGCGGCGCTTCCCGGCCTGCCGGACAACGAGCGCCCGTTCTGGCTGCTGGAGTCGCCCCTCCCATTGATCGTGCGCGGCGACCGGCCGTTCTATGGCTCGCCGCTGCGCCTGGCCGGGCCGGCGGAACGCATCGAGTGCGGCTGGTGGGACGGCAAGCTCGTCGTGCGCGACTATTTTCCGGCGCAAGGTGCCGAGCCCGCCTGGTACTGGGTGTACCGGGAGCGGCTGGGCGAGGATGTCCGCTGGTACCTGCACGGCCTGTTTGCGTGAGCCATGGCCAGCGCGCCCTCCGAGCTCCTGCCGGCCTATGCCGAACTGCAGTGCGTATCGAATTTCACCTTCCTGCGCGGAGCCTCCCACCCGGAAGAGCTGGCGGCGCGCGCTGCCGCGCTCGGCTACCGCGCACTGGCGCTCGCGGACGAATGCTCCGTCGCCGGTGTCGTTCGCGCGCATACAGAGGCGAAAAAGCACGGCTTGCATCTCATTATCGGCAGCCAGTTCCAGGTGGTCGATGAGGCGGGCCGACCTGCGTTCACGCTCATTGTGCTAGCGCAGAACCGCGAGGGTTACGGCAACCTGTGCGAGCTCATCACGCTCGGGCGCACGCGTGCGGACAAGGGGCGCTATTGCATCAAGCTGTCCGATTTTACGCATCCCGCCGCGCCCTATGCCCATTTGCGGGGCCTGCCGGATTGCCTCGTTGTGCTGGCGCCGCGTCATCGCATCAGGGAACCCGACCTCGTGCAGCAGGCGCAGTGGCTGCGCCTCGCCTTTCCCGGGCGCGCCTGGATCGCATTGACCCTGCTGCACCAATCGCGCGATGCGCAGCACCGGTTCCTGGTCGAGCATGTCGGGCAAAGCGTCGGCCTGCCGGTGCTGGCCACGGGCGACGTCTGCATGCATGTACGCTCGCGCAAGCCGCTGCAGGACACCCTGACGGCGATCCGGCTGGGCAAGCCCCTCGCGGAATGCGGCTTCGACCTGGCGCCCAATGCGGAACAACACCTGCGCTCCCGCGTGAGGCTCGGGAACCTGTATCCGCGAAGCGCCCTGGAAGAAACCCTGAAGCTTGCCCGACTGTGTTCCTTCTCGCTCGACGAGCTGCGCTACGAGTATCCGGACGAGCTGGTGCCACCGGGAGAAACTGCGGCAAGCCATCTGCGCAAGGAAACCTATATCGGCGCGCACCGGCGCTTCCCGCTCGGCATACCGGCGAACGTGCAGCGGCAAATCGAACACGAGCTGGCCTTCATTGCCGACATGTCGTATGAGCCGTACTTCCTCACCGTCTACGACATCGTGCGGTTTGCGCGCAGCCGCGACATCCTGTGCCAGGGACGCGGCTCGGCGGCGAACAGCGCGGTCTGCTATTGCCTGGGCATCACCGAAGTCGATCCGGCGCGCGGCAATCTGCTGTTCGAACGTTTCATTTCCAGGGAGCGCAACGAACCGCCCGATATCGACGTGGACTTCGAGCACCAGCGGCGGGAAGAAGTCATCCAGTACATCTACGGAAAATACGGCCGCTTACGGGCGGCATTGACCGCGGTCGTCATCAGCTACCGCCCGCGCAGCGCGCTGCGCGATGTGGGCAAGGCGCTCGGGGTGGATCTGAGTATTGTCGACCAGATCGCGAAATCGCACCGCTGGTGGGATGGCAAGACCGCGCTGGCGGAACGCTTTGCGGAATGCGGAATGGCCCCGGATTCACCGATCGCCCGGCACTGGATCGATACCGCGCAACAGCTCCTGTCCTTTCCGCGCCATCTGTCGCAGCATCCGGGCGGCTTCGTGATCGCGCGCGGCAAGCTGTCGCGGCTGGTGCCGGTTGAAAATGCGGCGATGCCGGATCGCAGCGTCGTGCAGTGGGACAAGGACGACCTGGATGCGCTCGGGCTGATGAAGGTCGACATCCTGGCGCTCGGGATGCTCAGCATGATCCGGCGCGCACTGGACCTGATTTCAGCGCTGCGCGGCGAGCGCTTCGAGCTGCAGGACATCCCCGCCGAAGACCCGGCGACTTACGAGATGATCGGCCGCGCCGACACCGTCGGCGTGTTCCAGATCGAGAGCCGGGCGCAGATGTCGATGCTGCCGAGAATGCGTCCGCGCACCTTCTATGACCTGGTGATCGAAGTGGCGATTATCCGCCCCGGCCCGATCCAGGGCGGAATGATCCATCCGTACCTGAAGCGCCGGCAGGGAGTGGAGCCGGTCACCTACCCGAGCCCGGAGGTGGAGCAGGCGCTGTCGCGCACGCTCGGCGTGCCGATTTTCCAGGAACAGGTGATGCAGATCGCCATGCTGGCCGGCGGTTTCTCGGCCGGCGAGGCGGACCAGTTGCGGCGCGCGATGGCGGCATGGAAGCGCAAGGGACAATTGGGCCAGTTCCAGGACAAGCTGACGAAGGGTATGCTCGCGCGCGGCTACACCGAGGAATTCGCGCAGCAGATTTGCCAGCAGGTGCAGGGTTTCGCCGAATATGGTTTTCCGGAAAGCCATGCGGCCAGCTTTGCGCTGCTCGCCTATGCCAGCAGCTGGCTGAAATGCCATGAGCCGGAAGCCTTCCTTGCCGCGCTCCTGAATTCGCAGCCGATGGGGTTCTATGCGCCGGCGCAGCTGGTGCCGGACGCGCGCCGGCATGGCGTGGAGGTCTTGCCGGTGGATGTGCAGACGAGTGCCTGGGAGGCTGCGCTCGAGCACAGCGGCGCCCGGCGCCCAGCCGTACGGCTGGGCCTGAACATGGTGTCGGGGCTGGCGCAGGAAGCCGGTTTCCGGATCGAGGAGGCGCGGGCAATCCGCCCGTTCGCGGATATCCATGACCTCGCGCTGCGCGCGCAGCTGAACCGCCTGGCGCTGGAAAAGCTGGCGGATGCGAACGCTCTTGCGCCTCTCGCCGGCCACCGCCGTCAGGCGCTATGGCAAGCGGTGGCGGGAGCGCCGGACAAAGGATTGCTGAGAACAGCGGCGATTGCCGAAGACACGGTGGATCTGGCGGCGCCGAGCGAAGCCGACAGTATCGTCGCCGATTACCGCTCGCTCGGCCTGACGCTCGGGCGCCATCCGGTCGCTCTGCTGCGGCCTGCCCTGGCGAAGATGCGCTTTGTGACGGCCGAAGAGTTGAATACCTTTGCCGATCGCCGGATCGCCCGCGGCTGCGGCATCGTGACGGCGCGCCAGCGGCCGCAAACCGCGAAGGGCGTGGTATTCCTGACGATGGAGGATGAGACCGGGCTCATCAACGTGATCGTCTGGCGCGACCTGGTCGAGCGGCAAAGGAAGGAACTGCTGGGCGCTGCCCTGCTCGGGGTGTACGGGATCTGGCAGTGCGAGCGGGATGTGCGCCATCTGGTCGCGAAACGGCTCGTCGATTTATCCCCTTTGCTCGGGCAGCTGGACACGAGCAGCCGGGATTTTTGTTGAACTATTTCGCTCCCGCTGAAGAGTGTTTTTATCCTTGGCAATCCCT
>DATEZO010000281.1:0-2150 GCA_035255485.1 Burkholderiaceae bacterium
CCCTATATTATTTCCAGGGTCACCGATGCCAGCGGCAAGGTACTGTCGCAGGTCGAACCGGACAAGGCCGGTGTCGACGCCAACCGCGTGATCGACGAGCGCAATGCCTTCCTGATGGACAGCATGCTCAAGGACGTCGTCAAGTTCGGCACCGCCACCCGCGCACTCGTGCTGAATCGGCCGGATATTGCCGGCAAGACCGGCACCACCAATGATTCGTTCGATGCCTGGTTCTGCGGCTACACGCCAAAGATCGTCGGCGTGGCATGGATCGGCTTCGACCAGCCGAAGAACCTCGGCAACCGCGAAACCGGCGGCGGTCTGGCACTGCCGATCTGGATCGGCTACATGCAAAAGGCACTGAAGGAAATACCGGTGGAGGAACGCACGGTGCCGGAAGGCGTGGTGCAAATCAACGGGGATTACTACTACGCCGAAAATCCGCCGGGCACCGGTGTGCGCTCGCTGGGCGAGCACCCACCGACGGAGGAAGAAAAAGCCAAGGATGAAGTGAAGAACGAGTTGTTCTAAGCCAGCCTTACACCAAGACAGCCGAAGCCGCAGCGATGCGCTTCGGCTGTCTTATTTGGGGGATAGGACGACAGGCACGCCACCCTGTTCGCTCGCCATCGCCGATAGCGCTGCATACAGTTCTGACCCGTCGCGCGTGTTCGTCCATTGATCCGCTTCGCGCCGGTAGTGGAAACCGCCGGATTTGGCCGCGACCCACATTTCCTGCATCGGCGCCTGGCTGTTGACGATGATCTTCGAGCCGTTATCGACAAACTCGATTTCCAGCACATTGCCGCTGCGGCTGCATTCCACGTCAAGGTCGCTGTCTTCCGACGCGCGCTCCAGGGCGGTTTCGATTGCGCTCAGCGTCTGTTCCGCCAATGCCAGGAATTCCGATTCAGTCATGCTACACTCCAATGCGTTTTGTCCTTAAACCGTGATTCTAATCGTGAAGTCTTTCTTTCACCTGATCCGTCTTGGCGCTGCGGCTGCCCTGCTCTTTGCAGTGAGCGGATGCGGCCAAAAAGGACCGCTTTATCTGCCGGCAAAGCCGCAGCCCGTTGTATCCGCTCCCGCCGCCCCTGCCACGCAAGCTGCGCCGGGGCCGCTTGGGCGCACCTCCGAATCCCAATAATCTGCCCTCCCTCATGTCGCATTTTTCTTACCGCAATGGCGAGTTGTACGCCGAAAACACGCCGCTGGCCCAGATCGCCAAACAATTCGGCAGTCCGACCTATGTGTATTCCAAGGCAGCGCTGGTCGAGAATTTCTCTGCCTATGCGAATGCGTGCAAGGAAAACCGGCGCGACGACAGCACGGCGCTGGTGTGCTATTCGGTCAAGTCGAATTCCAACCTGGCAGTGCTGAACCTGCTGGGCCGGCTGGGCTCCGGCTTCGATATCGTGTCGGGCGGCGAATTGCTGCGCGTGATTGCCGCCGGCGGCGATCCGCGCAAGGTGATTTTTTCCGGCGTGGGCAAGACGCACGACGAAATGCGCCTGGCGCTGTCGCACGGCATCCTGTGCTTTAACGTCGAGTCGACCGCCGAGCTGCTGCGGCTGAACGAAGTCGCCGGTGAGATGAGTAAGCAAGCGCCCGTCTCGTTGCGCGTCAATCCGAATGTCGACGCCAAGACACATCCGTACATCTCGACCGGATTAAAAGAAAACAAGTTTGGCATCGCGTACGACGAAGCGCTGTCCGCCTACCGCACCGCGGCGGCCCTGCCGCATATCCGCGTGGTCGGCATCGATTGCCATATCGGTTCGCAATTGCTGGATGATGCGCCGCTCTTGGAGGCGCTGGAGCGCGTGATCGAACTGGTCGACCGGCTCGCGACCGAAGGCATCGTCATCCACCACCTCGACATCGGCGGCGGGATCGGCATTTCCTACGACGATGAAAAGCCGGTCGCTATCGGTGACTACCTTAGCCGCCTGTTTGCCAAGATCGACAAATGGCGCCTGCTTAACCATAAAGGCGTGCCGATCCAGGTAATGTTCGAACCGGGCCGCTCGATCGTCGGCAATGCCGGCGTACTGCTGGCCGAAGTCGAATATCTGAAGCACGGCGCGGCGAAGAATTTCGCCATCGTCAATGCCGCCATGAACGATCTGATGCGTCCGGCCATGTATGAA
>DATEZO010000282.1:0-2049 GCA_035255485.1 Burkholderiaceae bacterium
GCTGTCGGACGGGCACTTCTACCGCGTCGGCGGGCATCAGCCGTTGAAGGCCAACGTGCGCGTGATCGCCGCGACCCATCAGAACCTGGAGCAGCGCGTCAAGGAAGGCCTGTTCCGCGAGGACTTGTATCACCGCCTGAATGTGATTCGCCTGCGCCTGCCCAGTTTGAGGGAGCGGCGCGAGGATATTCCGCTGCTGACGCGCCACTTTTTGGCGCAGAGCGCCAAACAATTGGGCGTCGAGGCCAAGCGTATGTCGGACAGCGCAATGCAATTCCTTGCTGGCCTGGATTTGCCCGGCAACGTACGGCAGCTGGAAAACCTGTGCAACTGGATTACCGTGATGGCGCCGGGCCAGACGGTGGAAGTGAAGGACTTGCCGCAGGAGCTGACGCATGGCCAGGAATTCGTGCCGCAGGCAATGGCGGGTATCTCCATCGCAGCGCCGGCCCAGCCGCAAGTGCTTGTCGCGCCGCCGGAGACAAGCGGCTTGGGGACGCCGAATGGCAGCGGTCTTGTGTCATCGGCGCAGGCGGGGATATCGGGCAACGGCGCTGCAGAAAAGTCCGGCTGGATTGCCTTGCTCGAATCCGAAGCCGCTCACATGCTCGCCGCCGGACAGCCGGAAGTGATGGATGCGCTGGGGCGCCAGTTCGAGTCCGCGCTGATCAAGACCGCATTGAAGCATACGCACGGACGCAAGAACGATGCAGCGATTCGTCTCGGGATCGGGCGCAATACGATCACGCGCAAGATTCACGAATTGGGAATCGACGGCGCCAAGGATGACTGAATCCCGGTGTTTTTATGCTTCTGCCGGAGTCAGGAATTGCGGCGCGGGTAACCCTGGGCGGTGATCCGGGACCAGATTTGTTCCTTTTCTTCTTCCGTCATGAACACCCAGTTCGCGACTTCGGCGACGGTGCGTCCGCAGCCGCGGCAGACGTCGTCGAAGGTGGTTGAGCAAACGGCAACGCAAGGCGTATCGGGGCGGGAAGGCGGGGATTTCTGCATGGTGTGCCATGATAGGCCAAATGCCGCATCGTCGCCATGCCGCGTTGTTCCGGCGCGAATTCCAGTGGGCGGCTATTCCAGGTATTGCGCGTTCCAGCATTGGTACAGCGCATAAGCGGCCTGCTTCATCGCGTACTTGTCCGGATAGGCTTTCGGCTCCAGCGGATCGTACACGTAGTAGTTAGCGCGGTTATTGCGGGTTTTCATCATGTGCCAGATCTTGTCCGGCAAAGAGTAGGGCGGCTGCCACTCGAAGTCGTCCTGCGCTTCGTAATGCAGAAAGACCGGCAGGATCGGCACGCCGGTGCGCATCGATACTTCGAACGCGCCGGACTTGAATTCGTCGAACAGGCGCCGCCCCTTGCAGCCGCCTTCCGGATAGAGCGCGATGTTATGGCCGGCGTTGACGGCGTCGACCATTGCCTGGATCGCCTGCTGGCGCGAGGCAGGGTTGTCGCGGTCGACATACAGCGTGCCGGCGGCCTTGGTGATCCGCCCGACGACAAACCAGTCCTGAACCTGCACCTTGGCGAGCGACATCACGTCGAACAGCGCCGGAATGCCGATATCCTCGAAAGCGGCCGGATGGTTGGCGATCAGGATGAAGCGCTCGGGCAGGCGTTTGCGATTTTTCTGGTGTAGCCGCAGGTCGACATCGATGGCGCGCACGAAGGCGCGGCACCAGGCATGGAACAGGCGCGCCACCGGATGCCTGCCGCCCCACGGCAGCCAGGACAGCACGACCATCAGCACGGTAAACAGGATGAAATCGATCCAGCCGATGAGTTTTCGCAGCAGGCGCAGCAGCAGTAGCATCGAGCTTATCCTTGGTCCAAGGGGAATATGGCGTTCGGCGCGCTTCCGCAGCGCGCCGGATTATTATTGCCTTAGAGCATTTATTGGGCAAGCAGAACGATGGCGGCATGCCACGGCTACTGCTTGCGCGCGAGCTTGCGCCACAAGGTGGTGCGGCTGATGCCGAGGTGTTTCGCCGCTGCTTCGCGGTTGCCGTTGAAACGTGCCAGCACCTGCTCG
>DATEZO010000283.1:0-4135 GCA_035255485.1 Burkholderiaceae bacterium
CGCTGTTACTGGTGGCCATGAAGTGCAACTTGAGCTTGGCGATATCGGCCGCGACATCCGATGGAAACCCCTGACGGCCGCCACGGCGGTCGATCATCAATTCATCAAGGTAGCGCTCGCATTGCAATGGGCGCTTCCAAATTTCGGCGAGCCGATTTGCAATACGTGGAAACTTCATGGAGAGAGCCGTGGGGCGGGTTTCTTTGGGCAGTGTCGCCAGCCATTTAAAGGTATGCGTCGCTAGGTCCTGAACGATGGCATGCTGAGGCTTGCGTCTGGTTTCCCAACGTGTCGTTACCTGCGGCAGGATGCGGCCCGACATGCCGTCATTCTGCAGCGCCGCTCTCGCTTCCTCGATCGATATTTTTGTAAAAGGGATGTGATCCATACTCCACTCTCCAGGTATAAACAGATTAAATACGACAAACCCGTCTATCCCCCCTGGTGCGTGGCCCGATCAGGTGCAAATGGCTTGCCGGAGGAATGCGGAAGTAAAACCGAACGCAAGTAGCAATTTAAAAGTTTTTTTATTGTCAATTTTGCATAATATTAGCATCGTTTCAATTTGTTACTAAATTTGTAATATAAATGGATCACCTCTTTAGTATTGCAAATTTTCTATGCTGCAACGCGGGATCAATGACGGATTGAATTAGGGCTGTCTCAGCACCCATGCCGGAAAGCGCTGGCCTACTCCATTTATTGCACCTGATTAAAGTGCCGGGTTGGCCATTTCTGAATCCGGAAGCGTATGCATTGTTGCAATTTGACCTCCTGCCCCAAGAAAGTCATGCGTACTCCCCTTGACCGTCACCGACGAGGGACAGTGGATGTCGATATCCGCTCCCGCGAGCTTGATATATCCGCCGCCTGATGCCAACAGGAGCTCCTGTTTGGCCTGGATTTTGATGCTGCCATTGCTGGAGGTGACGATGAGCGCACGATCCGCCAACATATCCATCGCTCCCGTATGAGCGCGTACGGAAACCGGCTCCTTGGCAGCGATGACTTTCACTCCACCGCTCCCGGCAAACAGGGAGGCGGCTTGAGCCGCCGCGACGGAAATGGCTTGCCCAGCGCTCATGCGCAGCGCCGACGCAGAGGTCAGGCTAACGTCTTGGCCCGCCAACGCTACCGATGAGGCCGGCGTGGCTGTCATGACGGTAGCCTGGCTGTCGAGCAGCGTAATCGGATGCGCGAACGCTGCGGCGCTCTGCCCATCGGTCTGATGGGTAGCCGCGGCTGTGTCGATCAACTGCCGGATACCGTCGGCAGAGGAGGAGGACAGCGCCTGATGCTGCCCGGCTGCGCTAGACAATGCCTTTGCCAAATCGGCGGCGTGGGCCAGTCGACTTTGTGCTTCTTGTGTGTCGAGCTGAGTGGAGGCCGCGCCGTGTTTTTTTGCGGTTGAGATGAAGAGCCCGCGCGTTGCGCGTAGTGCTCCCCATGCATCGGATATCAACTCAAATCCAGTGCCACGAAATACGCTGCGCAGATTGCCAGTCTGCCGGATCAGATAGCCGATATTCAACTGGCTTGTTGCATATGAAGACGCGAGCGACTGGCGCAGTTGCTGCGGGCTGTCGTCGATCATCCAATGATTGAATCCGCTTGCGCCGTATTCTTTCGTGCGCATTCCGGCCAAGGCGCCGGGGTGATTTTCGGCACTGTGATATGGAGGTGCATCGGTGTCGTTGTAGAGCTGGCCGATAACCACGGGTCGATCGATATCTCCATCGATGAAATCGATCATCACCTCCTGCCCGATGCGGGCAATGAAGTTGCTGCCCCAGTTTGCGCCGGCGGCAGGCTCGGCCAGGCGCACCCAGGTTCCCGCAGTTTCATCGCCGGGAGCATTCGAGGTTGCAGGATGGTCGAGCTGCCCCTTGGCTGCCAGCCTGCCGCGTTGCCACGGGAACTGCACCTTGATGCAATGATTTCGCTCCGTGGTGATTTCCTCATTTGCCACGCCGACCACTAGCGCCACTTGCGGGCCGCCGGCAGTTGGCTTTGGAGGCAAACCGACAGGACGAATGGGAGTTGCTCGGGAAACGCAAGTGAAATGATTGCGGTAGGTGCCGGCTTCGGCAGCATTTCGTTCCAGAAGCCCAGTGTCACGCGATGCCAGATTGTTGGCTCCTTGATGTTCAAGTGAGAGCACGACATATTCAGCCTGTTCGCACGCTGGACGGCCCGTCAATTCGAACCAGCAGCCGATGGAAAACGCGCGAACCGAACTCTCGCCATGGCAAACATGGTATTGCAAGGCAAGAGATTCGGCGCGGGCCCGGGCGATGCGCGCACTCTCGCCAGGGGCGGAATAGCGATCGGCGCCCCGTCCTTCATATATTTCCAGCGGCGGTACCTGTTGTGCGCCGAGCGTCGCTCGATCTTCTGCGGCATGCGCATGCAGCCCCTTGCAATCCCAGCTGGACAATGCGACCGTGTTTGCCTTCACTTCGCGTCGCTGCGTAAATAACGTTACCGTGTCGTGCGGCTCTGTGGCATCGGCGCGATGGAAACGTATTTGACGCTGTGCGCATTGCGCCAGCGCGGCGTTGTCGTCAAACACGACGACACAGTGCCGTGCATGTAGGGCGACTGCTTCCTTTTCCGAATGATCGCCGTCGGCATCATGGCAGATATAGAAATTCAATCCCTCTTCAGCAAGCAGGCGTGTGACGAACAGATAATCCGATTCGCGGTATTGCATCGTCACTGGACGTTTGGGAAGCGGTGTGCCGACGTCGAAGCGATAATTCGCAAGTGGGTAATCCCGGAACACCTCGTCGATGATCTCGAGCACGGTTTTATCCTGGAATACGTAACTGTCTCGCCGTAGTGTGAGCGCGTGCAGCCAGGGTTCAAGGGTCAAGCGGTATCGACTCAGTGCGCCGTCGCTTCCGAGTTGGCTGACTTCCGTCACGATGCCGTGAAATGCGCGCACTGTGCCATCAGCAAGACGTATGCGCAGGCTCGCTTCTTCTCCGTTCAGCGCTTCGAACCCGCGATGCGCAGAAGTCGCCAAGCAATCGACGTCGAAGCGAAACGGCTCGGACATGGCTTCGCGCCCGGTAAAGCTTGCTGCAATCAGTGCATCCGGGCCGAGCGCGGTTTCCAAGGATATCAAGCGGGAATGTTGAGACAGTCCGTGCAGCAGGGGACGGCTAGCATCCGTCAGATCGGGGCGCGGGGCGAGCGATGGTGAAAAATCTGAACCGAAAGGGCTGTTCATCTTCTATAAACCGAGTGTGGGCGAAGCCAGCGATCAGGGCAGGCTGATCGTTATATTGGCGACCTTGGGAGCGAGCTTGATAACGTCGAAGTAAGGGGCAAGCATCGCGTTAGTATGCGAGGACAGCATCCAGTTCAGACCTGCATAGGTCGCGACACCAAGCAGGGATAGCGCTGAAACGATGACCCACATCGGAATTTCGGCCTTGATCAGGTGCGCGATGTTGTCGGGCGACTTCCAGTACGGTGCAAACTGGGCCCGTTTTCCTTTCAGATGAGCGATTTCCTTGTCCAGCGTCGCAATCAGATAGTTCAGTTTTTCTTTGCTCTCCAGCATGTACTTTCCCTGGAATCCGGTCAGCAGGCACATGTAGAAGACTTCCAGCGTTTGCATGCTGGCCTGGCCGCGGCACCTGATTTCTTCCAGCTTGACATAAAAGTTTTCGCCGGCGAGCTGGTCGCCAAACAGCGTCAGCTGCAACGGTGCCCGTTCCCAAACGTCCCGAATAGCGATGTCGGATGACAGGATGGTTTCGTCAAGCGCCGCGCAAAAAGCGTATTTGGAGGCGTAGATATCATCTGCAGACACGTCCAACGTGCGGGCATTACGCTCAAAGCTGTCGAGAAAGAGGCATACCTGTGCTGTGAATCGCTCCGCGTCATTCGGCATGTGTCGATTCTTAAGCAATAGTAGGAGATAAAAGCCATCGTGCATCAAATCGACCAGCGTACGCGATCCGACGATTGGATCTTGCAGCGTTGTGTCCTCGGTGTACAACGACGGTGTACGGTTCATGGCGACGGAGGAAAGAGTGTTGGCATTCATTGCGTTACGGCGAACAGTTCGAGCTTCAGGTTCCTAAAACCTGCGGTTGTGTAGATCATGATCGAACCTGACTGG
>DATEZO010000284.1:0-25970 GCA_035255485.1 Burkholderiaceae bacterium
CGGATACGGTGGCGGTTACTACGACCGCACGCTGGCGGCTGCGCCGCGACCGCTGGCGATCGGCATCGGCTATGACTGCACGCTCGCCGCATTCGATGGTGCGCCACATGATGTCCCGATGGACAGGATCATTACCGAGACTTCGTGCATGACGGGCGACTGATCAACCGCGACGGTCAGTCCGGATCATGCGACAGGCCGAGTCGTTGCCAGATCGCGGTGGTTGCCGCCGCCTGGTTCAGCGAATAGAAATGCAGGCCGGGCGCGCCGCCGGCCAGCAGTCGCTCGCACAAAGTCGCCACCACATCCAGCCCGAAGTCACGGATCGATGCGCTGTCATCGCCAAAACTGGCCAGTTTCAGCCGCACCCAGCGCGGAATCTCGGTGCCGCACATGTCGGAAAAGCGCGTCAGCTGCGTGTAATTGGTGATCGGCATGATGCCCGGCACGATCGGCACCGTTACATCGAGTTTGCGTGCTTCTTCGACAAACCGGAAGTACGCATCCGCATTGTAGAAATACTGCGTGATGGCGGCATTCGCACCGGCGCGGATCTTGCGCGCAAAACATTGCACGTCATCCTGCGGCGATTTCGCCTGCGGGTGCATTTCCGGATAAGCGGCCGCTTCGATATGGAACCAGTCGCCGGTTTCGGCGCGGATGAATTCAATCAGTTCGTTCGCATAGCGGAATTCGCTGGATGAAAAACCGGCCATGCCGTAGCCGCTCGGCAAATCGCCGCGCAGTGCAACCAGGCGCCGGATGCCATGCGCTTTGTATTCCATCAGTATCGCGCGCAGATTGTCGCGCGAATTGCCGATGCACGACAGATGCGGCGCCGCTTCGTGCCCCTCGCGCTGGATCTCCAGGACGGTATCCAGCGTGCCTTGCTGGGTAGAGCCGCCGGCGCCGAACGTGACCGAAAAATATTTCGGCTGCAACTGCGCCAGCCTGGCACGCGTGGCGCGCAGCTTTTCCGCGCCCTCCGGCGTTTTGGGCGGAAAGAATTCGATGCTGAAATTGTTTTGGGAAGACGACATTTATTTCTCTAATATTAACGAAGACAATGCCCATGAAATAATGCTGTACAGGAGCGCACCGTCGACTGCCGGCCAGAATCCGGCCACCGTAAAGCCCTTGACGAAATTCGCCACCAGCCAGAACAGCAAACCGTTGATGATGAAAATGAACAGGCCGAGCGTCAAGAGCGTGACCGGCAGGGTCAGCAGCACCAGTACCGGCCGGATCAGCGTATTCACCAGGCCAAGTATCAATGCCGCAAACAGCGCCGAGGCAAAATTCTCGACCCGGATCGACTGCATGATGTACGGCAAGGCAAACAGGGCGGCGGCATTGATTAACCAGGTGATCAGCAAGCGCACGGCATTTTCTCCTCGGTGAAGGTGATTTATATACACGCCCATGTATTTTTAAACAGGCGCATATTCATTGCGAATATTGATATATTTTTACCTATACTCCCGCCAAAACCCGTATTCATGGCAACGGTCCACTCACATGGATCATGCCCGGGGAAGCGCAGTGCGCTTTTCCGGGCCACCCACGACACACAGGCGATGTTTCGTTTTATTCATCGCAGGCTGAGGCGCCATCGCCTGCCACATCTGTCACACCTGCCGCAACATCTTAATAACGATAATGATCTGCCTTGTACGGACCGGTTTTCTGTACGCCGATATACGCAGCCTGTTCTTCCGTCAGCTCGGTGAGTTGCGCATTCAGCTTCTTCAGTTGCAGGCGCGCGACTTTCTCGTCCAGATGTTTCGGCAGCGTGTACACGCCGACCGGATAAGCCGCCGTGTTAGTGAACAGTTCAATCTGCGCGATGGTCTGGTTGGCAAACGACGAGCTCATCACGTAAGACGGATGGCCGGTGCCGCAGCCGAGATTCACCAGCCGGCCTTCGGCCAGCAGGATGATGCGCTTGCCATCGGGGAAGATCACATGATCGACCTGCGGCTTGATGTTTTCCCAGGTGTACTGCTTCAGCGCGGCGACTTCGATTTCGTTGTCGAAATGACCGATGTTGCAGACGATCGCCTGGTCTTTCATTCTCAGCATGTGCGCTTGCGTGATCACATGGTAATTGCCGGTGCAGGTCACGAAGATATCGCCATGCTCGGCGGCATACTCCATCGTCACGACGCGATAGCCTTCCATTGCCGCCTGCAATGCGCAGATCGGATCGATTTCGGTAACCCATACCTGCGCCGACAAGGCGCGCAGCGCCTGCGCCGAACCCTTGCCCACGTCGCCATAGCCGGCCACGACCGCTACCTTGCCGGCGATCATCACGTCGGTGGCGCGCTTGATGCCGTCCACCAGCGATTCGCGGCAGCCGTACAGGTTATCGAACTTGGATTTGGTGACCGAATCATTGACATTGATTGCCGGGAAAGCGAGCTTGCCTTCCTTGTGCATCTGGTACAACCGATGCACGCCGGTGGTGGTTTCCTCAGTCACGCCCTTGATCTGCGCCAGGCGGGTCGAATACCACTTCGGATCGGCAGCCAGCTTTTTCTTGATCGAATTGAACAGACACACTGCCTCGTCCGAATCCGGATTGGCCAGCACGCCCGGATCCTGCTCCGCGCGGGTGCCGAGATGCAGCAGCAGCGTCGCATCGCCGCCGTCATCGAGGATCATGTTGGAATATTCACCGTTCGGCCATTCGAAGATACGATGCGTGAAATCCCAGTATTCATCCAGCGATTCGCCCTTGAAGGCGAATACCGGCGTGCCATTGGCAGCAATTGCCGCGGCAGCGTGGTCCTGGGTCGAGTAAATGTTGCACGAAGCCCAGCGTACTTTTGCGCCCAGCGCTTCCAGCGTCTGGATCAGTACGGCGGTCTGGATCGTCATGTGCAGCGAACCGGTGATGCGCGCGCCTTTCAACGGTTGCGCGGCGGCGAATTCATCGCGGATCGCCATCAGGCCCGGCATTTCGGTTTCAGCAATGCGGATTTCCTTGCGGCCCCAATCGGCCAGGCCGAGATCGGCTACCAGATAATCGTCGGATACGGGTAATGCGGAATTCAAGACGGCGGCGTTCATCACGCCCTCCTTTCATTTAGAAAAAAGTAACGTGAGCGCCGTTGCGGAAGAAATGATCCAAGCCTGACACGAAGAACCTCGTGCTGCAACGCTCCTTGGAAGAAGAAATTATAGCGTAGATTTGCAGCCCCACCCGGATAGTTGCGCACTTGAGATCTTCGTCAACACCTCGACACACAGGGAAAAAACGAGAAAAAACAGGCAGATTTTCATCCCGCCGGAATTACTGCAGCGTCAACGCCGATTTTTCCGTCGTGCGCCGCAATGGGGAATTGGCAGCCTCGATTTCGCGCGGCACGTTGCGCTGTATCCAGCTCAGCATATCCTGCCAGATACGTCGCGCCTCGGCTTCCGATGGCATGGCAAGCGCATTCGGCAGTTCGATCGTGATGACCGGGACGTTCTTATGCACACCGCTGTAGTTGCCCAACGATCCCGGATAGACGCCAACGCGGTTGAAGATCAAACGTCCAAAACGGCGCGGCGGCGTGGCCGGCCCATCGAAATCCAGCACGCCGAACGGCGCATGCACCGAAATGATCACATGCGGCCGAAATCGCTCCATTTCCTCGCTGACCCAGCGGCTTTCCGGTTCGGACAAAGGCGCGGCGCCGGGATAACGGCGCGGGTCGCTGTGGGTCGCCTTGGCCCAGTAGCGCGGCGCATCCTGTTGCCAGCCGGGAGTGGGAAAATTGCGATTCAGGTCGACACCATGCGCATTGACACGCTTCGGCCTGGCCGCCAGCAAGCCGTCGGGATTGAGGACCGGCACGATGTTCCACTGAAAACCCTGGGCCAGCGGACCGTTCATCCACTGCATCCATTGAAAGACGATGGCGGACGCAGTCAGCTCATCGCCGTGGATGCCCCCCAGCAGCAGGATCCGCAACGGCGTTTCATTCCCGGATTTCCTTGCAGCAGGAATCTGGCGCATCAGGATCGGGAAACCCTGCAGCGATGTTGCGCCGGTCGGCATCAACATGCTGTTCTCGCAGATAGCGCTGGAAATCCTGGGTAAACGCGGCGACAGCCGCCGGCACCAGCTCGCTTGTTCTGCTGCGGTAACCGGTTTGCTGAAGACAGGAGGGACCAGGCAGGCTGCCAGCCCGAAAGAAATGAAAACGCGAAGAAAGAAATGCACGATGGCCGAACGCTATTGCTGGCAAGCACGCCGTAAAAAAAACGTACTCTAGCTTTTTATTCGGCCCCCGTCGAGGAAAACTGCCTCGATTCCTTACAAGCCGGCGCTGGCGCGCAGCGCCTGAGCCTTATCGATGCGTTCCCAGGAAAATTCCGGCTCCTCGCGGCCGAAATGCCCATAGGCGGCGGTCTTTAGATAAATCGGCCGCAGCAGGTTGAGCATTTGCACGATGCCCTTCGGTCGCAGGTCAAAATGCTCGCGCACCAGTTCCGCCAGTTGTTCATCGCTGATTTTTCCGGTGCCAAACGTCGTCACCATCACCGAAGTCGGCTTGGCGATGCCAATCGCATACGATACCTGGATCTGGCAACGCCTGGCGAGGCCGGCGGCAACGATGTTTTTCGCGACATAGCGACCGGCATACGCAGCGGAGCGATCCACCTTGGACGGGTCCTTGCCGGAGAATGCGCCGCCGCCGTGCGGCGCCGCACCACCATAGGTATCGACAATGATCTTGCGGCCGGTCAGGCCGCAATCGCCCTGCGGGCCACCAATCACGAAGCGGCCGGTCGGGTTGACCAGGTAGCGCGTATTCTTCAGCCATTCCTGCGGCACCACCGGCTTGATGATCGATTCGATTACCGCTTCCTCGATCTGCTTGTGCTCGATGTCCGGCGCATGCTGTGTAGACAGCACGATGGTATCGATTGCCACCGGGCGACCATCGACGTATTTCAGCGTGACCTGGGATTTTGCATCCGGGCGCAGCCACGGCAGGCGGCCATCCTTGCGCAATTGCGATTGCCGCTCGACGATGCGATGCGCATAATGCAAGGCAGCCGGCATCAGCTCCGGCGTTTCGTCGCAGGCATAGCCGAACATCAGGCCCTGATCGCCCGCGCCCTGATCCAGATCCAGGCCGCGGCCTTCATCCACGCCTTGGGCGATGTCGGGCGACTGCTTGTCGTAGCACATCATCACCGCACAGCTCTTGTAATCGATGCCGTAATCGGCATTGTCATAGCCGATGCGCTTGATGGTGTCGCGCGCGACGCTGATGTAATCGACATTCGCGGTAGTCGTGATTTCACCTGCCAATATCACCAGGCCGGTATTGCACAAGGTTTCGGCGGCGACGCGCGCCGTCGGATCCTGGGTCAGGACCGCATCGAGAATGGCATCGGAAATCTGATCGGAGACTTTGTCCGGGTGTCCTTCGGAAACGGATTCCGAAGTAAAGAGGTATTCATGCGCCATCGCAGGCTCCTTATATCAATGTTGACCCTCTGTCGCAGCCAACTGAAAAAGCCTGCGACGCTTTAGCGAAATTTATATTCCGCCTCGCAAGTTGTCTGTTAACTCGGCGGATTACCCGGAAGCGGCTCCTTGCGAAGGGTTCAAGGCAATACATTCGTGTTATTTTACGCTTCTTGAAAAGAATCAGCAAAAGCCATTGCATTTCAATTGATGCTCGTCATACTCTTTCGCCTGTTATCGAAACTTCCATTGCCGGTATTGCACGCGCTGGGTGCGGCGCTTGGCTGGCTGACCTATCTGGCTTCACCCTCATATCGCAGACAATTGAAAGACAATCTCGGCCGCGCGGGATATGCGCGGCATTTGCACGCGGCGATCCGGGAGGCGGGAAAGAATATCGCCGAATTGCCCTTCATCTGGTGCGCGTCTCCGCAACGGGTGCTCAAGACCGTCAGAATCGAACACTGGGAGACGGTGCAGGCAGCGCTCGATGCCAGGCAAGGCATCATTTTCTTGACGCCGCATCTGGGCTGCTTCGAGATCACGGCACAGGCGGCTGCCACCCGCACGCCGCTGACCGTGATGTATCGCCCACCCCGCAAGAGCATGCTGAAACCCTTGATTGAAGATGCCCGCCTCCGTCATAACCTGGCGCTAGCGCCCGCCACGCTGGCCGGCGTGCGCATCCTGCTCAAGGAGCTCAGGAAAAACGGCGCAATCGGCGTGCTGCCGGACCAGGTACCGCAGCAAGGTGAAGGCGTGTGGGCAGATTTTTTCGGCCGACCGGCCTACACCATGACATTGCCAGCCAAGCTGCACCAGATGAGCGGTGCGCCGATCATCCTGACGTATGCCGAACGCTTGCCGTTCGGTCAAGGCTATGTGATCCGCTTTATGAAATTTGAGACCAGCCTGGTGGGTACGATGGAACAACAGGCGGCGGCGATCAATGCGGCAATGGAGCAGTTGATCGCACGCTGTCCCGCGCAATATTTCTGGAGCTATAACCGCTACAAGACGCCGCCTGGCGTTACCATGCCGCCGCATCCGGCAGAAAGCCATTCATGAGATTGCTGCTTGGGGCGATCTGGCTGCTGCACTGGCTGCCGCTGCCGCTGCTCGGCCGCCTGGGGGAAGCGATCGGTGCGCTGTTGTTTGCCACCATCACATCCCGGCGCACCGTTGCCCTGACCAACCTGAGGCTGTGTCTGCCGCATTTGTCCGATAGCGAGCGGCGCACCATTGCAAAAAAACATTTTCAGGCATATGCGCGCAGTGTGCTGGAACGCGGCATCCTGTGGTGGGCCCCGGAGGCGCGGCTCAGGCGGCTGATCATTGTCGAACCACGCGTGCCGCTGGACCGGATCCAGTCCGGTCCAACCATTTTGCTGTGCCCGCATTTCGTTTGCCTCGATGTCGCGGGCGTTGCGGTGATGCTGGAATCCTCGCTGTGCTCGATTTACACACGCCAGCAGAATCGCGTATTCGATGAAGCGTTGCGCCGCGGCCGCTCCCGCTTTCGGCCGGTCAGGATCGTCCCACGCGCAGAAGGCATCAAGCCGATCATTCGCGCCATGCGCGAAGGGCTGCCTTTTTTCATGCTGCCCGACATGGACTTTGGCGCAAGAGACGCCGAATTCGTGCCTTTTTTCGGCACGCCGGCCGCAACGTTGACAGCACCGGCGCGCATTGCCGCCGCCACCGGTGCGCAGGTAATTCCCGTAGTTGCGACGTTCTTGCCGGATTACCGGGGTTGGAAAGTGACGTTTTATCCCCCTTGGGAAGAGTATCCCGGCAACGATCTGAAAACCGCGACACGCCGCATGAATACCTTCATTGAAGCGCGCGTGCTGGAAGCACCGGCGGAATACTTCTGGGCTCACAAACGATTCAAGACGCGGCCGCCGGGCGAAGCCAGCGTGTATTGAAGAAGAGCGACAAATCGACACCTCGGCACAGAGAGGAAAACGGCGAAATGACGCCCCTGTGCCCTTCGTGCCTGTGCATCACGATATTGATGTTGAGATTCTCCCGGCCCCTCGTTGCACAGATGTTTTTAACGCCACAAGCACGCGCCGTATTCACCAGGATCTGCTCTACCCTATAATGCAACCATGAAACTCAAATTCACCAAAATGCATGGCGCAGGCAATGATTTTATTGTTATCGACGCCATCAGCCAGAGGATCGATTTCACGCCGGCCCAATGGAAATTCCTTGCCGACCGGCGCGTCGGTATCGGTGCCGACCAGATACTGGTGGTAGAGGCAGCCCAGGCAGCCGACGTTGATTTTCGTTACCGTATTTACAACGCCGATGGCGGCGAAGTCGAGCAATGCGGCAACGGCGCGCGCGCCTTCGTCAAGTTCGTGACTGACAAGGGCCTGACCGCCAAACGCACGATCCGGGTCGAAACCATGTCCGGCATAATCGAACCGACACTGGAACCGGATGGCAGCATCACGGTTGACATGGGCGCGCCGGTCCTGGATGCCGCGCGCGTGCCGTTCGATACGAGCGGATTGCAAGGCCAGCCAGAGGGCCGGGATACGCTGTGGCCGCTGGATATCAACCGGCGCCAGATCTGGATCTCAGCGGTGTCGATGGGTAATCCGCATGCAGTCCAGGTAGTCGACGACGCCGCTGCCGCGGCGGTCGAAACCGAGGGCCCGCTAATTGAGCGCCATGCGCGCTTTCCCAAACGGGTAAACGCCGGGTTCATGCAAATCATCGATCGCCACCACATCACGCTGCGCGTCTACGAGCGTGGCGCCGGCGAGACGCTGGCATGCGGTACAGGCGCATGTGCGGCGGCAGTAGCCGGCATCCGGCGCGGATTGCTGGATTCTCCGGTAGGCGTTCGCATGCGCGGCGGCGACTTGTCAATCGCCTGGACCGGAGCCGGTGCATCGGTCATGCTGACCGGCCCGGCAGCGACCGTTTTTGAAGGTGAAATCGAGATCCAGGACCAGTTAAAATCCGACAACAACCCTGACAAAACCGTGCTTGCTGTTTATTGATCATTGACCTTTCGTACACCATAAAATGACTTCACAACTGGACCCCGATTCCGTCGCCCGTTACCTGATCGACCATGCGCATTTTTTTGAAGAGCACGCGGAGCTTTTGTCTCGTATCAAGCTGACCAGTCCGCTTGCCGGCCGTACTGTATCGCTGCAAGAAAGGCAAATGGAAATATTGCGCGAAAAGATCAAGGCGCTGGAGCTGCGCATGGCGGCATTGATGCGCATCGGGCAGGACAACGATGCAATCACGCAGAAATTCCAGTCATGGAGCCGCTCGCTCCTCTCGGCCCGCAATGATGTGGACTTGCCACATGTCCTGATCGATGGCTTGCAGAGCATCTTTTCGGTGCCGCATGCGACACTGCGCCTGTGGAATGTGGCTGCGGCGTTTTCGCACACCTGGTTTGCAAAGACTGT
The DNA here is from genome assembly GCA_035255485.1 of Burkholderiaceae bacterium. Lineage (GTDB taxonomy): Bacteria > Pseudomonadota > Gammaproteobacteria > Burkholderiales > Burkholderiaceae_D > DATEZO01. Next base: position 8,917 of record DATEZO010000284.1, read on the forward strand.
TTCAGAAGATGCGCGGATCTTCTCGAATGGCTTGGCTGCGCCCTTCTGCGGCGCAAACAATGATTTCGAAGCAGCCTCCTGGCTTGAGGATGCCCCTGCGATACAGTCGCTGGCGATGCTGCCGCTGCGTGCAGCGGAAAGCGCCGATGCATTCGGCCTGCTGGTACTGGGCTCACCGGACCCCGAGCGCTTTACCGCCGACATGGCAACCGATTTTCTGGTGAAAATCGGTTGCACTGCCAGCGCGGCATTGGCTTGCCTGCTCGAAGATGATTTTCCCGCGTGAACCCCGACTGTAATCAAACCCATGTCGATGGCTATCTCGATAGCCTGATCAGCCAGCGCAAGCTTTCTCCGCATACAGTCTGCAGCTATGGTCGCGACTTGCGCGAATTGCTGGCATTCATCGATGTGCTTGCCGATCGACCGGCGTTGGCGACCGTCACGCATTTCCATATCCGCAAATTCGCTGCGCAGCTGCATTCGAAAGGATTGGGTGCTTCTTCGATTGCGCGCAAGCTGTCCGCCTGGCGCGGCTTTTTCGACTGGCTGTCGCAACAGACAACATTGGCATCGAACCCGGTAGATGGCGTAAGGGCGCCGAAACGTGCCCAACCCTTGCCGAAGGCATTGTCGGTCGAAGATGCGGTAGGCCTGGTCATGCAGGCCAGCCCCGACAAGGATGCCGGATCCGCCGCGCAACGCTGCAACCGTGCCATGTTCGAGCTTCTGTATTCCAGCGGGTTGCGGGTGTCGGAACTGGCGGCGCTGGACCTGTGGTATGTACATGAACCGCAATATGTCTCGGCCGGCTGGATCGACATGGATGAACATGCCGTCACGGTCACAGGCAAAGGCGGCAAGATGCGCAGCGTACCGGTCGGTCGGCCGGCAATCGAGGCGATTGCGGCATGGCTTGCAGTGCGCGCAACGCTGGTCAAAGCCGATCCACACCCGCTATTTCTCTCCGGGCGCGGGACACGCATGTCGCCACGCGTGGTGCAGCTGCGTCTCAAGGCGCATGCACAGGCAGTCGGCACTCCCGCCGATGTGCATCCGCATATGCTGCGCCACTCGTTCGCATCGCATGTGCTGCAGTCCTCGGGAGACTTGCGCGCAGTCCAGGAGATGCTCGGCCATGCGTCGATCAGCGCGACACAAATATATACATCGCTCGATTTCCAGCGGCTGGCACAGGTGTACGATGCCGCCCATCCGCGTGCCAGGAAAAAAGGCGCCCCCAAGGTTTGAAACCCTTGAAAATCACTTGAATCGCGGCGAATCCGAAGCACGCGACAAAAATTGACTTCCGCTGTCCCTATCATGTTTACCATCGCGAAGAATCATTAAGCCATGCTTACCATCACGCTCAAACCCGGCAAGGAAAAAAGCCTGCTGCGTCGCCATCCATGGATATTTTCGACAGCAGTTGACCGCATCGAGGGCAAGCCGGAAGAAAAAGCCAAGCCTGGTACGACCGCATTGGTGCAGTCGGCTGCCGGCCAGTTCCTGGCGCGTGCTGCCTGGAGCCCGGCTTCGCAGATTCGTGCGCGCGTCTGGACTTTCAATCAGAATGAGCCGGTCGACCATGCGCTGATCAAGCGCCGCATAAGGAAGGCTGTCGCTTATCGCGCTACAAACGTGCAGGGAACGGACGCGCTCCGGCTCATCTTCGGCGAAGCCGACGGGTTCCCCGGACTGGTGGTCGACTGGTACGGCGACCGGCAAGGCTATCTGGTATGCCAGTTCCAGGCGGCCGGCGTCGAGAGTTGGAAATCCGCCATCGTACAGGCGATCATGGCGGAAACCGGTTGTGGCAATGTATACGAGCGTTCCGATGCGTCGGTGCGCGAACGCGAAGGCCTGCCCCTGGTAACCGGCGTACTGGCCGGCAATGCGCCGCCAGACGATATACCAATCATGGAAAACGGCATCCGGTACGCAGTCAATATCAAGACCGGCCACAAGACCGGGTTTTATATCGACCAGCGCGACAATCGCAAGCTGGTGATGGAATATGCTTCAGAACGCGACGTGCTGAACTGTTTTTGCTATACCGGCGGCTTCTCGCTAGCGGCATTGAAAGGCGGCGCCCGCAGCGTCCTGTCCATTGATTCGTCCGGCGAGGCGCTGGCGTCGGCACGGCACAACATGGCACTCAACAGCTTTGATGAGAATAAAGCTGAATGGCGCGATGCCGATGTGTTCAAGACACTGCGCGCCCTGCGCGAACAGGGCCGATCATTCGATATGATCATTCTCGATCCGCCGAAATTCGCGTCATCGCCGCAACAGGTGGATCGCGCTGCGCGTGCCTATAAGGATATCAACCTGCTTGGACTGCAATTGCTGCGTGAAAACGGCTTGCTGTTCACTTATTCCTGTTCCGGCGCGATCTCCGCCGATTTGTTTCAGAAAATCATTGCTGGCTCAGCAACTGATGCCGGCGTGGATGCGCATATATTGCGAAGATTATCCGCAGGCATGGATCATCCAATGACGACTCATTTTCCAGAGGGTGAATATTTGAAAGGGTTGATGTTACGCAAGACATGAACAAACAGCGTCATCCGACATTCGGCAACGCAGTAACGAAAAGAGCATAATGCGCCTGATATCGTGTTTGTTGCCGGAGTCCGGCCGCACAGTCATTCGGACTTTTTAACAATGAATTTATGGCACTGATTCCCACTACTATTCTTACCGGCTTTCTCGGCGCCGGCAAGACCACGCTACTGAATCGCATCTTGCAGGAACCGCATGGCTACAAAATCGCGGTTATCGAAAACGAATTCGGCCAGGAGAATATCGATAATGAAATCCTGGTACAGGACAATAACGAACAGATTATCGAGATGAACAATGGCTGCATCTGTTGCACCATACGCGGCGACCTGATTCTTGCATTGACATCGCTGGCGCAAAAACGCGATGCCGGTCAACTGCATTTCGACCGGGTCGTGATCGAAACCACCGGACTTGCCAACCCCGGCCCGGTCGCCCAGACATTTTTCATGGACGATGAAGTGGCATCGTATTATTTGCTGGATGCGATCGTTACCGTAGTGGATGCAAAACATGCGATGCGCCAGTTGGACGAACATGAGGAAGCGCAGCGGCAAATCGGCTTTGCCGACAAAATGCTGCTGTCAAAAACCGACCTGATCAGCACGGCCGAACGCACGGCTTTAATTACCCGGCTGAAGCGTATTAATCCGCGCGCGCCAATTCGCCCCATCGATTTTGGCCATGCCCCGATTGATGAGGTGCTCGATTTGCGCGGCTTCAATCTGAATGAAAAGCTGGAAATCGATCCGGACTTTCTGGCTACGCAGGAACTCCACGATCATGGACATAACTGTGATGCGGATTGCGGGCACGACCATCATCACGCACATCACTCCGACGATATTGCCGCTTTCGTCTTCAAGAGCGACCGGCCATTCGACTCCGCGCGCCTGGATGAATTTCTTGGCGGACTGGTGCAGGTTTACGGTCCGCGCATGCTGCGCTATAAAGGCGTGTTATGGATGAGCGGGGCAGACCGGAAAGTGGTATTCCAAGGCGTTCACCAGATGATGGGAAGCGATATTGGCGCAAAATGGCCTGAGAATACGCCGCGTGACAGCAAAATGGTATTTATCGGCAAGAATCTGCCCAAAGATGTTTTTATTCGAGGATTACAGCAGTGTTTGGTATAAACTAACGGGGTTTTGATTCAGGAGGATGGGCGTCTGAGAGGATGCAAGGACAAGAAAATTGCATGCAGCGCCTGGTGAAATCAATGCGTTGGACGGTTCATTGAGGGAAAATGCCATGAACGCAACCGCTGCAAAAGTCGTTACAAAGTCGAACAAAAAAAACATCCTTTCCCGAAAGGCATCCGAAACGGCATCTGCGACTTCATTACCACCCAAAGTGGCGTCCTCGGCAAAACAATCAAAGCCAATGGCAAGGGCATTGACATCGCGATCGAAGGCAACACGGATTAACGTAAAAGAAGCGCTTGCGACATCAGTAAAAACAGCGGTCGAACCAACCGGAAAAACCGCTGCCAGGTTAGCACGTGCGGGCAAGTCGGCTGCATCCGGGAACAGGACGGAAACATTCCTTGAAAGAAATAACAAAATCAGTGAAGCCAGCGCTGTTGTAAAGCAGGCAACCAGGGCTGCAGCAAAAAATACTTCGTTAATCGATCAGAAAAAAGCGAAAAGACCCGCTGCACAAACGAATTCCCAGGCTGCTGAATTCGGTACGCATATGAGCACCGACAATGCAGCGGCAATATTTGTGGATAATATCCAAACATCCGTAGCCTCAAAGGTAAGTGAAGTGGCAACCAAAACAACCAAACCGACTCCTGACATTCCGGCCGACGGCACACTGCTGACTGAAGAGCAGGTCCTGAAGATGAGTGACAAGGATTATATGAATGCGGCACAATTGGCATTCTTTAAAGCACGTTTGCAGCAGCTCGAAAAGGAGCTGCTGAAAAACGCCGGAGAAACAACCGAGCATTTGCGCGAAACCGTGCTGGTGCCGGACCCTGCCGATCGCGCCACGATCGAGGAAGAGCACGCGCTTGAACTACGCACACGGGATCGTGAGCGCAAACTGCTGAAAAAGGTGCAGCAATCGATTGCCTCGATCGATTCCGGCGAATATGGCTGGTGCGAAGAAACCGGCGAGCCTATCGGCATCCCGCGTTTGCTGGCGCGCCCGACGGCAACCTTGTCGCTCGAAGCGCAACAGCGCCGGGAACTGAAACAAAAGCTGTACGGCGACTGAACAGCATCAATTCGACGTGATACAAAAGCATGCGGCGCGCATGCCGCGTTGCAGCTTTCCGAAAAATATTGCGTCTTATGGCACTATAATGAAAAACGATGATGCAAGCGGACATGCTTTCCTATTGACCATCAGGCGAAAATAAAACAGGCATGGCGCGGTTGGATAACTGAATTTGCGGTCTGACTGCGATGCAGTTGTTCAGAGATATTTTGGCAGGAGCACAATTTTAGCGCGCGACTCTTTTCGAGGCGCAATAACGAAATACAAGATACAAGATCATTAGGAAAAACGTGGGGATTTTCTCGCTTTTTGGCAAGAAAGACCGCCAGCGGGGCGATACGCCCGCTGATGCTTTTGCGCGCAAAAAACGTGATGTTGCCGCTGCCTCGCTCAATACCGGCAACGGACCGAGGACCGATACCGGAGGCGGATCCGATTCTTCTACAGTCAAGCGCAAGGTCGTTGCGCAGGCTACTACGATGAAGATCGACGCCATCGAATCCGAGATGTCGTCTGAATTCGTCAAACCATTGCCATCCGAGTATCCACTTCCTGGCTCGCCTGCACAGAATCCCGCTATGGCCAGCGTACCGCCATCGCCAGACAGCTACGATACCGTCCCGGGCCTCTTGCCGAATAATGAAAATTTTCAGCAACCTATCACGCTTTCTCCGTCAGAAGCCGCGCCTCTGGTGGATGAAGCCGCAATCTTGTTTGCCAACGGACAGATGGAACTCGTCGAGAGCATGCTGCTTGCGGCAATCCAGGGCGATGCATTCGATCCTGCGACACTGGCTGTATGGCGGATGCTGCTTGAACTGTACCAGGTGACTGGCAAGCGCCCGGAGTTCGAGTCGCTGTCGATCGAGTATGCCAGCAAGTTTGAAACGTCTCCGCCCGCCTGGGTGGAAAATTTTACGGCACCGCAGGCGGCGCCGACAACATTGCCAAAAACGACACCGACTGTTCCATTTGCCGCCAAACTTGATGGCGGCATCGTAAAGCAACTGGAGCGAGTCCAGAATCTGGCAGCAAATCACCACGTCCTGCGCCTGGAATTCATGCGCGTCACCGAAGTGACTCCGGTGGGCTGCGGCATCCTGCTCAGCGTTCTGAAAAAATTGCAGCGGTCGGGCAACGATCTGATTCTGGTCGGCGCACCGCACCTTGCCGGTCAAATTCGTGCCATTCTGGAAGTGGGCCGGCGCGACGAGACCGAAATACCATGGCTGTTGCTGCTTGAAATCCTGCAACTCCTGAATCTCGAAAAGGAATTCGAGGAAGCGAGCATCGATTATTGCGTCACATTCGAAGTCTCTCCTCCCGCGTTTGTTGCGCCGAAAAACAGAATCACCACTGTAGTCGAAGATGAAACCGCTTCCAGACCGGAATCCGGGCATTTCATGATGCCTGCGGTGATCACAGGACGAACCGATCAGTTGATTGATTCGATTGCCGCCCATGCAGCGGATCATCACTCGGCAATCCTCGATTGCATGCACCTCTTGCGCGTCGATTTTGGCGCAGCGGGGCAATTGCTGACCGGCCTGATGCCAATTGCCAGCGCCGGCGCCGAGATCGAGCTACGCAACGTCAACCATCTTGTTGCCGCCTTGTTTCAAGTTATCGGCCTGCAAAATATCGCGCGCATCCTGCCGCGCAAGAACTGAACATTCCGTCACTTCCACGCAGTCCGTATCGTCTCTTGCAATAGGATGATCCATCCCCATTTTTTAAAAATTGGGGCTTCCCAACATTTTTGGCATCTCATATTTCAGAGGATCGCATGGAACAGTTTCATGGCACGACCATACTCTCCGTTCGACGCGGCAACATGGTCGCATTGGGTGGCGATGGCCAGGTCACGCTGGGCAATATCGTGATGAAGGGTTCGGCACGTAAAGTGCGCAAGCTGTTTCAAGGCAAGGTGCTGGCCGGGTTTGCCGGCGGCACCGCAGATGCATTTACCTTGCTGGAACGTTTTGAAGGCAAGCTTGAAAAGCATCAAGGCAATCTGATGCGCGCTTCGGTGGAGCTGGCAAAGGACTGGCGCACCGACCGCATATTGCGCCGGCTGGAAGCCATGCTGCTGGTGGCGGATCGCGAATCAACGCTGATCATTACAGGTAATGGCGATGTGCTGGAGCCGGAGGCCGGTATCGGCGCAATCGGATCCGGCGGCGCGTTTGCGCAATCGGCGGCAAAAGCACTGCAGGAAAATACCGACCTGCCACCAATCGATATCGTTAAAAAGTCGCTGGAAATCGCCGGCGAACTCTGTATCTACACTAATTTATCCCATACGATCGAAACCCTGGAATAAGGTGTTTTCCCGTAACTTCCTGCGAAGAAATATCATGAACATGACGCCCCAGGAGATTGTCTCCGAACTCGACAAGCACGTGGTCGGCCAGGCGCGCGCCAAACGCGCGGTTGCCATCGCATTGCGCAACCGCTGGCGCCGGCAGCAGGTGACAGAACCGCTCCGTCACGAAATCACGCCCAAGAATATCCTGATGATCGGCCCGACCGGGGTCGGCAAGACCGAGATCGCGCGTCGTCTCGCCAAGCTGGCTGATGCGCCGTTCATCAAGGTGGAAGCAACCAAGTTTACCGAAGTCGGTTACGTCGGCCGCGACGTCGATACCATCGTACGCGACCTGATCGACATCGGCATCAAGCAGACGCGGGAATTCGAAATGCAGAAGGTGCGCGATCGGGCCAAGGACGCCGCGGAAGAGCGCATCATCGATATCCTGGTGCCACCGGCGCGCGATTTCGGATTCAGCTCCACGCCCGGCAATCAGGGCGAAAGCGAAGGGCAAACCGGCGGTGCAGCGCGTCAGACATTTCGCAAGCGCTTGCGCGAGGGACTGCTCGACGACCGCGAAGTGGAAATCGAGCTGGCGGAAAGCGGGCCACACATGGAAATCATGGCGCCACCCGGCATGGAAGAAATGACCGAGCAGATCAAGTCGATGTTTTCCGGCATGGGTAGCGGCCGCAGGAAAAAGCGCAAGGTCAAGATCAAGGAGGCGATGCAACTGCTGGTCGAAGAAGAAGCTTCCCGCCTGATCAACGAGGATGAACTGAAGCAAAAGGCGATCACGAATGTCGAACAGAACGGCATCGTGTTTCTTGACGAGATCGACAAGATCGCTACGCGATCGGAAGTCGGCGGCGCGGATGTATCGCGCGCTGGCGTACAGCGCGACCTGCTGCCTCTGGTCGAAGGCACCACCGTCAACACCAAGTACGGCATGATCAAGACCGATCACATTTTATTCATCGCTTCCGGTGCGTTCCACCTGGCCAAGCCGTCGGATCTGATTCCGGAGTTGCAAGGGCGCTTTCCGATTCGGGTCGAGCTTGAATCCCTGTCGATTGCCGATTTCGAGCGCATTCTGACTGGGACCGATGCCTGCCTGACAAAGCAATATGAAGCGCTGCTGGCCACCGAGGAAGTCAAGATCGAATTCGCCCCGGAGGGTATCCAGCGTCTGGCGGAAATCGCTTTCTCGGTCAACGAGAAAACCGAAAATATCGGGGCACGACGGTTGTACACCGTGATGGAAAAACTGCTGGAGGAAATATCATTTTCCGCCAACGAAAACTCCGGTCAGGCACTGAAGATCGATGCCGCCTACGTCGATGAACGGCTGGGCGCATTGGCTGTCAACGAGGATTTGTCGCGCTACGTTCTGTAACCGTCCAAGCGGCGCACCAACCGGGGCGTCGCCATTCAATCTCATGGCAAACAAGGCACTCAGCAAACGGCAGAAACTGACCATTCGGGTCGAGCCATCGCAGAAGGCATTAAAGCCGCGCAATCCGATTGCACTGGCGGCCAGACAGCGTGCCGCCGGTCCACATAAGAAAACCGCTTCTGCCGTGCGGCATCTGCAACAGCGCCTGCTGAAGAAAACCCAATCCGGGCGGGATGACCAGTAAGGCGCGTCTCCTGCCCGGCATCCACCGATCGCATTGCGCCGCTGTTTGTCCGGAGAAGCGCAGCACATCCGGGCCGGATACGCTGCGCCTTACAGCTTCAAGCCGCATTCAGCACCAATGCACTGCCGCCCTGATCGCTGACCATTCGCGATAACGCCGCAAACAATTCCGCCCCGTCGCGCGTATTGATCCAGCGTCCATCCTCCCGCCGGAAATGGAAGCCGCCCGACTTGGCCGCCACCCATATTTCCTGCATCGCCGCCTGGCTGTTGACGATGATTTTCGAGCCGTTATCGATGAATTCGATTTCCAGCACGTTGCCGCTGCGATTACATTCGACGTCCAGGACATCAGCATCCGCTGCTTGCTCCAACGCTCTTTCGACAGCACCCAGCGTTGTATCCGCCAGCGCCAGGAATTCCGATTCGGTCATGCTACACTCCATCAGGTTTTGTAAATGGTGATTTTAATCGTGAAGCTCTATTGTAATTGGTCGCGCCGTGCCGTTTTTTCGATTGCCATCGGATTGAGCGGCCTGCTTTCCGCCTGCGGACAAAGAGGTCCGCTTTATTTGCCGAGCAAGCCTGCGCAGGATATTCTCCGCACGCAACCCGTTCCTGCGCCATCGCCCGTCCCGACTGACAGCAACATTTCTCCTTCCAAATAAATTCTGTTCCAACATGTCGCATTTCTCTTATCAGCAGGGCGTGTTGTGCGCCGAAGATACGCCACTTCCACAGATCGCACGGCAATTCGGCACGCCGACCTACATCTATTCCAAGGCCGCGCTGATCGAAAATTTTTCCGCCTATGGAAATGCCTGCAAACAACATGGCCGCGATGACGATACCGCACTGATCTGCTATTCGGTCAAATCCAACTCCAATCTGGCCGTGCTGGATCTGCTGAAACAGCTTGGGTCCGGCTTCGACATTGTATCGGGCGGCGAATTGCTGCGCGTGCTGGCAGTGGGCGGTGACCCGCGCAAAGTGATTTTTTCCGGCGTTGGCAAGACGCGCGAAGAAATGCGCCTGGCGCTGTCGCATGACATCCTGTGCTTCAACGTCGAATCGATTCCGGAACTGCAACGTCTGAACCAGGTCGCCGCTGAAATGGACAAGCAGGCGCGCATCTCGCTGCGCGTGAATCCCAACGTCGATGCAAAAACCCATCCCTACATTTCCACCGGGCTGAAGGAAAACAAGTTCGGCGTTGCCTATGAAGACGCGCTGCCGACTTATCGCATGGCAGCGGCCATGCCGCATATCAGCGTGACCGGCATCGACTGCCATATCGGATCGCAACTGCTGGATGACGCGCCCTTGCTGGAAGCGGTCGACAAGCTGATCGAGCTGGTCGATACGCTGGCCGACGAAGGCATCCCTTTGCATCATCTGGACATCGGCGGCGGCATCGGCATCGCTTACGACGCCGACCAGCCGGTGGCAATTGGCGATTACCTGGGGCGCCTGTTTGCCAGGATCGATGCCTGGCGCCTGCAGCGGCATCAGGGCAAGCCGATCAAGGTAATGTTCGAGCCGGGCCGCTCTATCGTCGGCAATGCCGGTATCTTGCTGACCGAAGTGCAATATCTCAAACATGGCGAGACCAGGAATTTCGCGATCGTGGACGCGGCGATGAACGATCTGATGCGCCCCGCAATGTACGAGGCGTGGCATGCAGTGCACGAAGTCACGAAATGCAGCGCGCCGGCAAAAATCTACGATGTCGTCGGCCCGGTGTGCGAATCGGGCGACTGGCTGGCGCGCTCGCGGACGCTGGCGATCGAGCAGGGCGACCTGCTCGCGATCATGTCTGCCGGCGCTTACGGCATGACGATGGCGTCGAATTACAATACGCGCGGCCGGGCAGCCGAGGTGATGGTGGATGGCGACCGCGTGCATCTGGTGCGCCGACGCGAAGCACCGAGTGACTTATTCGCGCTGGAATCGCTGCCGGGCTGACAGGACTGCACCGCATTTACGATACTCCATGGTGTATTTTTAAAAACCCGCATATTCATTGCGAATATTGCATTGTTTTCACTGATACTCCCTTTTTATTCTGCACCTGGATGCGCCCGACACGCCACCATACCCGTAGCAGCAATAGCACGACGACAATTGCTCCAAACAGGATTGGCTGCGCAAAGTCATGCTTGCCGGCTTTCATCCACCAGAAATGCAAAATACCTAGCGGCACAATTACGTAAATCAGGCGATGCAGCCATTGCCAGCGTTTGCCGCCCAGGCGCCTGACCATGCCGTTGGTGCTGGTGACGGCCAGCGGAATCAGTAGCAGGAAAGCACTGAATCCGACGGTAATGAAAGGCCGCTTGATGACATCCCGGACCATCTCGTCGATGTCGAAGAAATGGTCGAACCAGAGGAAGGTCGTAAAGTGCAGCGCCACATAGAAAAACGCGAACAATCCCAGCATGCGGCGTAGCTTGATCATCCAGTTCCATCCGGTCAAACGGCGCAAGGGCGTGACCGTCAGCGTCAGGCACAGGAAATACAGGGTCCAGTCGCCGGTATTGCGGGTGATGAATTCAATTGGATTCGCACCCAGCCGGTCGGTCAGCGTAAACGCGACCAGGCGCAGGAACGGCAGCAGCGCCAGTGCAAACACGACGGACTTGATTGCAAGAAGTTGTCGAGGCGAGGGAGTAACCATGTTATGCCTTGATGTGGGCTCTTCCAGCTTGAGCGAAGGATGAAGTGCGTCGCGCAACTCTGGCCGGGAATCCGCCAGGAAAGCGCGATTCCCGGCGCTTGCTAAAAGAACTTCTTCAGATCCATGCCGGAATACAGCGGTGCAACTTCGCCATAGCCATTGAACATCAGGGTCTTGCGTTTCCTGGTGAAGAATCCGTCTTCGCCAATGCGCCGTTCAGTCGCCTGCGACCAGCGCGGATGATCAACTGCCGGATTCACATTGGCATAAAAGCCGTATTCCTGTGGCGCAGCAAGATTCCATGCCGTACGCGGCTGATCCCTTACAAAGCGGATCTTCACGATCGATTTGGCGGATTTGAAGCCGTATTTCCACGGCGTCACGACCCGGATCGGGGCACCGTTCTGGTTCGGCAGGACGTCGCCATACATACCGAAGGCCAGGAGCACAAGCGGATGATTTGCCTCGTCGAGCCGCAAGCCTTCGACATAAGGCCATTCCAGCACGGCGCCGCGCACGCCAGGCATGGTTTTCCTGTCCGCCAGCGTCGTGAATTCCACGTATTTCGCATTGCCGGTCGGCTCGACATGCCGGATCAGTGCCGACAGGGAATATCCGATCCAGGGAATCACCATTGACCAGCCTTCAACGCAGCGCAGGCGATAAATACGCTCTTCCAGCGGCGCAAGTTTTTGCAACGCATCGATATCGAGCGTCATCGGTTTTTTGACGTCACCTTCGATCGAAACCGTCCAGGGGCGGGTTTTGAGCGCGCTCGCATGGCTTGCCGGGTCAGATTTGTCGGTGCCGAATTCATAAAAATTGTTATATGTGGTGGCGTCCTTGAACGAGGTGCTCTTGTCCATCACGATATAGGCCGGATTTACTTTCGCGGCCAGCTTCTGCGTGCCAGGTGCCTGCGCGAATGCCTCGCGTGCGGCCATGTCGATTAACGCGCTGCCGGCGATGGAGCCGACTGCAAGCTGCCTGATGAAGGCGCGGCGCGATTCGGCCACGGCACGCGGCGTTATTTCAGAGGGGTAGGGAATATCGATTCCGTTGGGTTTGCGCTTGATTAACATGGTCACTCCATCCTGAAGCTGAAAGATCACACTTGGGCTATTGGTGCCGTGACAACCTTGTCGTCATTTCAAGCTATTTCCGTGTCATGGCCGCAGTTGCTGCTCTACCGCTTGTGCCACGGCAAGCAGATGCGCCCTGTCAATGCTGCCTGACAAGGCATAGCCGTAATCGCGGTCGATCCAGTAGAACACGCTCGTACCGTTGCGCTCCATTATCTGGAAGCCGGTATGCTGCTGTTGCGCGGCATGCCCGACTGTCAGGGTCAGCCGCTCGCCACTCGCGGATTCATACATCAGTTGCGCCAATGGTCCATCCGCACTCGGCAGCAGCCGCCCGCCCAGCAATGCGAACCCCTGTTGCTGCAAGCCGGGCGCGCGAATCGGCGCATCCAGCCGCTTCGACAGCCATGCAACCAGGTGCGCTTCCTGCGCTGCCGGCACTTCGACCGGATGCCGTTTTTCGGCGGCGTACAGGATGTGCGCCGCCAGCGCGTCTTGTGCAAATACGGAAGCCGTTGCCGGATAATCGGGAATCACCGTCCGGGCAAACCAGCCGACAACCAGTCCGCACGCCAGCCAAGCCATGCCGGCGACCATGCCGTGCAGCCATGTCCTGGATTGCAATGCATCGGTCAGGCGCGGCGGAATCGCTTCATTCAATACACCATCGTAGGCACGGTGCAGCAGCTGGATCTGATCGCGCAAGTGCTGTGCATGGGCTGCTGCCTCCGGATGCGCCGCCAGATGCGCTTCCACTTCGGCGCGACGCTCCACTTCCAGTTGCCCGTCGACATAGGCATGCATGTTCAATTCGTTGATCTGCGGCGCAGTCATGTCACTTGATCCGGGTTAAATGCGAATGCGCTGCAGTTGTGGCACTCTGGGCAGCCTTGCCGGACAGCGCATCGCGCAGCTGGGCCCGCGCCCGTGCCAGCCGAGACATGACGGTGCCAATCGGAATATCGAGCACTTGTGCCGCTTCCTTGTAGCTCAATTGCTCCAGCCCGATCAGCACCATCACCGCGCGCTGCTCCGGATGCAGGTTCGATAGTGCGCGCCGTATATCGAATTGCAACGCCATGTCATCCGGCACACCCGGCTCGGGCATGCCGTCATCGAGTGATACCGGCGCGGTGCGGCGGCGCGTCACATCATTCAGATAGATTCGATGCAGCATTGTCAGCAGCCATGCGGTCAGATTGCCATTAATGCGAAACAGCCAGCGGCGACGCAATGCGCGCTCCAGCGTATCCTGCACCAGATCGTCCGCCCAGGCAGCATTGTGCGTTAACGCGCGCGCATAGCGACGCAGACGCGGAATCTGCAATGCCAGATCCTGTGCGAAGTCGGACATCAGGGTTTGGCAACATGCCAGACGTTGTTGACGCCGTCGCCCTTCTTGTCGCCGGGTTTCTGATCCTTGCTCCACAAATACAGCGGCTTGCCCTTGTAGGCCCATTGTTTCCGGCCGTCATCGCGAGTAATGACGCTATAGTCGCCGTCGGCTTTATCGGTGCTCTGTGCCAGCAACGGCGGCCAGTTGGTGGCGCATTGCCCGGTGCATGCGCTTTTACCGGCGGTATCGCGTTCGAACGTATAGAGAGTCCTGCCGGCGTCATTGGTCAACGCGCCATCCGATACCTTGGCAGGCGCTGCAATGGCAGCCGACGATGCGAAAGCGGCGAACAACGTCGCCAATAATGCAAGAGGTACAGGAAGGCGTTTCATAAAGTCCTCGCTAAGCTGGTTGATGGGTTGTGCTGTTCAGACAACACAACGGGTATACAACCGAAGCCCGGACTTTATTCCTTATGTTTTAAAAAATATCAGAGCTGCCCGTAGGAATGCAGTCCGGAAAGAAACATATTGACGCCAAGGAAGGCAAACGTCGTCACCAGCAGGCCGATCAGCGCCCACCAGGCCGCTGCCTGTCCGCGCAAGCCTTTCATCAATCGCATATGCAGCCATGCCGCATAGTTGAGCCAGACGATCAGGGCCCAGGTTTCTTTCGGATCCCATGACCAGTAACCGCCCCACGCTTCGGCCGCCCATAACGCGCCCAGGATGGTCGCAACGGTAAAGAAGGCAAAACCAATCGCAATTGCCTTGTACATCATGTCGTCCAGCACTTCCAGCGACGGCAGTCGCTCGGTCAGCAAGCCTTTCGATTTGAGCAGATAAGCGACGCCCACCATCGATGCCATGGCGAACGTACCATAGCCGATGAAATTCGCGGGAACATGGATTTTCATCCACCAGCTTTGCAGCGCCGGAACCAGCGGCTGGATTTCAGAGGCTTCACGGCTGACCGTGTACCACAATAGAAAACCGACCGCTGCGGAAATCACCAGCAGTACGAACGGCCCCAGTTGTCGGGTAGCGTAATGCTGCTCGTAGTAAAGATAGAACAGCGCGGTAATCATGGAAAACAGCACGAACACTTCATATAGATTGGATACCGGAATATGGCCGATATCGGTGCCCAGCAGATAGGATTCATACCAACGCACCAGCATGCCGGTGAAACCCATGATTACTGCCGCCCAGCACAATGAACTGCCGACCGCACTGCCGAAATCCGACCTGGCAATCAGGCCGCCCCAGTAAAACAGGGTGGACAGATAAAACAGCGCGCTCATCCACAAGATGGCGGATTGGCTGGACAGCAAATATTTCAACAGGAACTTCCGGTTCGCCATATCCAGCGAGCCTGCATACAATTCAATCGCAAACAACGTCAGCAACGCCAGTACCGCGAT
The DNA here is from genome assembly GCA_035255485.1 of Burkholderiaceae bacterium. GTDB lineage: Bacteria > Pseudomonadota > Gammaproteobacteria > Burkholderiales > Burkholderiaceae_D > DATEZO01. Next base: position 24,176 of record DATEZO010000284.1, read on the forward strand.
GAGCCAGCGCACCGGTTTCCAGTGCCAGCCAAGCCAGGCAAATGTCGGCGCCGACAGCACCAGAATTGCCTTTTCGTAATAATCCATGTAACCGCCAAAGCGGTTCAACGCGAATAGGGATGCCACTACCAGTGCCAGGCCGTACAACCAGTCGACTGGCGTTAGCCGTTTGAAAAAACCCGGCGGCTGCGCATAAATTTGATTCTGTGTCAGTTCCATGTCGAGGGAGCCCGCTGAGACGATGATTTAAGGACGATAGTGCAGTATAGCCGAGTAATTTTATTGCCGTGCGGGCGCATCCGGCTGCGCCAATTGCGTTTTCAACAAGACGAATTCTTTTTCAAAATCCAGTGTCTTGCGCTGTGTGCTCATTGCCATCAGCGCTTGCGAACCGCCATCCGGATGTGGCTTCAGCCATATCCACAGACGCCGCTCACGAATGAAAAACATCGAGAAAATACCGAGCACCAGCAACAGGCAGCCAAAATAAACGACTTTTTTCCCCGGCGAGCGGGTCACCTGCAATACCGAAGCTTTGACTTCATTGAATTCCTTCAGTTGCAAGTACACCGGTGCGCCATAGAAAAATGCATCCGAATAAGCATTCGCGGCAACTTGCAGGAACCGCGCATGGCTCTCATCGGCCGCAACCGGTTTCAAGCCATCCTGTTCACGCGCAGCCTGCCATAATTCCCACAAGCTGCCGTTCAGAATTTTCAGGAAAATATCGACAGCTTTTTCCTGATCTGCCGGCGGTACTTTTTCGAGAAACCGGGATACCGCAAAATAACCCGCCTGCTTGTCGTCCCCGGCGAAAATCGTCAATCCTTTTAGCGCCGACTGCTGCAATTGCTGGCGCAGTTTGTCGTTATCGTTACGGGCTTTCGGCATCAGGCGCAAGGCATAGCGTTGCGCAGCCTGCTCCCGCAACTCCGGGTTCAGGATTGCCGCGCGCACGCGCATCCACTCGTTCACCGAATGATTGTCGTCGGCCGGAATGCGCAAGTACTGAAACGGGTCGCTGGGCGAAGCGCGCATCCCGGCCAGAAACACCAGCGCGCCATCCAATTGCACCGGTTGCATGTAATTATTATATTCGCGTGCCTGGCCGGTCTTGTCGCGCAACTTGTATTGCACGCTTGGCCCGACATTCCTGAGATCCTTGGTATTGGCGCCTTTGCCGGCTGAACCGAGCTGCTTGTCGAACCCCTCCGTAAATTTCTGGTTGAAGCTCTTGTCCGGATTCACCGCACGCACATCCTGGCCGTTCTGCGCAAGATTTTCGACATTGAAGGGTCGGAATCCGGACCATTCCACCGTATATTCTGCATTCTGGCGGTTGCCCAATGGTGTCGAATTGCCAATCTCACCGATGATTTCGAATGTATCATTTCGTGCGCCGGTAATCGGATAACCGGTCAGCTTCAGCTTGCTGCCGCCATCTTCAAAACTGGACTGATAGACCGCCACGCCTTTGTAAATCAGCGGCTTGTTGACTTCAATCGTCGCCGGAAATGTCTTGCCATTGGCATGGTCGATCACCGTCACTTCGCTCGCGAACAGCTTTGGCATGCCGGTCGAATAAAATTCGACAATGAATTTCCTGAGCTGGATCGTAAACGGCAGGTCCTGAATCAGCACGCCGTTCTGTCGCGGAATAATCGCAGTACTGCTGCTGGCACCTTCCGGAATCATGGTATTGCCGCGAAATGTCGGATTACCCAGCCCCAATCTGTGCTGCAACGGGATCTGCGCAATGATGCCGCTACCCGTATAAGGAATCTTGCCTTCGAAC